>JAWVGM010000117.1:0-12648 GCA_033855075.1 Solirubrobacteraceae bacterium | reverse complement strand
CGGTGGCCTGCCGCCACGGGCGCGGCTGCCCACCGCTTCGTAGCGCATCCGGGACGGGCGGATGGAAGGCTCGCATCGCATCGGTCGAGGTCCTGGGCCAGGTGCCGTGAAGGACCACAGCCATCCGCTCGTCAACCTCGCTCTCAAGTCGCCTCAGACCGATGAGGGGATGCTGTTCTCGTCCCTCGCCAGGCGACGCGAACCGCGGCGCCAAGCGGTGCGCCGAAGCTGATTCGCCGCCCGCGCGGGTTCCAGCAGCGATCTGATCGCCCGACGCTTGCCCGGCCACGTCACCGGGCAAGAAGAGGCGGCGATGACCGACAAGCCCGAACAGGAGAAGCTCGAGGCCGGGGCCGATGGGACCACCGAGCCCGAGGAGCAGCCCGAGCCGCACGAGATGTTCGCGCGTACCCGCGACGAGGGCATCCGGCGGCTGAGCCGCTCGCGCCTCGAGCTCGCCGCCACGTCGCTCGTCGCGGGCTTCGACGTGGTCTTTGGGGTCATCGCACTCTCCGCGGCGACCGCGGCGATCGCCCCTCACTTCGGCAAGAGCGCGGGCCATCTGGTGGGGTCCCTCGCGTTCGGGATCGCCTTCGTGTTCATCGTCGTGGGGCGCTCGGAGCTCTTCACCGAGAACTTCCTCGTTCCGGTGAGCGCGCTGCGGGCCGGCAAGCTCTCCAAGCTCAAGCTCGTCCAGCTGTGGACGATCTCGCCCGTTCTCAACATCCTCGGCGGGACGGTGTTGATCCTCATCGTCAGCTCGAAGGGCGTGCTGCCAGAAGGCGCCGCGCCCGCGCTCGTCGACGTCGCCGAGCACATCAAGAATCTCGACCACTGGAGCGCGTTTGTCAGCGCGGTGACGGGCGGCGCGCTGATCACCGCGATGACGTGGATGGTGGAGGGCGTCGGGACGGTCGGCGGGCGCATCGTGGTCGCCTGGATCGCCGGCGCGCTGCTGGCCCTCGTCTCGCTCAACCACGTCATCGTCGTGACGCTCGAGCTCATCTTCGGCATGCGCTTCGGCGCGGACGTCGGGATCGGGGACGTGGGCCTGAACTTCGTGATCGCCGTCGCCGGCAACATGCTCGGAGGCCTGCTGTTCGTCACGCTCACGCGCACGAGCCAGGCGATCGGCTCGGGCGATACGGACAGCCCGACGGAGTAGCCGTCGTGCGCGGAGAGGAAACCCATTTCGGGGAGGGAGCGCCGTTCACGCTCGGGCTCGAGGAGGAGCTCTTCCTCGCCGACCCCGCGGACGGGCGACTCATCAACGTCGCCGCCGACGTGCTCGACGAGCTCGGAGACCTCGATCGCGGCGAGATCAAGAGCGAGCTTCACCGCAGCCAGATCGAGCTCATCACCGGGATCTGCCCGACGGTCGGCGAGGCGGTCGGCGAGCTGTCGGAGCTGCGCCGCGCCGTGCTCGACACTGGGGTGGGCCTGATCCCGTCCGCGACGCACCCGAGCGCGGTGGAAGGCGACTCGGTCATCACCGACGACGGCCGCTACGAGCGCATCGATCACCTGCTTGGCGATGCGGGGGCGACCCCGGTGTGCGCGCTGCACATCCACGTCGGCATGCCCGACGCGGAGACCGCGATCCGGGTCTTCAACGGCCTGCGCCGCCACCTGCCGCTGGTCGAGGCCCTCGCGGCCAACTCGCCCTATCGCCACGGTCGCGACACCGGGTTGGCCTCAGCGCGAGCGCTGACGCTGCGCTCGTGGCCGCGGGCCGGCGTGCCGCGCGCGATGGATTCGTTCGACGACTTCGTGCAGTCCACGGCGCGCCTCACCCGCGTCGCCGACGTGCCCGACTACACCTATCACTGGTGGAAGCTGCGCCCGCACCCGCGCCTGGGCACCGTGGAGATCCGTGCACTCGACACACAGCTGGGTCCCGTCCACACCGCGCCGCTCGTCGCGCTCGTGCACGCGCTCGCCCGCCACATGGCCGAGGAGGCCGAGCCGGCGAAGGGACCGCCGGCGGAGATCCTCGACGAGGCGTCGTTTCGCGCGGCGCGCGGCGGGGTGCACGCCACCCTCCCCGGCGATGACGATCGCCTGCGGCCGGTCGAGGAGCTGCTGAGCGAGACGATCGACCTCGTGCAGGCCGCCGCGCGCGAGCTTGACTGCGAAGCCGAGCTGTTCGAACTCGACGAGCTCTTTGGCGACGGGGGCGGCGCGGGGGTTCAGCGCGCGGCCTGCGGGGAGGAGGAGGACATCGATCGGCTGCTCTCAGACCTCCTCGCGCGCGCTCGCGAGGATCTCGTCCCCTGAGCGGCCGAGCTGAGGTGTCAGGCGCGCGGGCGGGGCGCGCGGGTTGCGCCGAAGCGGTCGCGCGTGCGCAGCTCGCGGATCGCGGCGGCCAGCGCGGCCTGGCTCGCACGGCGGCGCGTCGCCGCCCTCCTGCTCGGGCGCGCGTGCGCCTGACGCACAGAATCTGGGGGGGGAATCGGGTCGTCGGCTTGCATGGCGCCAGCGGGTTTTTCCGCTTGACGAGATCTCTAAACGGCCGGCAGGCACGGTCTCCGCGCCATGAATGAGCGGGTACCCGACGCCGTGCTCAAAAACGTCGACGCGGAGGAGCGACGACGGCCAACAAGAGAACCCGCTCCGAGTCCCGCGTCCGCAGAACTTCCGGCCACGTGAACCAGTGGACGACCCGCTAGACGCGCCGCTTGGGGTGGGCCGGCGCCGCTGGGGAGGGCGCCCGCGCCGAGCGCGCGTGTTGGTGAGAAACGCCGGGCCGGGCCGCGTCGGCGTCGTCCGGCGCAGCGGTGAGCGTGATGATCTGGCCCCGCGCCACACAGAACGGGCAGATCGATCCGTACGGTTGGGGGAGCGGTCGCTCGAACCTCGCCTGGCAGCCACGACAGAACACGTCAGCCATCAGTCCCCCACGCCAGGGCGGACAGCCCGAGGGGCCGTACGGATAACGATGTCGAGGACGTGAAGACGAAGGCGGACATGTGAAACCTCGCTGGCTGGCGATGGTCCTCCGTCCGCAATGTGCCCGCGCGACCCAGTCCCGTCGTGCTTCAACCGTCTCGGACGCCTCTCAACCCGAGCCGGACGCTGATGTTCCCACGACCGGGGATACCCGCCGGTGAGCGCGAGCATGACGCGCGGCGATCCGGGCCACGAGAAGATCGTCCGGGCGTCGTTCACGGCCAAGCTCGGCCGAGTTCGTCACGCGCCGAGGCCGTCGTCCGGCGCTTGTCAGCGCGCGCGGGCGGGTACACGGCGGCTGGTTTTCATGGCGTTGTCGATCACCAGATGGCCGGTCGTCAGGCAAGCCCGCGGGAAGGACCGTCTGGGTCGTGGGGCGGCCGTCTCGGAGGTCGCAGAGACGTACGCGGAGGGCCGGGCGGGCCGGCTGATGCGCGCCGCCGAGGTGCCGTCGGCGACGGGAGCGCTCGCCGCGAGCGCGGCGCACCATGGGCCGCGGGGCGCCTCCGCGGCGTCCGGCGTGGCGCTGCTCGCCGCGTCTGCCTGCACCCGCTTCGGCGTATTCGCGGCGGGAATGCGCTCCGCGCAGGACCCGAAGGGCACCGTTGGTCCCCAGCGACGCCGCGGCGCCACAAACGCAGCGGGCGAGCGGGGATGACCGCCGTCGACCAGTCCTTGGACCTCGGGCGCACGCGCGACCTCGAGGGCCGCGCCTGGCAGCCATGGCTCCGCCGCGCCCTCTTGGCGCTGGTCGCCGTGCCGGTGGTGCTCGCCGCAACGGGGGCATTCGGGCAGGCGACGGAGTCCACGACGGCGAGCGCCAACGGGGCACGGATGCGCCTGGAGGCACCCGGCGTCCTGCGCGGCGGACTGATGTGGCGGACGCGCGTCGTCATCCGCGCGTCGCGCAGGATCGACGATCCGCGGGTCATCCTCGGGCCGGGCTTTGCCGAGGGGATGCAGCTCAACACCATCGCGCCATCGCCCGAGAGCGAGGCGAGCCGCGGGCCGCGGATCGTGCTCAGCTATCCCGCGCTCGATCCCGGCGACGAGCTCGTCGTCTACCTCCAGCTCCAGGTCAACCCGACCACGGTCGGCGACGAGGACATGAACGTGGAGTTCGACGATGCCACCGATCCGCTCGTACGCATCGACCACACCACGAGCGCGCTGCCCTAGCGTTGCCCTAGGTCTAGGAGCCTGCCATGGATCTCGTCGCCCGTGCCGTCATCGTCTTCTTCGTCATCTTCTTCATCACGCGCGTCGTGGGCCGCCGGGAGCTGTCGACGATGGAGCCGTTCGACCTGATCCTGCTCGTCGTCACGGGCGATCTCGTGCAGCAGGGCGTGACGCAGAGCGACTACTCGCTGACCGGCGCGGTCACGGTCATCGCGACCATCGCGCTGCTCACGGTCCTGCTGAGCTACCTGAGCTTCAAGGTGCCGCGGCTGCGCCCGGCGATCGACGGCGAGCCACTCGTGCTCGTGCAGGACGGCGAGGTGATCGAGCGCAACCTGCGCCGCGAGCGCATCACCCCGGACGAGCTGATGGCCGAGGCGCGCCTGCAGCAGATCGCGTCGCTGGACGACGTGCGCTTCGCGGTCCTCGAGACAAACGGCGCGATCTCGTTCATCCCGGCGAAGCGCTGAATCGTTCAGGACGCCGTCCCGAGGTGGGACGAACTGCATCGATGAAGCAGCGGGTCCAGATCCGGCTTGGTGACGCCAGACGTGCATAAGTGACCAACGGCGCAGGCGCCCACGACCGGTGGTCACTTGTGCACGTCATACGTGCATTTCTGACCGGGCGCGAGGCGGAGATGCACGGGTGGTCACTTATGCACGTTTGAGGAGACGAGCGGCGAGCTTGCTCCCTCTTCCTTCATTGCTGCAATTCCGTCAACCGCGACGCCAGGCGTCCTTCACACGAACATCACACCCCGGACCCACCTGGTTCACGAAACCCGTTGATTTGCAGGGAAACTCCCAGGCAGACAACGAGAGCCCATCAGAGGAGCGAGGGAGCGACGATGACCCCCCTATCGACCAGCCGGGTCGACCTGCACTGCCATTCGACCGCCTCGGCAGTGTCCAAGCTCGGCGTCCAGCGTGCGCTGGGGCTGCCGGAGTGTGCCACGCCTCCCGAGGAGGTCTACGAGCTCGCCAAGCGTCGCGGCATGGACTTCGTGACGATCACGGACCACGACACGATCGACGGCGCGCTCGAGCTGTCCGAGCGCTACGACGACGCGTTCGTCTCCGAAGAGCTCACGGCCTCATTTCGTGGCGAGGCGCAGGCCGTGCACATCCTTGTCTGGGGGATCACTCCGGACGATCACGAGCGCCTGCAGGCGCTCGCCGGCGACGTCGAGGCCGTCGCCGAACAGCTTGGCGAGCGCGACATCACCTGCGCGCTCGCCCACCCGTTCTACGCCGTCGAGGCGCCGCTGCTGCCCCGCCATCGCCGCCGGCTGGCGCAGCTGTTTCCGATCTGGGAGACGCGCAACGGCTCCCGCGCGCGTGAGCTGAACTCGCCCGCCGCCGTCTACATCGAGACCCATGGCGGCACCGGCGTGGGCGGCTCGGACGATCACGCGGGGGTCGACATCGGCCGCACGTGCACCGAGACCCCCGCGTGCACGACGTGGCGCGCATTCCTCGGCCACGTCGCCGACGGCAACGCGCGGCCGCGCGGCGAGCAGGGCAGCGCCGCGAAGTGGACGCACGCGGCGATGGGCCTGGCGACGCGCGCGCTCGGGCGCGGCGCGAGCGACGGCGCCCCGCCGTCGCCGCAGGCGGTCTTCCAGATGGTCCAGCGGCTCATGCGCGAGGGCGACGCGCGGACCGGAGCGACCGGCAGCGGTCTCGGGCCCGATGACGCCCGCGCGCTGCTGCGCGCATGGCTCAGCGCGGTCGAGCTCGATCTCACCGAGACCGAGCTGCTCGCCTACCTGCAGCGCGAGGACTTCGTTCACGCCGACCTCTTTCGCCGCGCACGCTCCTGTCACGAGCGCAAGCTCGCCCGCGCGGTGCACGACATCGTCGCCATGGCGCCCGATGGCGCCGACCTTCCGGGCGCGGCCGCCGCGCTCTTCGACGCCTGCCTCGCGGCGATCCCGTACGCCCCGGCGGCGGCGTTCCTCGGTCGCGAGAAGGCCAAGCTGGCCCACCGGGATGGCGAGCCGCTGCGCGTCGCGCTCGTCGCCGACGCGGTGGGCGGCATGCACGGGGTCACGCACACGCTCGACGAGCTGCGTGAGCGCGGCGTGCCCGGCTTCGAGGTCGAGGTCGTGGGCACCGACGCGAGCGTCGACCGGCGGCTGAGCGCGGTCGCCGAGGTGGACATCCCGTTCTACGCCGGCCTGAAGGTCGGCGTGCCGAGCCTGCCGGCAATCGTCGAGACGCTCGCCGAGGGCCGCTACGACCTCGTCCACCTCTGCTCGCCCGGCCCCTCGGGCGCCGCCGCCGCGGTCATCGCCCGGGTCATGGGCGTGCCCGTGATCGGCAGCTACCACACCGAGCTCGCCGTCTACGCCGGGCTGCGCTCGCAGGACCCCGGGCTCGAGCTCGCCGCCCGGATGGCGATCTCGGCGTTCTACAAGCAGTGCCGGCGCGTGCTCTCGCCGAGCCCCGCCTCGGATGAGGTGCTGCGCGACATGGGCATCGCCCCCGGCAAGATCGGGCGCTGGGACCGCGGCGTCGACCTCAGCCGCTTCTCGCCGCAGCGGCGCGTCGATGGCCTGCTGCCGGGCGAGATCACGGTCCTCTACGTCGGGCGCCTGACCAAGGAGAAGGGCGCCGATCTGCTCGCCGATGCGTTCCTGGCCGCGCGCGAGCGCGACCCGCGGCTGCACCTCGCGCTGGCCGGCGGCGGTCCCGAGGAGAACGCGCTGCGCGAGCGCCTCGGCGAGCACGCGACGTTCCTCGGCTGGCTGGAGGGCAACGAGCTCGCCGTCGCCTACGCGAGCGCCGACATCTTCCTGTTCGCCAGCCGGACGGACACGTTCGGTCAGGTCCTGCTCGAGGCGCAGGCGAGCGGACTGCCGGTCGTGGCCGTCGACGAAGGCGGCCCGACGAGCATCGTCGCCAATGGCGCCACCGGACGGCTCTGCCCCCCGGACCCCTACGCGCTGGCCGCCGCGGTGCTCGAGCTCGCCGATCAGCCCCTCCAGCGCGAGCGCCTCGCCCGCACCGCGCTGGAGGCCGTCGGCGAGCGAACCTGGGAACGTTCCCTGCAGCGACTCGCCGACGGGTACCGCCGCGCGCTGGACCCCGCCGAGCAAGATCAGGCGCTCGGGGACTCCGTCCGTGCCGCGTGAGGCGGCGGTCCGCGAGGCGCGGCGGCGCCTGCACACCCGGCGGAGTGGACAGCGCGGAGCGCAGCGGCGGCCGCGCCCGGCGCTCCTCAAGGTCGCGGACGTCGCGCTCTTCTACGGCGAGCGCAGCGGCGGCATCCGTACGTACCTCGATGCGAAGGTCGCTTGGGCACGAGACACCGCTGCGTACTACGACCCGCTGACCGGGCAGGGCCTCGGCGCGCGCAACTTCGGCTGGAGCACGTTGCTGATCGACCTCCTGAGGGGGTAAACGGATCCGACAACCCCCGAGACAGAGGACATGACATGGGTGATGGATCAGTCGATGACGCGAAGGGCCGCATCAAGGAAGCCGCCGGCGATCTGACCGGCGACGAGGATCTCAAGAACGAGGGCAAGGTCGACCGGGCGAGCGGCAAGGCGAAGGACGCGGTCGGCGGTGCCGCCGACAAGGTGAAGGACGCGCTCCGCAAGGACTGACGTCAGCTCATCATCGGGAACATCGAATCTGAACCCGCGGGCGCGGCGTCCTGGCCCATCACGCGTGCCGCAGCGATGATGTGGCCGGCGACGTCGTTGCCCGAGGTCAGCCGGCAGACCCTGCATTCGGGGAACCGGTCACGGACGCCGCTGACCGGCGACCGGGCGGCCCGCGTCGCTACGTTGGGTGGCGTGATATTCGGTGACGCGGAGATCGCCCGCATCGGGCTGGGAACGAACCGTCTGACCCACACGCCGGCGAACGCCGCGTTCATCAGGGAGGCCGTTCGCGCGGGGGTGGGGATGATCGACACCGCACACCTGTACACCCGCGGGCAAAGCGAGGAGACCATCGGTGCAGCGCTTGGTTCCGATCCCGACCCCGGCGGTTGCGTCGTGGCCACCAAGGGCGGATATGACCCGGGCCACGGCCGTCCGGAGGTCCTTGAGGCCGAGATCGAGGAGAGCCTGCGCCGACTGCGCACCGACAGCATCGCGCTGTACTACCTGCACCGCGTCGACCCGCAGACACCGCTCGAAGAGAGTCTCGGCGCCATCAAGCAATACCGCGACCGCGGCAAGATCCGGCACGTCGGGATCTCCGAGGTCTCGATCGACGAGATCGAGCGAGCCCGCCAGGTCGTGCCGATCGCCGCCGTGCAAAACCACTACAACCTCACCGAGCGAAAGTACGAGCCGGTCGTCGACTACTGCGCACGGGAGAACATCGTCTTCGTTCCCTTCTTTCCGCTTCGCGGTGGCGGCGGTCGCGCCCTCGCGGAGATCGCCGCCAGACACGGCGCCACACCCTCGCAGATAAAGCTCGCGTGGCTGCTCAGGCGCTCCCCGGCGATGTTGCCCATCCCGGGAACGCTGTCGCTCGAGCACCTCGAGGAGAACATCGCAGCGCTGCAGATCGAGCTGACCGACGCAGACTTCGAGGCGTTGCTGTAGTCCCATGCGCCCAGCCACGACCGCTCGGTCCCGACCGAGACCACCGTCGCGAGCGCGATCGTCGTCTCGCGCCGCGGAACCCATAACCAGACACGCCGCAGATCTTCAGCGGCTCGGGCCGCCCCCTTCTGGAGGGGCAATGCGCTCGCGCGCCCAGGTAGCGAGCTGCGTGCGGTTATCGAGCCTGGTCTTCGCGAGCGTGTGACGGACGTGGCTTTCGACTGTGCGCACCGATAGGTGCAGCGTGGCGGCGATCGCCTTGTTCGATAGCCCCTGGGCGACGAGGCCGGCTACCTCCGCCTCGCGGGCGCTCAGTCCGGCGGGCGCGTCCGCTGTCGGGTGACCGGTTCCGAACGCGAGCGCGATCGCATCGTCCATTCCCAGCCGTGACCCCTGGGCCCAGACGCGAGGGGCCTGAGCACCCACCGCCGTCGTGAGCGCGGCCCGAACGCGCTCGGTCCGCGTTCGGAAGAGCGGGGCGAACTCACCTCCGCCGCGAGCGCGCAGGGCGTAGGCCGCGGCGGCGACCAGCAGACCTCGCTCTGGATCGCGGCGGCCGGCGACGCCCGCCTGTCCGACCAGGGCGACCGGGAGCAGCGGGCCGCCTCCGTAGGGTCTATGGAGTTCGATCGCTCGCCGGTAGTGCTCACTGGCACGGCCGGGTTGCGCGCCGGTCTCCTCGGCGAGGATCCCCAGATAGACCTGGCACTGGCCCTGGCCCCAAGTGTCGTCGCGCGCGAGGTTGAGGGCCAGCGCCTCCTCGATCAACTCGCGGGCCCGATCAGGCTCGTCGTCCATCAGGAACCCGAAGCCGAGCGCCGCGGTCGCGAGCGCTTCGCCGCGGACGCCGAGATCGCGGTGCAGCGCGCGGGCGGCCTGGAGATTCGCACGTCCCGACACGAGCGCACCCGCGAACGTCTCGCCCAAGCCGAGGAAAAAGCGAGCCCATCCTTCCAGCGCACGCTCGCCGAGCTCGGCGCACAGCTCGCGCGCCTGCGCGAGCGTGCGCGCCGCCGCCTGCCCGTCCGCGGTCAGGATCGCGAGCAGCCCTGCGGAGATCTGCACCTCGGCCCGCAGACGGTCCTGAGCGGGACAGCGATCGAGCAAGAGCTGGGCGAGCCGAAGCCCGTCAGCGTGTGCGAGCAGGAGGAACAGGTCCTGTGTGCCGGAAAAGAGGGCACGCGCCGCGCAGGGATCCGCGACGGCCGCCCACTCCAGGGCCGCGCGGATGTTCTCGTAGTCGTCGCGGCGCTCAGTGAGCAACTGCGATGCACGCGTGGAAGGCCAGCCATCGTGCGGTATGGCCAGTGACGAGTAGTGACGCAGATGGCGTTCGCGGGCGCCGTCCAGCTCCCCGGCCTCGACGAGCAGCTCGCCGGCGTGCTCGCGGACGGTTTCGAGCAGCCGGTAACGCGTCCGGGCGTGGCGACTCTCGATGACCGCCACCAGTGACTTGTCGACCAGGCGCGCAAGTCGCTCGAGCGAGAGCCCCGGCGCGACCGACGTCGCGGCGTCGGCGTCAAACCCGCCGACGAACACCCCCAGGCCGCGAAACGCCGCCTGCTCTGTGGGGTCGAGCAGCTGGTAGCTCCAATCCACGGCCGCCCGCAGCGTCCGGTGGCGCGGTGCACGCCGCGTTGCTCCGCCGAGCTCTCCGAGCCGCGCGTCCAGACTGGTGGCGATCTCCTCCGCGGACATAGCGGCGATCCGTGCAGCGGCGAGCTCGATCGCCAACGGCAACCGGTCAAGCCGCGAGCACAGCCGGTCGATCGCCGCATCGGTTTCCGCGTCGGGCACGAAGTCCGGGCGCCGCCGCCTTGCGCGCTCGACGAACAGCCCACGCGCGTCCTCGGTCCCCAGCGGCTGCACCGTCCACACCGTCTCACCGGTGACCCCGAGGATCTCGCGGCTCGTGGCGATGAGCCGCAGCCCCGCGCACGAGCCGAGCAACGAAACGGCGAGCTCGGAGCACGCGTCCACGACGTGCTCGCAGTTGTCGAGGATCAGCAGCACGTCGCGATCGGCCAGGTACCGCCTCAGCGCATCGGTTGCCGTGGAGCCGGCTGGTGTCCCGACGCTCATCACGCGGGCCGTCTCGGACGCGACGTCGGGCGTCCCGGTACTCGCCGCGAGATCGACGAACCACACGCCGTCGCTGCGCCGCGCAAGCTGACGGCGCGCCACCTCGCGGGCCAGGCTGGTCTTCCCGACGCCGCCCGGACCCGTGAGCGTCACCAGACGCGTCCGGCGCAGCGCCTCGCCGAGGCCCTCAAGCTCGCGCCCCCGTCCCACGAGCGAGCTCAGCGGCGCCAGCAGGTTGTGTTCTGCAGCGCCCGTCCGTCCCGGGACTTGCGACGACGTGCTCGTCATCGCAAGAGCAGATCACAGACCGTCCGCGCTGTGTGGTCGGGGCACCTGCCCGCCGCCCGTTCTGCGCAGAACTTGCGGCCACGTGGACTAGCCAGCGCTGACCGTGTTGTCGGCTTCGGCGGCCAGGTCGCGGTTTTCAGGCACGAAGGTGCTCGCCGTGAACGTCGCGCCTTGCGGGTCGGTGATGACGGTCATCCGGACCCACGGGGCATCGAACGGTGCGACGGTCACCGTGCCGCCGAGCTCGGTGGTCTTCTCGCCGATGGCGTCCGCGTCGTCGACGGCGAACGTCACGCCCCAGTGCGGGGGAACGTCGGGCCGGTCGTCGGCGATCGGGACGAGCGACGCGACGACGTCCTCGAAGCCCTTGGGTGCGCCAACCTCGGCCATCTGCTTGCGCAGGTCGGGATTGTCGCGCTCGAGGTGGTCGCCGTAGCCGGGCAGCGTCCACATCTCAAAGCCGCCGTCCAGCTCGAGTGTCTGCCAGCCGAACACCGAGCCGTAGAAGGTCTTGGCGCCAGCGGCGTCGCGCGTGTTGAGGTCGTTGAAGTTCAGGCTGCCGTGCTCGTTGACGATCCCCAGGCCCTTGTTCTGCTTCGCCTGCCACACGCAGAATGCCGCCCCCTCCGCGTCGGTGAGCACGGCCATCCGCCCGGCGTCCATGACGTCGAAGGGCTCCATCACAACGCGGCCGCCGGCGTCACGGACCTTCGACGCAGTGTCATCGGCGCTCTCGACCGACACGTAGGTGTTCCACATGACCGCGGGCGGCGCTGCCGCGGGGAGCGATCCGAGCGCGGCGACGTCTCCGCCCCGGATCCGGGCGATGAGGTATGGACTCGCCGATCCTGGCGCCATCACGTCCTCGAACTCCCATCCGAACAGCTCGCTGTAGAAGGCGACGGCGGCCTCGGGATCGGGCTGGCGGGTGTCCACCCAGCAAGGGACGCCGGGGATGTATCCATCTCGTTCGGGCATCGCTGCTTCCTTCCGGTTGGCCGATGGTTGGCGCAACCCTAGGTGCGATTTAGGTCAGGACCCGTCCTCGATTCCCAGAAGGCCGGGCCGTACACGGCGGGCCGGTAGTCCAGAGCGGACGGTGCGCCGGCGCGCTCCCAGAATCTCCCAGCCTCCTCCTGAGGAAGCCCCAGCGCAGCTCGCCAGGCTCTGGTCACATCGAATTACAGGAGTCGTCTCCATGGTTTCCCGCAAGCTCACCAAATACGTCGCCGCCGGCATCGCGGCAGTCGCGGTCGCGACCGGCGGCTACGCGATCGCCACGTCGGGTTCGAGCAGTGCCGCGACCGCGGCTACGACAACGGCGACGGCCGCGAAGGTCATCCCGTTCCAGCGCGGCCAACCGAGCCCGGCCACGCAGGTCGGTCAGGTCCCGGCGAGCTTCAGTGCCGGGACGGGCACGATCATCACCGGAACAGCAGCGAGCAAGGCCAAGGCCGCCGCGGTGGCCGCCTACCCGGGCGGCACCGTCAACCGCGTGGTGCGGCTGAGCGACGGCGAGTACAACGTCCACATCATCGGCGTCAACTGGCCGCACCACGTCTTCGTCAACCAGAACTTCA
>JAWVGM010000116.1:0-29078 GCA_033855075.1 Solirubrobacteraceae bacterium | reverse complement strand
CGAAGCCGCGCGGCGAGCAAGCCGCTAGCCGATCTTCAGCAGCACGATCGTGTTCGCGATGAACAGGATCGCGAAGCCGATCGTCCAGCGGTTCAGGTTGCGCTCGACAAGCGAGCCGCCGCCGAACGGGCCCGACCCGGTGCCCACGCCGAACGCGCCCGACAGGCCGGCGTCCTTCCCCGAGTGCATGAGGATGAGGAAGATCACGATGATCGACAGGAAGACCTGGACGACCGAGAGAATGGTTTCCACGCCCTGAGCTTAACGCTCAGGACTCGGCCTCGTCGAGCTCGCGCAGGATCGCGGTCGCCTCGGCGCGCAGCTCGCGGTCCAGCGCCCGGTAGTCGTCCTCGGACATCTTGCCGGTCCGCATGTCGAGCTCGGCGTCGCGGATCTCGCGGTATTTCGCGTCGCGTTGGGCGCGCAGCTCGGCGACGCGCTCGGAGAGCTCGGCGCCCTCTCCCCCGCCCGGCGCGCGCAGCGGCGCGGACACGAACCACGCCGCGGCACAGATCACGGCGAGGATGACGAGCAGGACGACGACGTCCACTGAAGCGACGCTACGCCGGACGCGCCTCGGTGCGCCCGAGGTCCTCGGCGACGCGGGCGGCGGCGCGCGCCGTGGCGCGGCGGCGGGCGGCGTCCGGCGCCGGCCACATCGCGACGAGCCCGCCACCGAACACGATGATCGCCCCGAACCAGATCCAGGTCACGAGCGGCGAGACGATGAAGCGGAACGTCGCGGGTGGCGGGTTGGCGGCGTACGCGTCGACGAAGCGGTTCTTCAGCGCCTTCCCGATGGCGATCCCGTACTCCGACGGGGAGACCTTCCCGGCGAGCGGGGTCAGGAGCTTGTTGCCCTGCTTGATCGTGGGCTCGAACGCGCGGATGTTCGGCGTCATCGCCGTCCAGAGGTCGCGCCGCACCCCCGCCTTCAGGCCGATCTCGCTCGTAGCCTCGCCGGCGAAGAAGCGGCCGATGGGCCCGAGCCCGGCGACATCGACGGACGGGTAGTAGCCGCGCTCGGGGCGCAGGGTCGTGACCTTCTTGCCGTCCTTGCTCACGCTGACGATCGCACCGAACGAGATCCGCTCGAGGTTCCCCGCGTTCGTGAAGTCCACGCGTGACGTCGGCTTGACGTACTTGAAGTCATAGCCGCCGACGTGCGCAGCGTCGCCCGGCTTCATCTGCACGTCGGTCGCGTGGCGGAACGCCGTCGAGGCGGCGACGCCGATGAACAGAACCGCCATGCCGACGTGGATGATGTAGCCGCCATAGCGGCGCCGGTTGCGCGCCACGAGCGACACGAGCGCCGCGGCCGGGTTCTCGCCCGTCATCGCCTGGCGCACCCGCACGCCGCGCCAGAACTCCTGGGCGACACAGAAGACGACGAAGGCGCCGAAGACGAACATGAGCAGCGCGTACGGACGGCTCGCCACGCCGAGCGCAGCGAGCACGGCGCCGATGGCGAGCGCGAGCACCGTCGGCACGAGGAAGTTGCGCCGCGCGTTGGCGGGGGTCGCGCGGCGCCACGCGATGACCGGCCCGATCCCGCTCAGCAGAACGAGCACGAGCGCCAGCGGCACGGCCAGGAAGTCGAAGAACGGCGGGCCGACCGCGCGCCGCGTTCCGGTCAGCGCCTCGGCGATGAGCGGCCAGAACGTGCCCCAGAAGATGAAGAACGCGAGCGCGACGAGGACGAGATTGTTGCCGAGAAAGACCGCCTCGCGCGAGAGCATCGAATCGAGCTTGTTCTCCGACCGCAGCGCCTCACGTCGGTAGAGGACGAGTCCGACCGAGCTCGCGATGAGCACGCCGATGAGGACCACGAACGGGAACCCGAGCGTGGACGCGCCGAAGGCGTGGATCGAGTCCAGGATCCCCGAGCGCACGAGGAACGTGCCCATGATCGCGAGGATCCCGGTCGCGAGCACGAGCGACACGTTCCAGATCTTCAGCATCCCGCGCTTCTCCTGGATCATGATCGAGTGCAGGAACGCGGTGCCGGTCAGCCACGGCAGCAGCGACGCGTTCTCGACCGGATCCCAGGCCCAGTAGCCGCCCCAGCCCAGCTCGGCGTAGGACCAGCGCGCGCCGAGGATGACGCCGACGCCGAGGAAGAACCACGCGGCGAGGGCAAAGCGCCGCGTCGAGCGAATCCAGTCCGCCGCCCCCACCTGGCCGGCGATGAGCGCGCCGATCGCGAACGCGAACGGGATCGCGAACAGCGTGTAGCCCGAGTACAACATGGGCGGGTGGATCATCATGCTCGGGTGGCGCAGCAGCGGGTTGAGGCCCTTGCCCTCGGCCGGGACCATCGCCAGCGCGTTGAACGGCGAGACCTTGAAGACGAGCAGCGCCGAGAAGAACGTGGCGAACCCGAGCAGGACCGCGGTCGCGTACGGCGCGACGCGCCGCAGCTGGCGGCGCGTCAGGAACAGCACGAGACTCGACCACAGCGACAGCAGCCACAGCCACAGCAGCAGCGAGCCCTCCTGCGACGACCACGCCGCGGCGCCCTTGTAGAACGTCGGCGTCGTCGTCGACGAGTGGCTCCAGACCGTCGCGAAGGAGAAGTCCGAGCGCAGGAACGCGATCTCGAGGATCGCGAAGGCGCCGGTCGCAAGCGCAGCCACGGCGTAGACGGCGCGGCGTCCGGACGCGACCCATTCCCGCCGGCCGCTGATCCCGCCGTACACCGATGCCGCGATGCCGTACAGGGCGGCGGCGAGCGCGAGGATGAGCAGGGCGCGGCCGACCGTCGTCATCGCGCTAGCTTTTCGTCGTTTGGTCTTCGGTGAACTTCGACGGGCACTTCGTGATGAGCGAGTCGGGCTCGCCGACGTACGTCGAGCCCGCCTTGCGGACCGTGACGATGACCTCGCGCCCCTCGCGGAACGGGTCGGGCACCGCGCCGCGGTAGGTCACCGGGACCGACGCCGTGCCGTCGCGGTCGCGCACCCGGAAGTCGACGCCGCCGGACTGCTCGCGCACGGACCCGGCGGCGACCTTCCCGGTCAGCTGGTAGGACGAGCCTGCCGCCGCAGTTTCGAGCTGGCTGGGGGACACCGACTCGTCCGAGGCACTGAAGCTCGTGTAGACGAGCGCGCACGCCAGGATGACGGCGGCGCTGAGCGCGACGACGAGCCGGATCCGGCGCTTGCGGGACGGGTGCATGCGCGGCGAAGTATCGCAGTCAGGCCCTGGTCGACCGCCGCTTGGCGGCGCCCAAACCGGCGCTCCGCGGGCCGTCTGGGCGCGCCAACGCGCCAGACCTACAGGAAATGTCCGCTGCAGACAGAAACCTTTGGCTGGTTGAGGAGTCTTTGCCGATGAAGCCATGACCTCGATGAGCGTTCACCTGACCACCGCCCTGCGCCGGCCTCAGCGCCAGCGCCGCCTGCACGTCGTGCCGGCGCCGACGCCGCGGCCGGAGCCGATGCACCCTGCGGAGCGCCGCATGCGCGCCGCCGGCGGACCCGACGACCGCGCCTGCTACTCCTGCGGCTGCGGGTACCTGTTCGAGGCACGCGTCACCACATCGGTGACCTGCCCGAACTGCGACACCGTCCAGGCCTGGTAGCCCAGGGCGGCGCGTTGCGCGGCGCCGACCCGTGGTTCGCCCGGCAATGGCCAGGGTAAGGCTCTTCTATGACCGACGACCGCGCACAGGACGAATCGCTGAACGTCTTCGACACGCTGCTCATGCCGCTGCGCCTGCCCGGGCGCGTCGTCGCGGACATCGAGCTGCTGACCCGGCGCGCCGGCACCCTCATCGAGGGTCTTGGCGTGCTCCAGGACTCGATCGACCGGATCGAGAGCCGGGTCGACCGGCTCGAGAAGCAACGCATGGACGCGTTCCTCAAGGCCGTCGGCAAGCTTCAGGGCTCGATGTCGCACATCGAGGAGCGCGTCGACGTGCTCACGACGATGGAGGAGACGATCACCGATCGCCTCGACGGCGTGCGCCATGACCTCAACGAGCGGATGCTGAGCGTCCAGCAGGAGGTCAAGGCCATGCGTTCGCCGATGGATCAGATGGCCGGCGACGTCGCGAAGATCGACGACCTCCTGCCCAATCCGAACGACGGGCCACTGACCCGCCTCAAGGACACGCTGACCTCGTCGGGCTGACGCGCTCGCGCGCGAGGCTTTAGAGCAGCGTCGGCCCGGTCGCGCCGTACTCGAGCAGCCGCGCGACGCCCTCGACCTCGAGCGGTGCCGCGGTCATGATCGCGCCCGGTCCGCCGGCGATCGTGCGGCGCTGCGTCGCGTGGATCCCCACCGTATGGAAGTGGCGCTCCGGCGCATCGTCGAGCTCGAGCTCGGGGACGAAGACGGTGAGCGTGACCGTCTGGAGGTGGGTGTCGACGCTGAAGCTGACCTCCAGCCCGCGCGCGCTCTCGTGCAGCTGCAGCTCATCGCCCTCGAAGGCGTGCTCGCCGAGCGGGCCCGAGTACTGCACCCTGGGCGCGCCTCCCGAAGCGGCGGGGACGAACGTGATCCTCGTCTCGTCACAGGTCAGCTCGAACAGGTCTGGGCCTTGCGACTGCACAACCATGGGCGTGTCCTCGGGGTCGGAACGCGGGCGCGTTGGCGTTTCATAGTGAGGCCGGGAGGCCTCCGTGTCCAGCATTTTGCGTCGATCCGACATTCGGAATCATTTAGTCGAAGGCGACGAGTTGGGCGTTGAGTTTCTCCGCGAGCCCGTGCGCACCGTTGCGCATGACGTAATCGTGGTTCCACGCAAAGACCGGGCGAGCGATCGGCGCCAGGCGATTCATCCACGCGCGCGTCGTGGAAACGTCCCAGCTGTAGATCATCGCGGTACCCGCGGAGCCCTCGTACAGGCGCCACACGCCAACGCCCTCGAGCTCCCCGCGCGCCTGACCCTCGAGCAGGTACGGCGGCTCGGAGCGGGTGACGCGCGTGTCGAACTCGAGCGAGTACGGCAGCTTGCTGCGCCACTCGAAGCGGTTGAGCGCGCCGAGGCCGTGTTCGTCGCCGGACTCGAGCTCGGTGACCTTGCGCACGCCCTTCCACCACTCCGGGTAGGCGCCGGCGTCGAAGAGGACGTCCCAGACGCGCTGGATTGGGGCGTCGATGCACCAGGTGGTCAGGAAGCTGTAATCGGCCATGACGGGCGCGAGAATATCGCCCGGCGGTCCAGTTGCGGGGCCGATTCGTGCGCCCTGCCGTCCAATGGCGGGGGCGGGCGCTCGCCGTATCGTGCGATCCATGAGCGTCGCCCCGGCATTTTCGCCCGCGGGCATCCGGGCCATCCCGTCCGAGCCCTACGACTGGCCCTACGGCGGCACGCTGGACCTCGCGCGCACCGCGCTTGTCCTCGTCGACTGGCAGACGGACTTCTGCGGGCCGGGCGGTTACGTCGACGCGATGGGCTACGACCTCGCGCTCACCCGCGCGCCGCTTGTACCGACCCAGCGGCTGCTCGCGCGCTGGCGCGAGCTCGGCGGCACCGTCGTCCACACCCGCGAGGGCCACAGGCCCGACCTGTCGGATTGCCCGCCGAACAAGCTGTGGCGCTCACAGCAGATCGGCGCGGGCATCGGCGACGCCGGGCCGTGCGGGCGCATCCTCGTGCGCGGGGAGCCGGGCTGGGAGATCGTCCCCGAGGTCGCGCCGCTCCCCGGTGAGCCCGTCATCGACAAGCCAACAAAGGGCGCCTTCGGCGCAACAGACATCGACCTCGTCCTGCGCACCCGCGGGATCGATCACCTCGTCATGACCGGCATCACGACAGACGTCTGCGTCCACACGATCATGCGCGAGGCCAACGACCTCGGCTACGAGGTGCTGCTGCTCAGCGACTGCACGGGCGCGACCGATCCCGCCAACCACGAGCACGCCTGCAAGATGGTGACGATGCAGGGCGGTGTGTTCGGCGCGGTGGCGACGAGCGAGGCGCTGCTCGGCGCGCTCGCACACGCCGCGTGACCGCTCCTTCTTCGCGTCGTCGAGGTTCGTGGCCGCGATCTACGCGCAGGCGCGCCTGACGCTCAGCACCGCGGGCAGCACGCGGCGCGTCGCGGAGACGAGCGCCTGCGGGTCGGCGTCGGCCGTCGTCGCCGCGCTCGCCTTGCCGAAACGGTCGTACGCGGTGCCGAGCGTCTCGAGCGTCGCCTTGCACCGGCCGTCGCGCAGCGGCTTCGCGCGGGCGCGCACGATGATCGCCTGCCGAGCACTGGTCGCCCCCGCCTGCTGCGGGCGCATGGATCCCGGCGGCGACACCTTGGAGAGCTCGACGAAGAGGCTCGCGTAGCCGCGCGCGCCGAGTTTCGCTGGCCTGCTGTCGTCAGACCCGCCGCAGCCGAAGGCGGCCAGGCACGCCACGACGGCGAGGAATGCGGCAGCGCCGGCGAGCATGCGCGCACCTTGGCAACGCGGGCGGACGATGAGATGGTCAGCACCTGGGACTCGAGGCTGCCCTCCGCATAGGTGCTCTTGCCGTACAGGATCTGTTCGCCGAGCTCGTTCATCCGCAGCTTCGACGCCAAGGCCTGACCACGCCGGCAGGGGCGTGATGCGGCGCTCCTGCCGGACGTGGGCGGTTTGATCAAGCGGACGACGAGGCTCGAACTCGCGACCTTCGGCTTGGGAAGCCGACGCTCTACCAACTGAGCTACGTCCGCAGCGCGCCAGATTCTACGGCGACTGCGCTCGTGTCGCGGGTGCGGCACTACCCTCATGGGCCGTGAAACGCCTCACCGTTCCGATCGTTGCCGCCGTCGCGGCGATCGCCCTCATCGGGCTGCTCGGGTACGGGCTCAGCGCGCGTCACGACGACCGCTCGATCGACAACGCGGTGGCGAAGAACGAGCGGCCGCAGGCGCCGACCAGCACGCTGCCGGTGCTCGGCGAGAGCACGAAGCGCTCCCTTGCGGCACTGCGCGGCAAGGTCGTCGTGCTCAACTTCTGGGCCTCGTGGTGCCCCCCGTGCGAGGACGAGGCGCCGGCGCTCGTTGCCACCCAGCGGCGCCTGCAGCGCGACGGCACGGGAACGGTCATCGGCGTGACGCGCGACGACTCGAGCGACGACTCGCTCAAGAAGGTCCGCGATTGGAAGATCAACTATCCGAGCCTGCGCGACGTCGACAACGTCCTCGCGCGCAAGTACGGCTCGACGAACGTGCCCGAGACGTTCGTCATCGATGCCCAGGGCCGGATCGTCGCGGTGAGCCGCGGCCAGATCGACCAGGCGTTTCTCGACAACGCGATCAAGACGGCAGCGCAATGAGGCACGCGGCGGCGATCCTGGCGGTGATCGTGACGTTGCTCGCCCCGGCGGCGGCGTCGGCCGCAACGCCCAGGGCCTCGCTTCCGGACATCGAGAACGAGGTCATGTGCACGACCTGCAAGATCCCCCTGAACGTCGCCGAGAGCGCACAGGCCGACCAGATTCGCGACTTCATCCGCGTACGGATCACCAAGGGCGAGACGAAGGCGCAGATCAAGTCCGACCTCGTCGCCGCCTACGGGCGTGACGTGCTCGCGCTGCCCGACAAGGGCGGGTTCGGGCTCACCGCGTACGTCGTGCCGCTCGCGCTCATCGTCCTGCTCGCAGGCACGCTCCTGCTCGTCCTGCCGCGCTGGCGGCGGCGTACGTCTGCCGCGGCGGCTGACCCCGGCGACGTCGCTCCCGCGCTCAGCCGCGCCGAGGCCCGCCGGCTCGACGACGATCTCGCGCGCTACGAGCAGTAGCCGGCGCGGCGAAGCGGTGGCAGGCCAAGGCGCGCCTTGGCGACGCGCGGTGCACGAAACAGCAGCGCGGAGGGAGTGGGGAGCGCGCCGTGGCGGTCTGCCACCCCCTCGGCCTACCGCGCAGAACGACCTGTAGCGGTCGCGCCGCGCTACATCGAGTGCGGCGCGCTGACCCCGAGCAGGTCAAGTGCACGCGCGATCATGCGCTGCGACGCGACGCTGAGGCGCAGGCGGAACGGGCGCACCGCGTCGTCGGCCTTGAGGACCGGGCAGTCGTCGTAGAAGCGCGTGTAGACCTGCGCGAGCTCGAGTGCGTAGGCGGCGATCCGGTGCGGCGCGCGCCGCTCCTCGGCCTCGGCGACCTCGTCGGGGAACGCGAGCAGCTTGGCGATGAGCGTGCGCTCGGCGGGTTCGAGCTCGTGGGCGATGCCGGCGGGATCCTCGAGCGCGGCCTGTAGCTCCCCGCGCGCTGACTTGCGCAGCATCGAGTGGATCCGGGCGTGCGCGTACTGCACGTAGTACACGGGGTTCTGGCTGGACTGAGACGTCGCGAGTTCGATGTCGAGGTCGACCATCGTGTCGTGCGAGCGCTGGAGCATGAGGAAGCGTGCAGCGTCGACCCCGATGCGCTTGATGAGCTCGTCGAGCGTCACGAAGTCGCCCCGCCGCTTGGACATCGACGTGCGCTCGCCCGACTCGATGATGTTGACGAACTGCATGATCATGATCTCGAGCGAGTCGGGGTCGCGGCCGAGCGCGGCGAGCATCACCTTCATGCGCGGGACGTAGCCGTGGTGGTCTGAGCCCCAGACGTCGATGAGCCGGTCGAATCCACGCTCGAGCTTGTTGAGGTGGTAGGCGATGTCCGACGCGAAGTACGTGTGCTCGCCGGAGGAGCGCTCGAGCACGCGGTCCTTGTCGTCGCCGTGCGCGGAGGTGCGCAGCCACAGCGCGCCGTCCTTGCGATACGTCTCGCCGCGCTCCTCGAGCTCGGCGAAGGCGTGCTGGACCGGCGTGGGCTCGCCCTCGTGCAACGTGCGCTCGGAGAACCAGGTGTCGAACTCGACGCGCATCGCCTCCATCGAGCTGCGGATCCGGTCGAGCAGCAGGCTCACGCCGCGCTCGGCGACGACCTCGACGTCATCGCTGGCGGCATTCGGGATGCGCTCGGCGAGCTCTGCGACGTAATCGCCGACGTAGCCCCCCTCGGGCGGCTCCTCGCCGCGCGCGCGGGCGGCGATCGACTCGCCCAGCCGCCGCACCTGGCTGCCGAAGTCGTTGACGTAGTACTCGCGGTGCACGTCGTGCCCACGGAACTCGAGCAGCCGCGCGACCGCGTCCCCATAGGCGGCGTGGCGCCCGCCGGCGGCGGTCATCGGGCCGGTGGGGTTCGCGCTGACGAACTCGACGTTGACCTTCAGCGGCGGATCGGCGCCGCCGCCGCCGAAGCCTTCGCCTGCCGCGAGCACGTCCGAGAGCGCGGCCGCGTACCAGGCGTCGGTCAGAAACAGGTTGAGGAACCCCGGCCCCGCCACCTCGACGCGATCGACCGCATCGCCGAGCCGCGCTTGCAGCTTCTCGGCGACGCGCGCGGCGACGTCGCGCGGTGGCTCGCCCGCCGCCTTGGAGAGCAGCATCGCCGCGTTGGACGCGTAGTCGCCGAACCCGGCCTTCTTCGGGCGCTCGAGCGCCGGGCGGATCGCGGGAGCGGAGCCGTTGCCGCCGGCCACAGCGTCGGCGGCCTCCTCGACGGCGCTGCGCAGATCTGAGAGTGGGCCGGCCATTGACCTCAGACTAGATGGTTGATCGCCAGGGAACCGGCGCTTCGGCGCGGCGCGGGGCCGGCGTCATTCGGCGGCAGGGAGCGAGGCTCGTACGCGTCGTGGCCGCTGAGCGACACAAATGCTGGCCACGCCCGGCCCGCTCGTCGCTGCAGTTTCGCCACCGGGGGCAACCGGGCTCAGTAGTGGTACGGCTCTCGCGCGAGGATCTTGTGACCGCGGTAGAGCTGCTCGAGCAGAACGACACGCGCGAGCTGGTGGGGCAACGTGAGGCTCCCGAGCGAGAAGCGGTGCTCGACGCCCTCCAGCTCGAGGCCCTGCGGCCCGCCGATGACGAAGCAGACGTCGCGCGCGGCCCGGCGGCGGGCTTCGAGAAAGCGGCTGAAGCCGACCGAGTCAAACGCCTCGCCGTCGCGCGCGAGCAGGGAGACGAACGCGCGCTCGGGGATCCGCGCCGGGAGACGCTCCTCCTCGCGCACCTCGACCACCTCCACCCGCGCGTAGCGGCTCAGGAGCTTGAGGTAGTGCTCGACGTCGTCCGCGTACGGGGCGCGCAGCCGTCCGACGGCCAGGACGATGATCCGCACGCTGCGATACTAGTTGCGGCCATGGCCGACGACGACGAGCCCGAGCGGCACATCAACATCCACTTCGCGCCCGAGGACATGGCGGGCCACTACGCGAACTTCGCGAACGTCTCCTTCTCGGACTACGAGTTCACGATCACGTTCGCGCGCGTGGACCACGAGGTCGCCGAGGACGAGATCCCGGGCGTCGTCGTGACCCGCGTGAACATGTCGCCGAAGTTCCTGCGCGAGCTGGCCGATGCGCTCGAGGACTCGTGGTCGAAGTACCGCACCCGGGAAGGCATCAAGAACCTCCCCGAGTTCGGCGTGGACGACGACGACGAGGACGAGGACTACCGCGCGTAGCGTTTGACGAAGTCGAGCGCGACGTCGGCGACCTCACGCCAGCCGGAGTCGATCGTCAGGGAGTGCCCGCGGTTGGGGATCTCCTTGATCTCGGTCACGCCCTCGTTGTCCTCCTGCTGCTTGAACGACGCGTTGGCGATCGCCCACGGGACCGTGTGGTCCTTCTCGCCGGAGATGATGAGCAGCGGCCCGCGGTCGGGATTGTCCGTGTCGACCTTCGCCTCGGTCCACGGGTTGAGGTTCGCCGCCGCCGCCTGGAAGAGCGGCGCGCCCGGCGCGGGCACCGCGAAGGTGTCGTAGAGCTCCTTGGCCTCGTCCTCGCCGACGGCGTTCGCGAAGCCGTAGCGGAACTGATCGAAGGTGAGCGGCACCGCGCGGTGGCGGTTGCGCGGGTTGGCGAGCGCGACCGACGCGGTGCGCAGCGCGGAGATCGGCAGCGGCATCACGCCGCGAAACGGCGCGGGGTCGATCGCGACCGAGACGGCCGACAGGCCGCGCCCGGCGATGATCTGCGCGAGCAGGCCGCCGAAGGAGTGACCGAGGACGGCGGGCTTCTCGTCCAGCTTCGAGATGACGTCGGCGAAGTGATCGGCGACCTGACCGACGGTCTTGTTCGCGAAGACCTCCGGGTGCTCCTTGGCCTGCTCGACGGTCTCGGGATCGTCGGGCCAGCCGGGTGTCAGCGCGGTGTAGCCGGCGGTCTCGAAGACCTCGGCCCAGCGGTCCCAGCTGCTCGGGAGCAGCCACAGGCCGTGGATGAAGACGACGGGGGTGAGCCCCGAGGCGTTCGCGCGATCGATCTCCGCGGCCTCGTGTTCGGTTATGGCGGGGGGTGGCGAGCTGGTCATGGGAGCACGCTAGTCGCCCGGGCGCACGCTGGCGCGAAGCGTTGGCGAACGCGCGCCGCGTTTGTAGGCCTCCCCCACCCCGATGCGCTCGATCGTCGGTGGGTGGGTCCCGAGCAGGAAGGTCAGCCAGCCAGGCGGGTCGGGGTCGGCCAGGTTTCGCACGGCGATGCGCCGCTCGAAGGAGATGAACGCGTCGGGCTCGTGGGCGAGGCCGAGCGCGAACGAGTCCGCCCGGACCTCGACGCGGCGGCTGAGCTGGTTGGAGGCGATCGTGACGAGCGCCGACGTGATGGCGAGGCTGAGCGCGAGTGCCGGCAGGATCGCCGGGCCGGGGCGCGCGCCCGTCCCGTCCGGCGCCAGCCGCCGGGTGAGCAGCGCCGCAGCCAGCATCCCGAACGGCGTGACGATCACGACGAACAGCAGGCCGCGCGAGACGTCGGAGTAGCGCACGTGGCCGAGCTCATGGGCGACCACGAGGCGCGTCTCGTCGCGCGTGAAGTGCTCGAGCAGCGTGTCGTAGAGCACGACGCGCTTGGTGTGCCCGAGCCCTGTGACGTAGGCGTTCGCCGCGGTCGTGCGGCGGCTCGCGTCGACCTCGTAGACCTGCCCGACGTCGACGCCCGCACGCCGGGCGAGGTCGAGCACGTCGGCCCGCGACCGGCCCTTGAGCGCCGTGAAGGTGTTGAACAGCGGGTCCAGGACGACCGGTCCGGCGTAGATCGTGATCGCACCGAACGCGACGACGACGACCGACCCGGGGACCCACCAGCGCCGCGGGAAGCGCCGGATGAGCGCCAGGGCGGCGGCCGCGCCGGCCCCGGCGATGATCGCGCCGATCGTCCACGACTTGGCCTGATCTCCCGCGTAGCCGCCCCATGACTGCGTCACGAGGCCGACGTCTCGGGCGCGCTGATGAGCGACCACGTTGAAGGGCAGGGCGACCGTTGCCACCGCGACCGAAAGCGTGGCGCCTGTCGCGGCGGCGGCCAGCAGCGGACGCCGGAACGGACCGCGCAGCCGGCGCGGCGGGCGGGCCACGAGCACCGCGAGCAGGCCCAGTTCGACGGCGAGCGCGCCCCCGAGGAGCGCGAGCTGCGGGCGGCGAAAGTCGCGCGCCCGCTCGATCTCCGAGGGGCTGAAGTACGATTGCACCTGCACTGGAGCGGGCTCGATGACGCCGTCGCGCGGGCGCAGGAGCACGACCGCCACCTCCGCGACCACCGCGGCGACCACCATCGCCACTGGCCAGCGCAGGCGTGCCCGGTCCACGATCTTCACTGTACGAGATGCAGGTCGCGATCCTGTCTGACATCCACGGAAACCGCCACGCCTTCGAGGCGGTGCTCGCCGACGCCGATGCCGCGGGCGCCGATGAGATGTGGTGCCTCGGCGACCTCGTCGGATACGGCGCCGAGCCGGACGCCTGCGTGGAGCTGGCACGACGCCACGCGGCGATCTGCCTGGCCGGCAATCACGACATGGGCGTGACCGGCGAGATTGGCCTCGACGAGTTCTCCACCGGCGCGGCGATCGCCGCCCGCTGGACGCAGGAGACGATCAGCCCGGCGAACCTCGAGTTCCTCGCGGCGCTGCGCCCGGTCGGCGAGGAGGACGCGATCGGCCTGTACCACGCGAGCCCGCGCGATCCGGTCTGGGAGTACGTGCTGAGCGCGCTGCTCGCGGAGCTGTGCCTCGATGCGCAGTCCCAGCGCGTCGCGCTCATCGGCCACTCGCACGTCGCGCTGTCATTCACGCGTCCCGAGGGCGACGTCGCCACCGGCGAGCCGCGCCGCGACGGCGATGACCTCGACATCGCCGACGGCCGGTGGCTGCTGAATCCCGGCTCGGTCGGCCAGCCCCGCGACGGCGACCCGCGGGCCGCCTGGCTCATGCTCGATGTCGACCGTCAGCGCGCCCAATGGCGCCGGGTCGAGTACGACATCGCGGGCGCCGCGGCGGCGATCCGAGCGGCGCGGCTACCGGATTCGCTGGCAGAGCGCCTTGGGTACGGTCAGTGATCGTGCGCAGATCGCTTCCATACGTCCTGGCCGCGCTCCTCGGCGTGGGCGCCGCGCTGCTCGTCGCGTGCGGCAGCGGGCCGAGCAACGGCCTGTCCGCCAGCCGGGCCTCGACCCTGAAGAGCGACCTCGACGACGTCCTGCAGCGCGTCGACGCGGGTCGCTGCGACCAGCTCATCGCGCAGCTGCGGCAGGTCGACGACCGCATCGACCAGCTGCCGTCGTCCGTCGACTCGCAGCTGCGCGATCGCCTGCGCGTGGGGGCCGAGAAGCTGCGCAGCAGGTCACGGATCGAGTGCGAGCAAAACCGCCAGTCCACGACCGACACGACGACGACCGAGACCCAGACGCAGCCCACGACGACCGAGACCCAGACGACCACCACGGCGCCACCGACGACGACGCCGCCGACCACGACGACGCCACCGACGACGACGACCCCCCCGGCCCCCCAGCCGCCACAGCCGCCGGTCACGCCCCCGCCACCCGCGACCCCCGGCGGCGGCACGTCGCCAGGCGCGCGATGAGCGCGGCGGTGGTCATCGCGGGGCGCTACGAGCTCGGCGACCGGCTCGGCTACGGCGGCATGTCGACGGTCCAGGTGGCGCTCGATCGCCGGCTCGAGCGCCAGGTCGCGGTCAAGCTCCTCGCCGAGCACCTGGCCGACGACAGCCAGTTCGTCTCCCGCTTTCGCCGCGAGGCGCTGTCCGCCGCGCGCCTCGTGCACCCCAACATCGTGCAGGTGTTCGACTTCGGCCTGGACGAGGCGAGCGGCCGGCACTACATCGTCATGGAGTACATCCAGGGCCGCTCGGGCGCGGAGATCCTGCGCGAGGAGACCCGCCTCGACGTCCGCGACACGCTCGAGCTCGTCGACGGCGCCTGCCGCGGGCTCGCGCACGCGCACCGCATGGGCGTCATCCACCGCGACGTCAAGCCCGGCAACATCCTGCGCTCCGACGAGGGCGCGGTGAAGCTCGCGGACTTCGGGATCGCCAAGGCGATGGCCGAGCCGAGGTCGCAGATCACGCAGGTCGGCTCGGTCCTGGGAACCGCGGCCTACCTCGCCCCCGAGCAGGCCAGCGGCGGGGACGTCGGCCCGGCCGCCGACCTCTACGGCCTGGGCGTGGTGGCCTACCAGCTGCTCGCCGGCCGGCTGCCGTACGACGCCAACTCGCTCACCGAGCTCGCGCTCATGCAGCAGCGCGAGTACCCGCCGCGCCTGGACGAGGTCCTGTCCGAGGTCCCGCCCGCACTCGGCATCGCCGTAGCGCGCGCGCTCGCGCTCGACCCCGAGGAGCGCTACGCGAGCGCCGACGACATGCGCTCGGCGCTGCAGGACGGCGCGCGCGGCATCGCGCCGGCCGGCGGAGAGCCGACGGCGGCGACGTCCCTCATCCCGCGCAGCGAACCGACCGCCGCCACGCGCGCGGTGCCGGGCGCCCGACGCCTGGAGGCCCAGGCCCCGCGCCATCCGCCGCCGGTCGTCTACGACCCCGAGCCCGTGGCGCCTGTCCGCAGCCGCGACGAGCCGCGCCGCAACAGGGGTGCCGCGCGCTTCGTGGTGTGGCTGCTCATCCTCGCCATCGGTGCCGCCGCGATCGCCTATGCCCTGGGCAACTCGACCGGCGGCGGCAACGTGCAGCTGCGCGACGTCAACGGCAACACGACCGGCGAGATCGTCGATCAGATGAAGCAGCTCATCGACGACAACACGAAGTAGACGCCAGGCGGGGCGGTGCTTCGAACAGCATCGATGACGGCAGCGGAGCAGGGAGCCAGCCCGTCGCGGTCTCTGTCCGGCGGCCGGGAAAATCGAGATGGACGAGAACCACCTATACCGTGGGTTTGGACCACCTCGATGGGTCGTCGCCAACGCGAGATCGGCAGACGTCCGTCATATGCGCGGGGCCTCACCCGCCCGCAACGCCGCGGCGCGCTCGGCCAGGGTGCCCGCGGCGACCGCGGCGCGCAGATCGGCCATCAGGCGCGCGATGTACGCGAGGTTGTGCAGGGTGAGCAGCCGCACCCCGGTGAGCTCGCGGTTCTTCATGAGGTAGCGCAGGTACCCGCGCGGATGTCCGGCGACGCAGGCCGGGCACGGGCAGCCGTCCATGATCGGCTCGTGTGACTCCTTCCATCGCGCGCCCGTGAGATCGACGCGCCAGCGCGCCTCGGGCTCCGGAACGATCGCGACGCCGTGACGACCCAGCCGCGTGGGCATCGCGCAGTCGAACGTGTCGACGCCGAGCTCGACGCCGCGGATCAGGTCGTCGACGTCGCCGATCCCCAGCAGGTGGCGCGGGCGCTCGTCGTCGATCGCGCTCACCGCCCAGTCGACCACCTCGTACATCTGCGCCTTCTCCGCCCCGAGCGAGCCGCCGACCGCGATACCGTCGACGGGCCGCGCGGCGACCTCCTGCGCGGAGGCGATCCGCAGGTCCTGGTGGACGCCGCCCTGGATGATCCCGTAGACGAGCTGGCCGTCGGGCCCGTGCTCGGCGTGCCAGGCGAGGCAGCGATCCAGCCAGCGGTGCGTGCGCTCCGTCGAGCGCGCGGTGTACTCGCGGTCGACGTTGAACGGCGTGCACTCGTCGAACACGAGCGCGAGATCGGAGCCCAGCGCGGCTTGGACCTCCATCGAGGTCTCGGGCCCCATGAAGCGCTCGCCACCATCGAGATAGGAGCGAAAGCGCACCCCGTCCTCCGCGATCTCGAGCACGCGGCCCATGCGGTCGGCGCCGCTGGGGGCGCGGCCCTTGATCTCGTCGGCGACGGTGCCGTGGCCCATCGAGAAGACCTGAAAGCCGCCCGAGTCGGTGACGATCGGACGCTGCCAGCCCATGAAGTCGTGCAGCCCGCCAAAGCCCGCGATGAGCTCGTGGCCCGGCTCGAGGAAGAGATGGAACGTGTTGCCGAGCACCATGTCGTAGCCGAGCGCAGTGACCTCGCGCGGCTCCAGGCCCTTGACCGTGGCCTTCGTCGCCAGCGGGATGAACCCGGGGGTCCTGACGTCACCGTGCGCTGTGCGAAGAACCCCGGCCCGCGCCCGCGAACCGGGGTCCCGATGAAGGATCGTCAGGGCGCCCAAGGCGCCAACGCTACCCCTGATGGTGTCAAGCCTTGCCGGGGCTGCAGCAGCTGAACCCGATCCCGGCGAGGACCTGGTCCCAGGCGTCGCCCATCTGATCGAGCTGCTCGGGGGTGAAGCGGTCGAGGAACATCGCGCGCACGCCGGCGAGGTGCGTGGCGCGCGCCTCTGCCAGCTTCTGGCGTCCCCCGGGCGTGAGCTTGGCGAACGCCCCGCGGGCGTCGTCGTGGCACGCGACGCGCTCGATGAGCCCTTCGCGGGCCAGCCGGTCGACGAGGCGCGTCAGCCCGCTGCGGCTCAGCAGGATCGACGACGCGAGATCGCACATCCGCATGCGCTCGTCCTCGGCGTCCGCGAGGTACATGAGCACCTCGTAGGAGCTGAGCTGCAGGCCGTGAGCGGCTTCGAGCTCGGCGTCGAGCGCCTTGGACATCGCGGCGTGGACCCGGAGCAGACCGCGCCACGCGCGGAGCTCCTGGGCGCCCAGCAGCCGGAGCGGAGGTGGATTCGTCGTCGTGCTCATGGGATAACCGAGGATAGAAGCTTTTGGTTGCGTGCTCAACAACCCTTGGCTATATTGTTGCACAGTCAACTATTTCCCTCCCGGAGACCCAGATGCCCGCGCTCGAAGGCCTGCACCACATCACCGCGATCACTGCCGACGCGCCGCGGAACCTCGACTTCTACGCGCGCCTGCTCGGGCTGCGGTTCGTCAAGAAGACGGTCAACTTCGACAGCCCGGACGTCTACCACCTGTACTACGCCGACGAGCACGGGACGCCCGGATCGGTCCTGACGTTCTTCGAGTTCCCCGGCGCCGCTCCCGGCCAGCACGGCGACGGCATGCCGTACTCGATCGCCTGGCGCGTCGGCAGCGGGGACGCGCTCGACTTCTGGGCGAAGCGCCTCCGTGGCGAGGGCGTCGAGGTCACACGCGGCGACGACGGGTCCGTCGGGTTCGCCGACCCCGAGGGCCTCGAGCACGTCCTGCTCGTCGACGACGTGCCAGACGCACCGCTCGTCTCCTACGCCCCGGACATCCCGGCTGAGCACGCGCTGCAGGGATTCGCCGGCGTGCGCGCGTACGGCACGCGCCCCGGCGCCAGCACGCCGCTGCTCGAGGCGCTCGGCTTCACGGCGACCGGCGACGGCGCCTGGGAGCTGGCGGGCGACCAGCGGCGCGGCTCGTGGTGCTACGACACCCCCGCGGGACGCGGGCGCCAGGGCGCGGGCTCGATCCACCACGTCGCGTGGTCGGCCGCCGATGACGCAGAGCTCGAGCGCTTCAGCGCGATCGCCGCCGAGGCGGGCGCGCGACCGACGCCGATCATCGACCGCCAGTACTTCCATTCGGTCTACTTCCGCGAGCCCAGCGGCGTGCTGTTCGAGCTCGCCTCGCGCGACGTCGGCTTCACGGTCGACGAGCCGCTGGAGTCCCTGGGCGAGGACCTCAAGCTCCCGCCGCAGTACGAGGGCCATCGCGAGGAGATCGAGCAGCGCCTCACTCCCCTCGCCAACCCGCGGACCGCGAGCGCGGCATGAGCGACGCTCTTGTCCACGACGTGCGCGAGGCGGCCGGCGAGCCGCAGGGCGCGCTGATCCTCCTGCACGGCCGCGGCGCCGACGAGCACGACCTCGTCCCGGTGCTCGAGGTGCTCGATCCCGAGCGCCGGCTCGTCGGCCTCACGCCCGGCGCGCCGCTGCCCGGTCCCGGCGGCGGGCGCTGGTGGTACCACGTCCCCCGCGTCGGCTTCCCGGACCCGGCGACTTTTCACTCGACCTACCCGCGGCTCACGGGCTTCCTCGACGGCTGGCTCGCCGAGCGCGGCATCGGCTGGGAGCGCACTGTGATCGGCGGCTTCTCGATGGGATCGGTCATGTCCTACGCGACAGCGCTCGGCCCGGACCGCCCGTCCCCCGCCGGTCTGCTCGTCATGAGCGGCTTCATCCCGACCGTCGAAGGCTGGGAGCCCGATCTCGACGGCCGTGCGGGACTGCACGCGTTCATCACCCACGGTGCCCGCGACCCGGTCATCTCCGTCGAGTTCGCCCGCGAAGCGCGATCGCGACTCGAGTCGGCCGGGCTCGAGGTCGGCTACCACGAGCACGACGGCGGCCACTACATCGACCCGGACACGATCCCGGCGCTGAAGGAATGGATGGACGCGCGCCTGACGACGGGTTAAGGCCGGCGCCGGTCATGCCCTCTGGCGTTCCCGGTCCCGGAGCGGGAAACCGGCAATTCGACGGCCGGGCGCCCGAACGTCATCCTCCGGGTCGCGGACGCCCCGCCCGCGCGCCGAGAGCCAGCCCACGGCCGGCCCGCGATGCTTGGAGGCGGCCCGCGGCGGGTAGCGATTTAGTCAAGCCGGTGGGCGGGTTTTCATGAACGCCTCCGGTCAGATCGACCCCGATGGGACGCGCGGATTGTGACCCGACCTGCGCGGGCTGCGGCAATCGGATTGTTGACCCATCGGGAGGGGCCCGCACAATGCTCGACGTCGCTGAACGACTGCCCCCAACGAGCGCATCGCGGACGCGGAGCGCTGACAAGCCGCGTGCACGCAGCGACCGGCATCTGTTCGCGCGGCGCGACGCCGGCGCCCCGCATTCCCGTGACGATCTCGTCGAGGAGTTCCTTCCCCTCGCGCATTCGATGGCGCGCCGGTACGCGCATTCGGGGGAGCCGCTCGAGGATCTCATGCAGGTCGCGTCGCTGGCACTCGTGAAGGCGATCGACCGCTTCGATCCGGCGCGCGGCGTGGCGTTCTCGAGCTTCGCGGTCCCGACGATCCTCGGCGAGCTCAAGCGCCATTTCCGTGATCGCAGCTGGACGGTCCGGCCGCCGCGCGACCTGCAGGAGCTCTCGCTCCGCGTCGACCGCATGGCGACGCGCCTCAGCCAGCAGCTCGATCGCGCGCCGACCGTGCCAGAGCTCGCGGAGGCGCTCGGGAGCACCGACGAGCTCGTGCTCGAGGCGCTCCAGGCGCGCAGCGCGCGCGGGGCGCTCTCGTTCGAGGCTCCCACCGGCCGCGAGGGCGAGCAGGTGGCCCTTCAGGACGTGTTCGGCGCGAGCGACGACGGCTTCGCGCTCGCCGAGACGCGAGTCGTGGTGGACGGGCTGCTCGCCGGACTGTCGCAGCGCAACCGCGAGATCCTGCGCATGCGCTTCGAGGAGGACCTCACCCAGGCGGAGATCGGCGCGGAGTTCGGCGTCAGCCAGATGCAGGTCTCACGCATCATCCGCCAGTCGCTCGAACAGCTGCGGCAGTTCGCCGACGAGCAGCGCCGGCTGGTGGACGACCGCCGTAGGCAGCTCAGCTAGTCGGCGAACGGCAGCACGTCGTCGACGCCGGCGATCTGAAGTACCCGCTGCACGCTTGCGGGGCCGCGCAGGAGCGTGAGGCGATTCCTGTCGCTGCGCGAGCGGTCGCGCGCCTCGATCAACAGCCGGATGCCCGTCGAGTCCATGAAGGTCAGGCCGGACAGGTCGAGGACGATCGAAGCCGCGTCGCTTGCCTCGGCACGCTCGAGCTCCCCGCGGACTTCGCCCGCCGTGGCAACATCGAGCTCGCCGAACAGGCTGATGACGTGAATGACGTCCTCGCGCTCAGAGGTCATCGTGAGCGCTCCGAGCTCGATGAGCTCGGAGGCACGCAGTTCATGGCGCTCTTCAGGCCGTTCGTCGGGCATGTCCGCGGCAACTCGATTGGTCACCGGGGTCTCGCTCCAACCGCCGGCCGGCCGACAGCGTCCCCTCGGGTCATCAGCGCCAGCGCGTCCTGACAAAACGCGCGGACGCGTCGGAGTTTAGTTATTTTCCGCACCATGTCCGATGGCGCCGAGCAGCGTCCACCCGACGGCGCCGAGCCGCGCCGGGTGCGCGTCGGCGATCTCAAGCCGGGCGACGTGTTCACGACCGACCGTGCCGAGGGAGAGTTCGTCGTCGAGAGCGTCGACGGCGCGAGCGCCTATCGCATCATCAGGACGACGGGCGGCAAGGTGTTCGGGCTGCCGCGTCAGCTCGCCGTATGGGTCCATGCCGACGATTCCGGCGGCGCGGACTGAGCCGACTCGCAGTCGGCGCGGACGAGCAGGACCGGCGTCGACGTGCTGTGCAGGACCTCGCGTGAGACGCTGCCGACGAGCGCGCCGGCCAGGCGGCCGCGGCCGTGCGTGCCCATCACGACGACGTCGTATTGCGCTGAGGAGGCCAACCGGGAGATCACCCGGCCGGGCGCGCCGTCGAGGAGGAGCGTCGTCAGGCCGACGTCGTCGGGCACGCGCTCGCGGCCGCGCTCGAGGATCTCCTCCCAGGCGCGGCGCTGGACCGGCAGGGCCGAGGCCGCGGCGGCCGCGGCCGACTTCGGCGGGGGTATGACGACGACGAGCGTGATCCGCGCATGCTCCTCGCGCGCGAGCGCGACCGCGTGATCCAGGGCGCGGCCCGCGGCTCTCGAGCCGTCGATGGGGACAAGGATCTCGCGGTAGAGCATCGTCGTCCTCAGCGCATCAGCGCGTCGGCGATGAGGTTTGCGTAGCGGCGCCAGACCTCGACGTCGCTCTGCTGGTCGACGGTGAGCGAGTGCGTGAGCCCGGTGAGCAGCACCCGCACGTCCTCGGGCGTGGCGTCCGGCCGGACGCTCCCCTGCCGCTTGCCTGCGGTCATGAGCCGGCCGAGCGCGGCCGAGGTGGCGACACGCGCGGCGTCCAGGCCGCCCTCCTCGCCCTCGAGGCGCAGCGCGGCCAGCAGCACGCGGTTGCGCGCCTGCGATTCGGCGATCGTGACGAGCACGCTGCGGAACGCCACGCCCGCATCCGGCTCCTGAAGCGCGTGGGTCGCGAGGCTCTCGAAGCTCTGCAGCCGCTCGACCGCCACGCCCGCGATGAGGTGGTCCTTCGTCGGGAAGCTGCGGTAGATCGTGGCGCGGCCGACGCCGGCGCGCTCGGCGACGTCGTCGATCGAAGCGTCGAGGCCGAACTCCGCGAACACGGCCTGGGCGGCCTCGATGACCCGATCGCGGTTGCGCACCGCGTCCGCGCGCTTCGGGCGCGGTGGCGTCCGCGTCGTCATCTCCCCTCCCCGGCGTAGGCGGGCTCGGCCAGCGGCCCGGCGGCCGCGAGCTCGTCGAGCGCTCCGAGATGCGCGGCGTGCTCACCGGTGACGCGCGGGATGAACATCGAGGTGGCAGCGGCGACGATCGCCACGCCGGCGCTGATGAGCAGGGCCAGGCGGAAGCTCGCGTCGGACGGCAGTCCACCCGCGATGATGCTGCCGGCGAGCACTGCGCCGCTGACCTGCGAGCCGAGCGAGGACCCGACGGACCGCACGAGTGCGTTGAACCCCGTGGCCTCCCCGGTTTCGAGTGGGCTGACGGCGTCGACGATGAGGTTGGGCATCGCCGCAAAGGCCAGCCCGATGCCGGAAAAGAGCACGGTGGCGAAGATCACGACCTCGAGCTCGGAGCTGTGCGCGACCCCGAGCAGCGCGAGCCCGAGCGCGGCGACGAGTCCCCCGAGGGCGAGCGGCACCTTGCTCCCGAGCCGGTCGCCGATCAGGCCGGACAGCGGTCCCACGAGCAGCATCGTCAGCGCGCCCGGCACCATGAGCAGCCCGGCCTCGGTCGCGCTCGCGCCGAACCCGTAGCCGGTCGACACCGGTGCCTCGGCCAGCTGCGGGATGAGGATGAACGAGCCGAACATCCCAAAGCCCGTGAGCAGCGTCGCGACGTTCGTCATGAGGACGGGCCGCCGCATGAGCGTGGCGATGTTCGCCAGTGGCTCGGCGGTGCGCCGCTGCAGCACGACCCAGAGCGAGAGCAGCGCGAGGCCGAGCGCGATCGAGCCGAGCGTCCGGCTGTCGGCCCAGCCCCACGTGTTCGCCCGCGAGATCGCGAGCAGCGGGATGACGAGCCCGGCGGCCAGCAGCACGGCGCCGCGCACGTCCACCCGCCCCGCGGTTCGGTGGGGCGACTCCGGGATCAGGATGAGCGCGGCGACGGCAGCGGCGGCCGCCACCGCGGCGCCGATCCAGAAGATCCAGTGATAGGTGGCGTGGTCGACGAGCAGCCCGCCCATGACGAGCCCGAGGCCGCCGCCGATGCCGGCGGTCGCCGAGATCAGCCCGATGCTCGTCCGCACGCGCTCGCGCGGGAACTCGTCGCGGATGATCGCGAAGCACAGCGGGAAGATCCCGCCGCCCGTGCCCTGCAGCACGCGGCCCGCGACGACGACCTCGAGCGTGTTGCCGAGGGCCGACACGATGTTGCCCAGCGCGAAGAGCGCGAGCGCGATGACGAGCAGGCGCTTCTTGCCGAACATGTCGCCGAGCCGGCCGAAGACCGGCGTGAACACCGCCGCCGCGACGAGATAGCCGGTGAGCGTCCACGCGACGCCGCCCGCGTCCGTGTGAAACGCCTTGATCATCTCGCCGATCGCGGGGATCAGCGAGGTCTGGGCCAGCGCGAAGGACAGGGCGGCCGTGCCGAGTATCAGCAGGCTGCGCATCGGGTGCGGACGGGCGTGCCCCGGAACGGCATCCGCTGTCGAAACGGACTGCATAGTCCGGATGGTAGCGGATCCGGACTGCGGTGTCCGGTTGTCCGGGGTGCGGCAGCGGTGAGCACGACCACCGCTGCGGCGCGCAGCCGGGCGCTCGAGGCCGACAAGCGCCGGCGCGCGGCCGACCTGTCCGCAGAGATGTCGCGCACGCTGCTGCGCGGGAAGGAGCTGCGCAGCGCGACCCACGACATCCTCGTCGTGCGCGAGGCCCGTACCGCTGCGGATCGCCCGCGCCCTGCCGAGCGTGGACGTTCGGCTCGTGGCCGAGCGCAGCGCCTCCGGCTAGGCCGTGCGCGCCACGGACCGGTCTGCGGCAGGATGCGCCGATCGTCTTCCTTGCGTTCCTGAAGATCAACGCGCGCGTCGCGTACGCCGGGGTCTTCGCGCTCGTGGGGATCGAGTCGATGGGCGTCCCCGTGCCGGGCGAGACGGCGCTCATCGCCGCGGGCGTGCTCGCCAGCCACGGCGACGTGAAGATCGAGTGGATCATCGTCCTCGCCGCGCTGGCCGCGATGCTCGGCGACAACATCGGCTACCTGATCGGCCGGACCGGCGGGCGGCGACTGCTCGAGCGCGACGGCCCACTCGAGCATCACCGCCGCCGGATCCTCGAGCACGGTGAGCCGTTCTTCGAGCGCCACGGCGCCAAGGCGGTGTTCCTCGGCCGCTGGGTGGCCGTCCTGCGCATCGGGGCGGCGTGGATGGCGGGGATCACGCGGATGCCGTGGCAGCGCTTTCTCTTCTGGAACGCACTCGGCGCGATCGCGTGGTCGCTGTCGGTCGGGCTCGCCGCGTACTACCTCGGCCCGACCGCCGAGAAGATCTTCCACGTCGTGGGCCTCGCGGGGGTCAGCGTCGCGGCGCTGGCCGCCTTTGGCTTCGTCGTGTGGCGGATGCGCCGCAGCGATTGAGCTGCTTGACCGCGGGTGCACGAACTGCGGCGATGCACGGATGCGGGAGCGTTCGGCCCGGCGGGTCGCGTGCGTAACTGACCACTCGATCGTCGTCCTCTCACGGGAGGTCACGAATGCACGTCTGCCGTGGATAACTGACCGAGCGTGGAGTCCAGATGCGCGAGAGGTCAGAAATGCACCTCTCCGGCCTCGGTCCCTCACCCCTTCATCGCTGCAGTTTCGTGAACCGCGCGGATCACACCACACTCGTCGCCAGCGCCACCAACGCCGCCACCGCGAGCACGGCGAGCACGACGTTCTCGTAGCGCTCCCCGGCCAGATGGGCGAAGATGCGGCGGCCGAGCAGCTGGCCGGCGGCCCCGGCGGCGAACAGCGCGGCGGGGGCGGGCGGGACGTCGAACGTCCCGGTGGCCAGCAGCGCCGGCACGCTGAGCACCGACAACGCGACGAAGACCGCCGCGAGCGTGTCGCGCATCTGCCCGGCCGTGACGCCGCGGGCGAGCAGGTACAGGATGAGCGGCGGCCCGCTCAACGAGGTCGACGTGCTCAGCGCCCCGCTGCCGATGCCGGCGGCAGGCCGGCTCCACCAACGCAGACGGCTCGTGCGGCGCGCCCGACGCGCGCGCACGCGCAGGACGAGGCCGCCGAGCACACCGACCGCGACGAGGACCGAGAGCAGCCGGTCGGGCAGCTCGCGCAGCGCGAGCGCGCCGAGGGCGAGTCCGGGCAGCGACCAGGCGACGAGCGCCAGCGCCTCACCGGTCAGGACGCGCGGCATGCGCCGCTCGGTGACGAGAGTCAGCGCGCTGACCTCGATGCCGACGAGCACGCTCGCCGTGACGGCCTCCCGCGGGCCGAACGCCGCGAACAGCACCGGCGCAGCGATGAGCGCGAAGCCGAAGCCGGTCGCGGATTGCAGGCTCGCGCCGAGAAAGACCGCGGCCGCGGCGAGCGCGACCGTCAAGGGACGAGCAGCGAGCGGCCCGTCATCTCGGCCGGCTGCTCGATGCCGAGCAAGTCCAGGGCCGTCGGCGCCACGTCCGCGAGGACGCCGCCGTTCGCGTCGAGCTGCGCCCCGTCGGCGGTGACGATGAACGGCACCGGATTGAGCGAGTGGGCCGTGTTCGGCGCACCGTCGGGTTCGAGCATCTGGTCGGCGTTGCCGTGGTCGGCGGTGACGATGCAGACGCCGCCCGTGGCCTGAACCGTCTCGACGATCTGGCCCAGGCAGGCGTCGACGGTCTCGACGGCGGCGACGGCGGCGGGGATGACCCCGGTGTGGCCGACCATGTCGGCGTTGGCGAAGTTGATGATCGCGAAGCGATAGTCGTCGTCACGCCAGGCTTCGACGAACGCCGCGGTGGCGTCGGGCGCGCTCATCTGCGGCTTGTGGTCGTACGTCGGGACGTCGCGCGGCGACGGGACCATCCGGCGCTCCTCGCCCGACTCGGGGTCCTCCTCCCCGCCCCCGAAGAAGTAGGTCACATGCGGGTACTTCTCGGTTTCCGCGACGTGCAGTTGGCGGCCGCCGTGGGCGGCGATCACGCGCGTGAGCGTCACCGCCGGATGGCGCGGCGCAAACGCGATCGGGAAGCTCCAGTCCTCGTCGTAGGAGGTCAAGCTCGTGAAGCGGGTGACGGGCTCGCTCTCGCCGCGCTCGATCGTCGCGCACGCCGGATCGGTGAGCGCGCGGGTGATCTCGCGCATGCGATCCGGCCGGAAGTTGAAGGCGATGACCGAGTCCTGCGGCCGGATGACGCCCTCGCCGCCCACGGCGGTCGGCAGGACGAACTCATCCGTCTCGCCGCGCTGGTAGGCCGCTCGCACCGCGGCGGCCGCGGTGTCGGCGCGATGTGGCGCGATGCCGCGGACGAGCAGGTCGTAGGCGAGCTGCACGCGGTCCCAGCGGTTGTCGCGGTCCATCGCGTAGTAGCGCCCGACGACGCTGGCCACACGTCCGGTCCGCTCGCTCGCACACGTCGCCTCGACCGTCTCGAGGAAGCCGGCCCCGGCCGTCGGCAGCGTGTCGCGCCCGTCGGTGAAGGCGTGGATGACGAGGTCCTCGACGCCCGCGCTCGCCGCCATCCGGATGAGCGCCTGCAGATGCTCGATGCTCGAGTGCACCCCGCCATCGGACACGAGCCCGAGCAGGTGCACCCGCGGCGCGCCGCGCATCGCCGCGGCCAGCACCTCGTTGCCGCCGAAGTCCGGCAACGCGGCGGACTCGTCGATGAGCGTGAGCTCCTGTTTGATCACCGAACCCGCGCCGAGGTTGAGGTGGCCGACCTCGGAGTTCCCCATCTGCCCGGGCGGCAGCCCGACCGCCTCGCCGCACGCGGTCAGCGTCGTGTGCGGGTAGCGCTCCCAGAGGCTGTCGAAGCAGGGCGTGTGCGCGAGCGCGACCGCGTTGCCCGGCCCGCCAGGCGCGAGGCCCCAGCCATCAAGCACGACGATGCAGACGGAGGAGGGCGCGGTCACGCGGGCGCGGGCAGCGCGGCGGCGACGATCTGCGCGAAGTTGTCCGCATCCAGCGACGCGCCGCCGACGAGTGCCCCGTCGATGTCGGGCAGGGCGAGCAGCTCGGGTGCGTTCTCCTCGTTGACCGAGCCGCCGTAGAGCACACGCGCGAGCGGCGCGGACTCGGGCGCGCGGTCGCCGATGAGCGCGCGGACGAAGGCGATCGCCTCCTGCGCCTGATCGGGCGTGGCGACCTTGCCGGTGCCGATCGCCCAGATCGGCTCATAGGCGACCGTCATCTCGGCGATCTGCTCCGGGCTGAGGCGCTCGAGCCCCTCCTGAACCTGGTGGCGCAGCTTGCGCTGGGTGTCGCCGCGCTCGCGCTCCTCCTCGGTCTCGCCGACGCAGAGGATCGGCTTCAGGCCGGCGGCGAACGCCGCGGGCAGCTTCAGCGACAGCGCGCGATCGGTCTCGTTGTAGTACTGCCGGCGCTCGGAGTGGCCCAGGACGACGCCGTGGACGTCGTGCTCGGTGAGCATCGGCGCCGACACCTCGCCGGTGTAGGCGCCGGACTCCTGCTCGTGCATGTTCTGCGCGAAGACCTCGACGCGCGAGCCGCGCGTCGAATCGACCATCGCCTGAAGTGCCGTGAACGGCACGCAGATCGCGACATCGACGCCGTCGACGGAGGAGACGCGCGGCAGCAGCGCGGCGATGTACTCCTCCGCCTCGGCGACCGTCTTGTGCATCTTCCAGTTGCCGGCGATGAACGGGATCCGGCTCATGTGCACCGACAGCCTATGACGACAGCGCCTTCAGACCCGGGAGGTCCGTGCCCTCGATGAGCTTCAGCGACGCGCCGCCGCCCGTCGAGAGGTGCGTGACGCTGTGGGCCAGGCCGAAGTCGCGCATCGCGGCGCCGGAGTCGCCGCCGCCCACCACCGTGATGTCCTCCGACGCGGCCAGCGCCTGGCCGATCGCCAGCGACCCCGCCGCGAACGACTTGAACTCGTAGGCGCCGATCGGGCCGTTCCAGAAGATCGTCCTGGCCTCGCGGATCTCGGCGACGTAGCGGGTGCGCGTGCGCGGCCCGATGTCGAGCTGCATCCAGCCGTCCGGGACGTCGACGCCGTTGAGGATCTTCGTGTCGCCCTCATCCGAGAAGCCCTCGGCCAGGACGAGGTCCTCGGGCAGGACGAGCTTGCCGTTGGGGTAGTCGTCGTGCTTGAGCGACTCGCGCGCGTGCTTGATGCCCTCCTCCTCGCAGAGGGAGTCGCCGGTGCTGTGGCCGAGCGCCGCGAGGAACGGTGTCGCCATCGCGCCGCCGATGAGGATCTTGTCGGCGAGCTCGAGGAACCGGTCGATGACGCCGATCTTGTCGGTCACCTTGGCGCCGCCCATGATCGCCAGGAACGGGCGGTCGGGGTGGTTCATGATCAGGCGGATCGTGTCGACCTCGCTCTGGAAGAGCAGCCCGGCCGCAGAGTGCTCGACGAAATCCACGATGCCCGCCGTGGAGGCGTGGGCGCGGTGCGAGGTCCCGAAGGCGTCGTTGACGTAGTAGTCGGCGAGGCCCGCCAGGCGCTTGGCGAGCTCGGGGTCGTTCTTCGTCTCACCCGGCTCGTAGCGGATGTTCTCGAGCATGACGACGTCCGCGTCGTCGGGCACCTCGTCGATGGTCGGGGCGAGCACGACGTCGGTGTGCAGCAGCTTCGATGTGCGCTCGGCGACCGGCTTCAGCGAGAACTCCGGCTCGTGGTCCTTGGGCCGGCCAAAATGCGACACGAGCAGGAGCTTGGCCCCGCGTTCGCGCAGCTCCTCGAGGGTGGGCAGGGCCCGGCGCATGCGCGCGTCGTCGCGGACCTTGCCGTCCTGGATCGGGACGTTGAAATCGACGCGGACGAGAACGCGTTTGCCGTCGATGTCTCCGAGCGAGTCGAGCGTCCTCACTTACAGAACCTGCTGGAGGACATCGACGCAGCGGTTCGAGTAGCCCCACTCGTTGTCATACCAGGAGACGACCTTGACGAGCGTGCCCTCCATGACCGAGGTCAGTCCGCCGTCGACGATCGAGGAATGCGGGTTGCCCACGATGTCCGACGAGACGATCGGATCCTCGGTGTACTGGAGGATTCCCTCGAGCTCGGCTCCGGCGGCCTCGGCGAACGCACCGTTGACCTCGTCGACGTCCGTCTCGCGCTCGGCGACGAACGTGAGATCGACCATCGAGCCCGTCGGGACGGGCGCGCGGACGGCGAAGCCGTGCAGCTTGCCGTTGAGCTCGGGGAGAACGAGCCCGACGGCCTTCGCGGCACCGGTCGATGTCGGCACGAGGTTGATGGCGGCGGCGCGCGCGCGGCGCAGGTCCTTGTGCGGGCCGTCCTGCAGGTTCTGGTCGGCGGTGTACGCGTGGATCGTCGTCATGAGGCCGTACTGGATGCCGACGGCCTCGTGGATGACCTTTGCGAACGGCGCCAGGCAGTTCGTGGTGCACGACGCGTTGGAGAGGATGTGCTGGGTCGCGGGGTCGTAGCCGCCCTCGTTAACGCCCATCACGAATGTTCCGTCGTCGTCGGTCGCGGGGGCCGAGATGATGACCTTTTTGGCGCCGGCCTCGAGGTGCTTCTTGGCATCCTTGGCGTTGGTGAAGCGACCGGTGGACTCGATGACGATGTCTACACCGAGGTCTCCCCAGCCGAGGTTCGCGGGGTCGCGCTCGGCGAGAACCTTGATGCGGCGGCTTCCGGCGACGAT
>JAWVGM010000115.1:0-2952 GCA_033855075.1 Solirubrobacteraceae bacterium | reverse complement strand
CGCGCGCGCGAGGAGCGCGATCCGCCGGCGGGCAAACGCCCGCAGCACCGGCGCGACGATCCGCGCGCCGCGCGGCGCGCCGCCGCCGTAGGCGCCCGATTCGTGCGCCTGCGCGGGCGTCGGGGCGAGCGTCACCGCCGTGCCGCACGACATGCAGCGAGCCAGCTCGTACTGGCCAGGCAGCGCCGGATCAGACGCGGGAACCGTGCGCCACGACTGAAGCGGCCCGCCGCAGGCGGGGCACATCAACCGCCGCGGTCGTGGAAATAGAAGCCGGGGAGCGCGGCCCGCGTGATCTGCGCCGTCATGTGCTGGGCGAGCTCGAGGTCGCCCGTGCGCACGGCGAGGTCGTCGAGCGTGACGATCCCGGTGAGGCGGCCGGCGTCGAGCACGGGCAGGCGCCGGATGCCGTGGCGCACCATGAGCTCCGCCGCGTCCTCGACGCCCATGCCCGGCTCGGCGGTGACGACGGGCGACGACGCATGCGCCTCGACGGGGTCGCCGGGGTCACGCCCGTCGGTGAGCGCGCCGATCGCGAGATCTCGGTCGGTGACGAAGCCGGTGAGCGCGCCTCCCTCGTCGAGGATCACCACCGAGCCGACGTTGCGCTCACGCATGAGCTCGGCCACCTGGCGAACGCTCGCCGACGGTGCGGCCGTGACCACGCCCTCGGTCATGACGTCACGGATGTCCACCGGGGCAACATACACTTGCGCCCGTGGCCGCCACACCGGAGGAGACGCTCGCCGAGGAACGTCGTCGGCGAACACCGGCGGCTGTCGCCGCGATCGCCGCCGGCGTCCTGAGTCTGGTCGGCCTGCTGCTCTCGGTCTCCGCCAGCGCGGACTTCCCGACCGTCAAGCTCATCGGGGCGCTGAAGGAGCACTTCCTGGCGACCGCACCGCAGAACGGACTCAAGGCCAAGGAGGTCCTGTACCTCAACGACCACCCGTTCCTGCAGATCGGCGTGCTGCAGATGCTGGGGTCCGCGGTCATCACCTCGCTCACGGCGATCGGGTCGGCGTACGCGCTGGGGTACCTGTACCGCGCGACGCTCGCGCGCCGGCCGGATGTCGGCAAGCTGCCGATCATCGTCGTCATCACCGGCGCGGTCCTCGTCACGGTCCCGGGGCTCGTGAGCGCGATCGCGCTGGCCAGCAACGCGAGCTCGTTCGCGGATGCGTCGCAGCACGGTGCCGCCGCAGCCCGCCACGTCTTCGAAGACGGCGTCGTGACGACCGGCGCGTTCCTGAGCAAGTTCGGCGGCCTCGTCCTCGGGCTCGGCTACGTGCTCATCTCGCTCAAGGCGATGAGCGTCGGCCTGCTGACGCGCTTCATGGGAGTGCTGGGGATCATCGTCGGCGCCGTCTCGGTCATCCAGGCCGGGCCGCTGCCGTTCGTGCAGATGCTGTGGCTGATCGGGCTCGGCGCGCTGTTCCTGCACCGCTGGCCGGGCCAGCAGGGCCTGCCACCCGCGTGGACCACCGGCGAGGCGCATCCCTGGCCCTCTCAGCAGGAGCTGCGCGAGGCCCGCCTCGCGCGCACGCAGGCCCGCACGAGCGCGCGGGACGAGCGCAAGGAGGAGCGCGGCGCGCAGCGCGCGGCCGAGTCCGCCAACGGCAAGCCCGACGGCAGGCCGCGCGCGAAGGTGCCCGAGACGCCGGCGCCCGAGGCGCCAACACGCCCCGCCCACTCGTCCTCGAAGAAGAAGAAGCGCAAACGCCGCTGAGACTCGGGTCCCCGGGTACGCTGCGGCCATGACCTACGAGGAGGCCTGCGCGCAGCACAGCTGGAACGTCCCCGAGCGCTACAACATCGCCGCGGACGTCTGCGACAAGCACCCGCGCGACAAGCTCGCGATGATCCACGAGGATCCCGAGGGCGCCGTGCGGGAAGTGACCTGGGGACAGCTGCAGGACATGTCCGACCGCTTCGCGCGGGTGCTCGCCGACAAGGGCGTGCAGCGCGGCGACCGCGTGGCGATGCTCCTGCCCGCCACGCCGGAGACCGCCGCCGCGTTTCTGGGCACGTGGAAGGCCGCAGCGATCCTGCTGTCGATGTCGATTCTCTACGGCGACGACGGCATCAAGCATCGCCTCAACGATTCCGAGGCGACGGTGGTCGTCACGAACGCGGCCAACCGCTCGCGCGTCGAAGGCCTGACCGACGTCCTCGAGCTCGAGCCCGGCGACCTCGACGAGGGCGACACGGACTTCGAGTGCGTCGACACCTCCTGCGACGACCCGGCCCAGCTGTACTACACGTCGGGCACGACCGGCCTGGCGAAGGGCATCCTGCACGCCCACCGCTACATCCTCGGGCACGAGGAGTTCATCTACTGCCACGACGTTCAGGACGGCGAGCGCTTCCACGGCATGGGGGAGTGGGCGTGGGCGGCCGGCATCTGCCCGCTCATCGGCCCGTGGCGCTTCGGCGCGGTGCAGCTCGTCCTCCAGCGCAAGGGCGGCTTCGATCCGCACGGCCAGCTCGATTTCCTCTCGCGGCACGAGGCCTCCAACGTGTTCGCGACGCCGACGGCGATCCGCTCGATGATGGGCATCACCGATGCCGGGACCAGGTACCCGCAGAAGTTCCGCATCGTCTGCTCGGCGGGCGAGCCGCTCAACCCCGAGGCGATCCGCTGGTTTCGCGACCAGTACGGCGTGACGGTGCTCGATTACTACGGGCTCAGCGAGTCCTATCCGCTGTGCGGGAACTTCCCGTTCATGGACGTCCGCGAGGGCTCGATGGGCAAGCCGATGCCCGGCTGGGAGGTCGTGATCCTCGACGAGGACGAGCGGCCAGTGCAGCAGGGCAAACGGGGGGAGATCTGCCTGAAGGCGCGCTCGAACCCCCACTATCCGCTGGGTTACTGGAGAAACGAGGAGGCCGGCAAGGAGACCTTCGGCGGCGAGTGGTTTCACACGAAGGACGCCGCGTCGATGGACGAGG
>JAWVGM010000114.1:0-7150 GCA_033855075.1 Solirubrobacteraceae bacterium | reverse complement strand
TGCGAGAACGCGTCCTCGCGCGCTTCGTCTGCCTCGCCGCAGCGGTCGCGCTCAACCACCAACTCGGCCGCCCCAGCCGCGCACTCGTCAACTACTGCGCCTAACCGCGCGGAATCAACCATCTAGTCCGGGACGAGCGCGTTGATGCCGGTCAGCGCGCGGCCGATGATGAGCTGCTGGATCTGCGTCGTGCCTTCGTAGAGCGTCGTGACCCGCACGTCGCGCAGCCAGCGCTCCACCGGGTGGTCGTCGACGTAGCCGGCGCCGCCGTGGACCTGGATCGCCTCGTTCGCGCACCACTGCGCCGCCTCGGTCGCGTAGAGCTTGGCGATCGACGTCTCCGTCGTGCACGGGCGTCCCGCGTCGCGCAGGAAGCCTGCGCGCCAGACGAGCATCCGCGCGGCGTCCGCGCGCACCTTCATCTCGGCGAGCATCGCGGAGACGAGCTGGAAGCTCGCGATCGGGCGGCCGAACTGCTCGCGCTCCTGGGCGTACTTGACCGACGTCTCGACGCAGCCCTGGCAGATGCCCACGCAGCCGGCGGCGACCGAGTAGCGCCCCGAGTCCAGCGCGCTCATCGCGACCTTGAAGCCCTCGCCGACGTCGCCGAGCAGGTCGCCGTCGGCGACGTGCACGTCGTCGAGGGCGATCGACGCCGTGTCCGAGCCGTGCAGCCCCATCTTGTGGTGGATCTCCTGCGGCTGAAACCCCGGCTGGGCGGTGTCGACGAGGAAGCACGCGAGGCCGCGATGGCGCAGCTCTGGGTCGGTCTGGGCGAAGACGAGCGCGAGCTGCGCGACGTTGCCCAGCGAGATCCACATCTTTGACCCGTTGAGCACCCAGCCGCCGTCGACGCGCCGAGCGCGTGTGCGCTGGTTGGCGGCATCCGAGCCGCTCTCGGGCTCGGTGAGGGCGAAGCAGCCGAGCCACTCGCCCGAGCAGAGCTTGGGCAGATAGCGCTGCTTTTGGTCCTCGGTGCCCCAGCGCAGGATCGACGCCGCGACGAGCGACGTCTGGACCGAGACGACCGTGCGCATCGCGCTGTCGCCACGCCCGATCTCCTCGACGATGAGGCTGTACGTCACGTGGTCCAGACCGGCGCCGCCGTAGTCGCGCGGGATGATCGCCCCGAGGTAGCCCTGGCCGGCGAGCTCGTGCACGAGATCGAGATCGAAATGCGCGTTACGGGCGTTCTCACGCGCCCGCGCGACGATCTCGTTGTCGGTGAACGCGCGGGCCGTCTCGCGGACGAGCTGCTGCTCGTCGGTCAGGTCGAAGTCCACATGGCGCACGCTAGATGATCGGCCCCGGGCGACCGTAGACTCGCCGGAATCGACGCCTTCACGATCATCATCGGCGGGATGTTGCTGGTGCTCGTCCTCGCGCTGCTGGCGATCGGCCGCTGGTATCCGGGATCCGGAGCCGAGTCGATCGGTTGGCGCCCGACGCGGTCGCCCGAGGTCGAGGCGGACAACGAGATCGAGGACATCCAGCAGATGCTCGCTGCCCAGAACGAGCGGCGCCGGCGCAGGGGTCTTGCGCCGCGCACCGAGGAAGACGTGCAGGCGGACATCGACGCGTTCGAGCGCGAGCAGGCCGAGCGGGCCGCGCGGTACCGCGAGACCTGAACAGGCCGCGAGCGCCGCGCGGTTTGCCTCGAGCACCTCGCGAACGGGCTTCGGGGCGCGAGGTACCAGCGCCGCGTCCCGATCCCGAACGTCGCGGACGCGCGCGCAGACCAAGCGGGCTCCGTCCCCCTTACGCCCGGCGCGAGCGCCGGGCTAACCTCCGGATAGTGCGTGTCCTGCTCGTGGGCGGCGGCTGCCGCGGCCTTGCTCTCGCCCGCAACCTCGTGGCCGACGGTCACGCCGTGCGCGTCGTGACGCGCGACGAGGCCAGACGCGCGGACATCGAGGCGGCGGGCGGCGAGTGCTGGATCGGCGATCCCGACGTCGTCGGGACGCTGCGCTACGCGCTCGAAAGCGTGACGATCCTCGTATGGGCGCTCGGCACGGCGCGGGGCAGCGACGACGCCGTCGCCGCGCTGCACGGCTCGCGGCTGGAGATGATGCTCGGCCGGACGATCGACTCGACCGTGCGCGGCGTCATCTACGAAGCCGCCGGGAACGTCGATCCCGCGGTGCTGTCAGCCGGAGCGGAGCTCCTGCGGGTCGCGTGCGAGCTCAACGAGATCCCGTACGCGGTGCTTGACGCCGGCCCCGGCGACGCGCTGGCATGGGAAGCGGCGGCGCGCCAGTCGATCGAACGCCTGCTGGGAGTAGGCTAGAGTCAAATGGGCAAATCCGGATAGGGATTACGGCATGGTCCACGACCTGGCAGCAGGAGGCATCTGATGGCGTTGACGATTGGTGATACGGCCCCGGATTTTGAGGCTGAGACGACGGAGGGCCCGATCAGTTTTCATGATTGGGCGGGGGATTCGTGGGTGGTGCTCTTTTCGCATCCGCGGAATTTCACGCCGGTGTGCACGACCGAGCTTGGGTATATGGCGTCGATTGAGCCGGAGTTCGCCAAGCGCGGCGTGAAGATCATCGGCCTGTCGGTCGATCCGGTCGAGAATCATGCGCAGTGGAGTGAGGACATCGCCGAGACGCAGGGCACCGCCCCGAACTACCCGCTGATCGGCGATAAGGACTTCAAGGTCGCCAAGGCCTACGGGATGCTCCCCGCCGATGTGGAGGGCGATCCGACCGCCCGCACGCCGGCGGACAATCAGACGGTCCGCAACGTGTTCGTGATCGGCCCGGATAAGAAGATCAAGCTGGTCCTGGTGTATCCGATGACGACGGGCCGCAACTTCGACGAGGTGCTCAGGGTGATCGATTCGTTGCAGTTGACGGCCAAGCACAAGGTCGCGACGCCGGCGCAGTGGCAGCCGGGGGATGACGTGATCATCGCCGGCTCGGTGTCTAACGATGAGGCCAAGGAGAAGTACCCCGACGGCTGGCAATCCCCCAAGCCGTACATCCGCATCGTCCCCCAACCGACCTAGTCCGAGCTACCACGCGGGCCGGCCGCGTCCAGTGAATCCTGGACGCGGCCCTGGACCCGTATCCGCCTTTTGTCCAGGTTTTCGGCGTCGGCGGCGGGGGATCGAGGTCAGGTGGCGATGCTGGTGGCGTCATGTTGCGCGTGTGCATCGCAGACGACCACGAGCTCCTCCGGCTCGGGATCCGAGCTGCCCTGGAGATGATGGGCGACATCGATCTCGTCGGCGAGGCGCACTCCGGCGAGGGTCTCCTCGAACTCGTGGACGAGCATGTGCCCGACGTCGTCCTCGTCGACATTCGGATGCCCGGCCTCGACGGGCTGACCTGCCTGCGGCTCATCCGCGATCGCCATCCCGAGGTGAGGGTCGTGATGCTGTCCGCCTCCGAGCATCCCGGGGACATCAGCGCGGCGCTCAACGGCGGCGCCAGCGCCTATCTCAGCAAGCGTGTGCAGCCAAAAGACCTCGCCGCGGCGCTGCGCCAGGTCGTCGGGGACGCCGCTTCCTCACCCGCCCCGGTCGCGACCGCCCAGGTACGCGACCCCGAGGCCGTGAGCCTCACGGTGCGCGAGAGCACGCTGCTCGATGCGGTCTCCCGCGGCCTCAGCACCAAGGCGATCAGCTCGGAGCTGTGGATCAGCGAGAAGACCGTCAAGTTCCACCTGACGAACATCTACCGCAAGCTCGGCGTCCACAACCGGACCTCGGCGATGCGCTACGCGTTCGAGCACAGCCTCGTCTCCCCGCTGCGCGAGTCGGCTGACCGGCCCGCCGCGCGGGTCTGACGCGCGAGCTCCCCCGTCTAAGGTCCAGGTCGTGAACCCGACCATGATCCGGTTCACACGAGCCCTGCACTAAGAGACAGTGCGCCGCATCGGACAAACGTGTAATGCGGATGGACCCCACATTGCGCGATTCACGGAGGAATACCTGTCATGCATACGATTCACGCGGCCCGGTCGCGCAGGATGCTCGACCGCCCCCTCACCGCGGAGCGCCGCTCCGCGACCTCATCCGAGGTCATGCCCGTCGAGCTCGATCACCTGTGGCGGCGGTTTCGCCGCGACGGGGACCACGGGGCGCGTGAGCGCCTGGTCATGGCGTACGCCCCGCTCGTGAAGGGCGTCGCCGGCCGGATGTCGGCGCACCTGCCCTCGCACGTCGAGGAGGCCGACCTGATCTCGTTCGGCCTCGGCGGACTGATGACCGCGATCGATCGCTTCGAGCCGCGCCGGGACATCAAGTTCGAGACGTACGCCGCGCCCCGTATCAAGGGCGCGATCCTCGACCAGCTGCGCTCGCTGGACTGGGTACCCCGGTCTGTGCGCACCCGTGCCCGCGCCATCGAGCGCGCGAGCGTGAAGCTCGAGCAGCTGTTCGGTCGCTCCCCGTCGGAGGCGGAGCTGGCGGCCGAGGTCGACATGAGCGTGCCCGAGCTGCGCGAGGTGCTGTCGTCGCTTGCGAGCTCGACCGTGCTGACCCTCGACGGTCTGTGGACCGTCTCGGACGGCTCGGGCGACCAGGTCGCGCTCGTCGACACGCTGCGTGACGACGGCGCTCCGGATCCCCTCGACCTGCTCACGTGCGAGGACCTGCGCGACAGCATCGCCGAGGCGCTCGGCAAGCTGCCCGAGCGCGAGCGGCTCGTCGTCGGGCTCTACCACTACTACAACCTCACGCTGCGCGAGATCGGCGACGTCATCGGCGTCAGCGAGTCGCGCGTTTCCCAGCTGCACACCCGGGCGATGCTGCGCCTGCGCGGCTGGCTCGCGGAAGCCGCATTCGAGGACGGGTCGCTGGCGATGGCCGCCTAGCGGTGCCGGCGGAGGCGGGCCCCCGTGGCCTGTCGCTGGCCGGCTCAGGGCTCGCGAGCGTGGATCAGGACCGCCGACGGCGGTGGTCCTGATCCACGTCGCGCAGCGCGTCTCACAGGACCTGCGCCAGCCAGCCGGACACGGCTGCCGCGACCGCATCAAGATCGGACGTGAGGCTGTGGTTGCCCGCCACGAGCACGACCTTGCAGTGCGATGAGCCCACCGGCTGACCGAACGGGTCGCTCGTGCCTTGCACGACGAGCGTGGGAACCGTCACGTCGTCGAGCTCAGGCTGGCGTGTCTTCTCGGGCCGGCCCGGCGGGTGCAGCGGAAATGCGAGGCACAGCACACCCGCCGCGCCGGTGCTCTGTGCGGTGCGGCACGCCACGCGCGCGCCGGAGGACCGGCCGCCCGTGATGAGCGGTACGCCGGCCAGCGGCCCCCTGGCCAGCTCGCCGACGACCGCCGTCCACGCCGCGTCGAGCTGGCGGGCCGGCGCAGGGGAGCGCCGCCCCGCGACGCGGTAGGGCTGCTCGACGAGCGCGACGCTCACGTTCGCCCCGCCAGCGGCCTTCGTGGCCCGAACGAGATCGCGCGCCGCGACCCCGCCGCCCGCGCCGTGGCCGAGCACCATCGCGCCGACGGGTTCGGCCACCGGATGCAGGTGCACGACCGCGATGCCGTGAGGCGTGTCGATCTCCATCAGCGCAGCGGCACGAAGCGCACAGCCGCCAGGCGCGTGCGCTCGAGCCCGTCGGGTGTGCGGCGGACGAGGACGAGGTGCTCCTCGCCGTGCAGCGCGACCGGCGCGATAAGCCGACCGCCCACCGCGAGTTGCTGCTCGAGCGCCGCCGGCACCGCCTCGCGCGCCGTCGCCGCGACGTTGATCGCGTCGAACGGCGCCTCGTCGGGCAGGCCGAGCTGACCGTCACCGACGGCGACGGTCACGTTCTCGATGCCCGCGCGCGCGAGCGCCAGCGTGGCTCGCTCGGCGAGGCGCGCCTCGAGCTCGATCCCGTGGACGTGCGCGCACAGGCGCGACATGACCGCGGCGTGATAGCCCGACCCGGTGCCGACATCGAGGACGCGATCGCTCGGCTGCAGCTCGAGCGCCTCGCACATCCCGGCCACGACGGCCGGCTGGGAGATCGTCTGGCCGGCCCCGATCGGCAACGGGCAGTCGGCGTAGGCGACGGCGCTCAGCTCGGGCTCGACGAAGACCTCGCGCGGGAGGGACGCGATCGCGGCCAGGACGCGTTCGTCGCGAACGCGGGAGCGCAGGCTGCGAACGAGGTCGTCGCGATCCACCGCGTCAGTCCTCGGCGTCGAGCAGCGGCCCGACGCGGTCGAGCAGCTCGGAGACGATCCGCGCTGTCGCCCCCCAGATGATGCGGTCGCCGTCGAGCGTGTAGACGTGCGTGCGAAACGGGATCCCGCGGCGCACGAGCCGCCTGCGCTCGAAACGCGTGCGCAGGTCGGCGAGGCGCAGTTCGAGGACCTCGTCGACCTCGCGCGCCGACGGCGTCCACACATGACCGGCTGCGATCAGGCCCGTGAACGGATAGATCGCGTAGCTCGTGGCGACCGTGGGCGTTGGGGTCAGCGGGCCGAGCAGCTCGACGGCTTCGCGCGGCAGCCCGATCTCCTCCTCGGCCTCGCGCAGCGCGGTTGTCGCGAGGTCGTCCTCGTGCTCGTCGAGGCGTACGCCGGGGAAGGAGATCTCGCCGGGATGGCGGCGCATCTCGTCGTGGCGCCGCGTGAACACGGCGTGCAGCGCACCGTCCTGTACGTAGAGCGGGACGAGGACCGCCGCCTGCGTGCGGCCGTGGACGTGCCGCGGCCGGGACTGGTCGGGCGCGCGCAGCTCGGCGCGCAGCCCGTCAGTGAGCGAGCTGGATGCGCTCGACACGCTCGTCGAACATGACCTCGCCGTCGAGTGTGCGGTGCACCGGGCACTTCGTCGCGATGACCTTCAGCCGGGCAACCTGCTCGTCGGTCAGGTCGGACGGCAGGCGCAGGGTCAGGGTGAACTTCGTCGGGCAGCCGCGCTCCGCGGGCAGGTACTCGCACTCGACCTCGACGTCGCCGATGTCCCACCCCTTGCGCGCCGCGTACATCTCCATCGTCACGGCCGTGCAGGAGGCGAGGCTCGCGGCGAGCAGCTCCTGCGGCGAGGGGGCGGCGTCGTCGCCGCCGCTGTCGCGGGGCTCGTCGCTGTTGATGCGGTGATCGCGCACCCTCACGACGTGACGGAACTTTGCGATGCGATGTGCTGATGCGCGCATGGACACGATGCTACTCCCGGTCGCTGAGCGGGTTGAACAGA
>JAWVGM010000113.1:0-15204 GCA_033855075.1 Solirubrobacteraceae bacterium | reverse complement strand
TGCTCCGCCGTACCGAAGGCGCCATCGCGGCCGCGGAGGATGACCTCCTCGCCCCCCTCGGCCCCGAGCAACGCGAGCACCTCTACCGCCTTCTGCGTCGACTCGCAGACGGCGTCGAGCTGTGCCCCACCGCCGACCGCAACGCGTGCGCAGAGTGAGGAGCGCCAGCGCGAAGTGGAGCTGCCTCGATCTGTTCGGCGAGCCGAGTTCGCATCGGATTTGCGGGCGCAGGTCAGTCGCGGCGCCGTCGCCGCTGGCTGATCAGCGCCGGTATTGCGACCGCCGCGATCAATGCGGCCAGTCCGACGAGGCCGGCATCACCGAGCGCGTCGGCGATCGAGCGACCAGCGAAATAGGAACCAAGGCCGATCCCTGCTGCCCAGATCAGACTCGCGAGGAGGTTGGCCGGCACGAACCGCCTGGCGGGTATTCCACTGATGCCGGCCATCCACGAGGGAGCGAGGTACACGGCCAGCCAACCACGCCGTTCGTACACGGTGTCGCCGTGTCGCAGGAGACGCATGCGCAACCGGTATAAGGGGCCAGGCTTGATCATGAGTGCTCGCCCGCCCTTGAGCCCCACCAGCCAGCCCGCCACCCCGCCGCTCATCGCGCCGCACCACGCCACGACGATCATCGAGACGATGTCGACGTGGCCATGAGCAGCTGAGATACCAGCGGCGATCAGTGCGGCCTCCCCGGGTCCGGTGATTCCGACCCAGCTGACCGCGGCCGCGAGCCCGACGCCGAAGTAGTCGATATGCGGACCGATGAAACGGTGATGCGCGTGTTGGGCGACGTCGATCGCCTGCAGCGCCAGCGTCTGCGCCCCATGCATCACCGACACGCTCGCAGGCCGCACACCCCCGCGCGCCACACGCGCATGAGCCAGACGCACGACAACAGCAACGTCGGCCGCTTACGTCGTCGACAGCCGCGCACACAACCAAACCAATGGCAGCCTCCCGAACGGTCGCTAGCGCACGGGCAGCTCGGCCAGCTGGAACCAGTAGTTCGAGAAGCCGCTCATGACCTCGACGAGGGTTGTGAAGCGCGACGGCTTGGTGATGTACGAGTTTGCGCCGAGAGCGTACGTGGTGAGAACGTCGTGGTCGTCCTTGGACGTCGTGAACACCACGACGGGAATATGGCGCAGCTCCGGATCTGACTTGATCTCCGCGAGGGCTTCGCGGCCGTCCTTGCGAGGCATGTTGAGGTCGAGAAGGATGATCGCCGGCCGCGGTGCGTCGGCCCCGGCGCCGTGCTCACCGCGTTGGTGCAGGTAGTCCATGAGATCCTCGCCGTCGACCACGAAGCGCAGCTGGTTGATCGGGTTCGCCTCTGCGAGCGCCTCCTGTGCCATGAGGCGGTCCTCCTCGTCGTCCTCGGCCATGAGGATCACCGCTGCGGCGCCGTCAGCCATGGACGAGCCTGCTCGTCTCATCGTCGCGTGATGGCTGGGCTGCCGGCGGCTGCGGTCGGGGAGTCGACAGCGGCAGCCTGATCGTGAACGTCGATCCGACGCCGGGCTCGCCCGCGGCGGAGATCGTCCCCCCATGGTGCTCGACGATCCGGCGGCAGAGCGCGAGCCCGATACCGGTTCCGGGATACGCGCTGCGCGGGTGCAGGCGCTCGAAGACCTTGAAGAGACGCGGCGCGTGTCGTGACTCGAAGCCGATGCCGTTGTCGCGCACGACGATCTCGCCGATCTCGTCGCGAACGCGGCCCGTCACGCGCACGATCGGCGCGACGCCTTCGCGGCGGAACTTGAGCGCGTTGGAGATGAGGTTCTGCAGCAGCTGGCGCATCTGGACCGGATCGGCGGGGACGTGCGGCAGATCGCCGAGGTCGACGGTCGCGTCGCAGTCGTCGATGACGGCGCCCAGATCCTCGATGACCTCGCGCGCGACCTGCGTGAGATCCACGTCCACGATCGGTCCCTGCTGGGTCGCGATGCGCGAGAACGAGAGCAGTCCGTCGATCAGCGCCTGCATCCGCAGAGCGGCGGCGCTGGAGCGCCCGAGGTAGTCGCGGCTGCGCTCGGAGAGCCGATCCCCCTCGTGGTGGATGACGCGCTCGGAGAACATCTGTACCTTGCGCAGCGGCTCGCGCAGGTCGTGCGACGCGATCGACGCGAAGCGCTCGAGCTCTTCGTTGGAGCGCTCGAGCTCGTGGTTCGTGCGCTCGAGGTCGTCGTTCGCGCGGGCGACGTCATCAGCGCGCTGCTCGAGCATGATGTTCGCGTGCTCGAGCTCGAGGTTCACCGCGGCCGTGTGCGCGGCGCTGCGCATGATCCGGCTGAAGAAGGCGAGCGCGGCCATGAGCGCGAGCGCGAACCCCGCGAACAGCAGCCACGGGAACCACTTGTGGGTCCCGTTCACCGGAGCGAGCAGATCGCTTTCGTTCACCGTCGCGACCATACGCCACGGCGTCCCCTTGACCGGAGCCACAGCGAAATACCGGCCATGGCCGAACTGGCCCTCTCGGCCGGTCGCCAGCGCGCGGGCGAGCTGCGGCTCGGGGACGACCTGACCCGAGCGGTGACGGCTGTCCTGGCTTGCGACGAGGCGGTCGCGCGAGTCGAGGATGTACGAGTTGCCTGGTGGCGAGCCCGGCAACCGGCTGAGCGTGTCGCCGAAGAGCCGGAACACCGGCTGGGCGTCGATGCCGGCGACGAGCGCACGGCGGCCGAAGCGGGTCTCGAAGGTCTGGATATAGATGAACCCCGGTCGTGTGCCCGACAGGCCGGGCTGGACATCCGAGATCACAAACGGTTTACCGGCCAGCGCCGCTCGCAGGTAGGCGGGGTGCGTCTCGATCACGTGCCGGGCGGCCGTGGACCCGGGCGAAGACGCCAGGACGCGTCCGTTGGCCGTGAGCACCATGAGGAACAGGTTCCGGCTGTCGCGCGCGCGCCGTGCGAGGCGATCGCTCGAGACGGTCTTGGCGCCGTAGCGCTTGACATTGTCGCTTCGCGCGGTGGAGGCGGTGGACCCGAAGAGCGCCTCGACGATGACCGCGCGACCCGTCGCGCGCAGGGCGAAGCGCTTGGTCACCTCGCGTTTGTCCGAGGCTTGCGAGCGGACGATGACGGCAGCCGCAACGGCCAGGGACGCAAGGAGCACGGCGCCGATGACCGCCAGCGTCGTGCGCCAGACACGCGTCATCAGGCCGGTCCCGCGCTTGAGGTGCAGGTCAGGGCGAGGATTGCGACATCGTCGCTCAGCGCGCTGCCGTTGAGCTGTTCGATCTCGCCGATCAGGGCCGCCAGCACATCGGGCTGCGCGCCGTCGGTGAGGAGCGAGGAGCCGGCCATGACGTCGAGCAGGCCGCCGATGCCCAGGCGCCCGCCGCCATCGCCCGCTCGACCCTCGTAGAGCCCGTCGGTGTACAGCAGCAGTGCCCAGTCGTCGCCGAGCTCGACCTCGGTGGCGGGCCAGCGGCGCGCTCCGCCGATACCCAGGACGTGCCCGTGCGCGCATGGCTCCAGGCGACGGATCGTTGATCCGGCGATCACGAACGGCTCCGGATGACCCGCGAGCCGCACCGTGGCCGAGCGGCAGCCGGAGTCGACGATCACGGTGGCGATCGACGTGAACAGCCCGGCTTCGTCGCGTTCGTGCTCCAGCAGCCGGTCGAGCGTCGCGAACAGCTCGTCGTCCGGCGCGCCGGCCAGCACGAGCGTGCGCCACGCCATGCGCAGGCGCACCCCGAGCGCCGCCTCGTCGGGACCGTGGCCGCAGACGTCCCCGATGACGGCGTGCGTGCGGCCGCCGGCGTCCTCGACGACGTCGTAGAAGTCCCCGCCGAGCAGCAGCCGGCGCCCGCCCGGCCGGTACGCCGCAGCGATCGCGATACGCGGATCGCCGACGATCGGATCTGGGAGCAGGCCGCGCTGGAGACGCGAGTTCTCCGCGGCCAGCGTTCGCGCAACCGCGAGCTCCTGGCGCGCGCGCTCCGCGGTCTTGCGCTCGACGGCATAGCGGATCGCGCGAAACAGGGTCCCGGTGTCGATCCGGCCCTTGACGAGGTAGTCCTCGGCGCCCGCGCCGAGCGCCTCGATGCCGCGCTGCTCGTCGCTGTCGCCGGTGAGGACGACGACCGCGATCGCCGGGTTGGGCGCCACCAGCGCCCCGATCGCCTCCAGCCCGGACGCGTCAGGCAGGCCGAGGTCGAGCAGGACGCAATCGGCCTGCGTGCCGCGCAGCCAGAGCTCGGCTTCGGCGGCCGTCGCGACCCGGTTCAGCCGTAGCGTGGTCGTCTCGAGCAGGTCGCCGACGAGCAGCGCATCGTCGTCGTCGTCCTCGACCAGCAGCACGCTGAGTTCGGCGCTCGAATTCACTCGCACGCGCGCTGGTGCGCTTGCATCGATCACAAGGTCAGTCATCGGCCAGTTCACCGTACAGCTGAACAGAAGTTTGCGACCCGCCGTTCGGGTAGGAATGGGCTGGTGCCAGGGGCTTGCGACGCGCTGTTCGTGCTGGGCGGGGCGGCGTTCGTGCCGGAGCTGATCGTGGCCACGGCGATCATGCTGCTCGCCACCGGGATGGGGGCCGTCGGAGTTCGCCGCGCGACGCGCGCGCTGCCCGCGCTCGCCGGGCGGCGCGCGGGCTGAGCGCTCAGCGTCGTCGCGTGGCGCGGTGACCGGACCGGTCGATGCGCGAGGATCAGGGCCATGCACGCAGACAACCCACGTACCGGCGACTCGCGGCCGCCCGCCGCCATCGCGACGGTCGACCTGCTCGTCCACGTGCTCTCGCAATCGGACGAGATCGCCGTGGGGCGCGAGTTCTACTCGCGGCTGGCGGGCGCGGTCTGCGACCTCACGAACATGCAGCGGGCGGTCATCTTCACCTACGACGATGCGACCCGGCGTGCGCGGCCGACCGGCGCGCACGGGATCTCCCTGGACACGTTCGCTGACGCCCACGTCACGATGGAGTCCGCACCGGTGGCGCGCCGCGCGCTGGCGGAGGACCGCGTCATCGAGATGCGCCCTGGCGACGATCACGACTTTCCACCGCAGTTCGCCGATCTCGTCGGTGACCATCCGCTGGTCTACGTTCCGATCGCCGCGGCCAATCGCTGGATGGGCGTGATCCTCGTGGACCCGGGATACGGCGCGCCGCCGCTGGACGACGAGCGCAGCGACCTGCTCTGGACGCTGGGCAAGACCGTCGCGCTCGCCCGGACCTCGCGCATCGCGACGTTTCACAGCGAGCGCGCCCGCGGTCTCGAGGAACGCATCGAGCTCGCGCGCGAGATCCACGACAGCGTCATCCAGCGGCTGTTCGGCGTCCTGCTCGCGCTGTCGTCGGCCAGCACCGACCTCGATGCCGAGTCGCGCGAGCGCTGCGCCGAGGAGGTGCGGGCCGCCTTGGGCGATCTGCGCTTCGTGCTCCAGCGCCCGCTCGGGCGCCGGTCGCGTCAGACCGGGACGACGCTCGCCGCCGAGCTCGACCGCCTGCGCGCAGAGCATCCGGACCTCAACATCACCGTTGACGGATCGATCCCGCCAGTGCCGGACGGGATCGAGTCGCTCGCGCAATCCGTGCTCGCCGAAGCGATTCGCAACGCGCGCAAGCACGCGAGCGCCGCCAGCGTGCTCGTGCGCTCGCGTCGCCACGATGGCGCCTTCGTGCTCGAGATCGAGAATGACGGTGTGGCTCAGGTCCGGCGCGCGAGCACCGGCGTCGGCCTGCGCCTGGCGGGGCTCGAGGCACTGCAGGCCGGCGGCCTCGTGGAGTTCGGGGAGCGCCGGCCCGGAACGTGGCAGGTTCGGCTCGTCGTTCCCGATGCCGGGACGCCGATCGGAGGTGAGGAGGCGTGAGCGCGGGTCCCGTGGACGACAACGACGAACGACTGCGTGTCCTTGTCGTCGACGATCACGACGTCGTGCACTGGGGCATCCGGCTGATGCTCGCCGAGCTTCCGTGGGTGGAGCGCTGCCTGTCGGCGCGCGACGGTGACGAAGCGATCGCGCTCGCGCGCAAGTACGAGCCGCAGGTCGCGCTCGTCGACCTGTTCGTGGGCGAGGAGTCGGGCCCCGACATCACCGAGCGCCTGCATGTCGCGCACCCTGGAATCCAGGTGCTGCTGATCTCCGGCGCGGGGCGCATCTCGTCTGCGACCGCGCGCGCGTGCGGAGCCAGCGGCTTCATTCCCAAGGACTGGCCCGCCACCGACATCGCCCGCGCCATACGGATGATCGGGCTCGGCATGACGCTGTTCGACGAGGGCGCGTCCGAGCCACAAGGCCCGGCGCTCACCGAGCGTGAGCAGGAGGTGCTGGCCGGTGTGGCCTCCGGCGCGACCAACCGGGAGATCGCCGGCAAGCTCCACCTCTCCCCGCACACGGTCAAGGAGCACACGAGCGCGCTGTATCGCAAGCTCGAGGTCCGAAACCGAGCCGAGGCCGTGCAGGTCGCACAGCGCCTGGGCCTGCTGAGCTGAGCTGACCGGCCGCTTGCCCGCCTGACCCCCCGACCTGCCCGCCGTACACCCCCCACTTGGGGGGAATGACGAAACTCGCGGCGCCCGACGGGCACGGTAGTGGTGTGCTTGATTCCACACCGACCGCTGTCCTGTTCCCCGGACAGGGCAGCCAGACCAAAGACATGCGCGCCCTCGTGGCCGCCGTACGCCCCGATCTGCTCGACGCGGCGATCGAGCTCGTCGGAGAGGACCCCTTCGCCCGCGTCGACGAGTCCACGCGCTTCGCCCAGCCGGCGATCCTGTGCGCCTCGCTCGCGGGCTGGACGCGCCTGCGCGACCACGTCGACCCCGTGGCGCTGGCCGGTCACTCGCTGGGCGAGTTCTCGGCGCTCGCGGCCGCGGGCGCGCTCTCCGATGAAGACGCTCTGCGCCTCGTCGTCCTGCGAGGCGACCACATGGCCGTCTCGGGAGAGGCTTCGGGCGGCGGGACGATGCTCGCGCTCATGGGCGCCTCGCCGGCACAGTCGGCCGCGCTGGCCGCCCGCCACGGCGTGAGCATCGCCAACGACAACGCGCCCGGCCAGGTCGTGCTCTCCGGCGCGCCCGACGCGCTCGACGCCGTGCGCAAGGACGCCGAGGCCGACGGCCTGCGCGCGCTTGCGCTGGGAGTCGCCGGCGCCTTTCACTCCCCGCAGATGGAGGGTGCGGTCGCGCCTTTCCGCGAGGCGCTCGCCGAGGTCGAGTTCAGCGCTCCGGAGATCCCGGTCATCAGCTGCGCGACTGCCGCCCCGTTTGAAGATCCCGCCACGGAGCTCGCCGCGGCGCTCATCTCGCCGGTGCGCTGGCGCGACACGATGACCGCGCTCGACGCGCTCGGCGTGCAGACCTACGTCGACGTCGGACCTGGCCGCGTGCTCTCGAAGCTGGCCCCGCGCTGCATCTCGGGCGCCAGCGCCGCCACGGCCGACACGCTCCTGGAGGCTGTCGTTGCCCCCGTCTGAGCTCGTCGCCCCGGCGCCCGGCGCGCTGGTTCCCCACCCGCGCGCGCGGACGGCCGGGATCACCGGCTACGGCCGCGCGCTGCCAGCCACCGTCGTCGAGAACGCGCCGATCGCGGCGCGCATCGGCGTCGAGCCGGCGTGGATCACCAAACGCACCGGCATCTCCGCTCGCCGGCGCTCGGCCGAGGGCGAGGGCCTGACGGACCTGGCGGTCGAGGCGGGCAACCGCGCGCTGGACGCGGCGGGCCTCGACGCCTCCTACGTCGACGCCGTGCTCGTGGCGACCTCCTCGTCGGACGACATCGTCCCGCAGGCCGCGCCCATCGTCGCCGGAGCACTCGGCGCCGACCGCGCCATGGCGTGGGATGTCGGCCTGGCGTGCACCGGCTTTCTCGCCGGGCTGCAACAGGGCGCGGCACTGATCGAAAGCGGCCGCGCGAACACCGTTCTGCTCATCGGCGCCGACGTGCTGTCGCTCTACACCGATCACGATGACCGCCAGACGGCGTCGCTGTTCGGCGATGGAGCCGGGGCCGCGGTCCTCACGCCCGGCGGGCCGGCCAGCATCGGCCCGGTCGTGCTCGGCGCCGAGGCTCAGCGCGACGTGCTCTATATCGACCGCACCGACCGCGTGGTGCGCATGGAGGGCCGGCTCGTGTACGAGCAGGCCGTCAACCACATGGAGCGCTCGTGTCGCGATCTGCTCGAGCTCGCCGAGCTCGACATCGACGACGTCACGCTCGTCATCGCCCATCAGGCCAACGGACGGATCATCAACGCGGTTCGCGAGCGCTTCGGCCTGGAGCGCGGACGCGTCGCCGACTACGTCGCCGACCTCGGCAACACGTCGGCCGCCTCGATCCCGCTTGCGCTGTCGCTCGCCGAGGACGACGGGCGGCTGCCCGCAGACGGCCACGTCCTGCTCACCGCATTCGGCGCCGGGTTCTCCTGGGGCGCTGCACTGCTGACGTTCGGAGAGACCGCATGACGACGACCACCACCAACGGACATCTTTCGGACGACCACCAGCGCGAGGTCGCCGAAGCGAGGGAAAGCCTGCGCCCGCACGGCGCGGTCATCCTCGTCACCGGCGCCTCGAAGGGCATCGGCGCCGCGATCGCGCGTGAGCTCGCCGCCGACGGCTGGGCCGTCGCCGCGGGATATCGCTCCGACGCCGGCGGTGCCGCTGACACCGTCTCCGCCATCGAGGAGGCCGGCGGCTCAGCGATCGCGATCGGCGGCGACGTCTGCGACCCCGACTCGATGCAGGACGTCCTGCGCGAGGCCGGCGAGCTCGGCCCCGTGCTCGGCCTCGTCAACAACGCCGGCGTGCGCGCCGACGGGCTCGCCGTCCAGATCGACGACGACCAGTGGGATCTCGTCCTCGAGACGAACCTCACCGCCGCCTTCCGCCTCACCCGCGCCGTGCTGCGCCCGATGATGAAGGCCCGCTACGGGCGCATCGTCAACGTCGCATCGGTCGTCGGCCCGCGCGCCAACGCCGGCCAGGCCAACTACGCCGCGGCCAAGGCCGGACTCATCGGCATGACGAAGACGATCGGCGTCGAGATCGCGCGTCGCGGCGTCACCGTCAACGCGGTCGCGCCCGGATTCATCGAGACCGAGATGACCGCGGACCTGCCGCGCGAGCTGCTCGACGCCGTGCCCGCCCGGCGGCCCGGGCGCCCGGACGAGGTCGCCGACGCCGTGCGCTTCCTCGCCTCCGATGCCGCCAGCTACGTGACCGCCACGACGCTGTTCGTCGACGGCGGCATGAGCGCCTGATCCCGACCGTCCGCTTCAACCCTTCCCCCCGACCCGATCAAAAGGAGCACCACGCATGAGCACCACCACCGAGAACACCATCGAGACCACGGTCATCGAGTCGCTGAAGTCGTTCGGCGCCAAAGAGGACGCCATCTCACGTGACGCCACGTGGGAGTCCATCGACGTCGACTCGCTCGACCTCGCCGAGCTCGCCCAGATCGTCGAAGACGAGCACGGCGTGAAGATGGAAGGCGACGACATGAAGCAGATCAAGACCGTCGGCGACGCGATCGACTTCATCACCGAGAAGAAGGGCTCGTAATGCAGCGGCGCGAACTTCCCGACGTCGTCGTCACCGGCATCGGTGCCGTGACCCCGCTCGGGGTTGGCGCCCGCACGCTGCACGAGCGGTGGACTGCCGGCACGAGCGCCTTCCGCGACGGGGAAGCCCCCTGCGCGGACTTCGAGCCCACCGATCACCTCTCGATGAAGGAGGCACGCCGCGCCGACCGCTTCACGCAGTTCGGCGTCGTCGCCTCCGACGAGGCCCTGAAGCAGGCCGGCTGGGCCGACGAGCTGCCCTACGACCCGTTTCGCATCGGCTGCGTGCTGGGCACCGGCATCGGCGGCATCGGCACGCTCGAGGGCAACCACGACACGCTGCGCGACAGCGGTCCACGCAACGTCTCACCGCTGGCGATCCCGCTCATGATGAGCAACGCCGGATCGGCGGCGCTGTCGCTGCGCCATGGCCTCAAGGGCCCGATCTTCAGCGTCGTGTCGGCCTGCGCGGCCGGCGGCCACGCCATCGGGACCGCGATGCGCGCGATCCAGTGCGGCGACGCCCAGGCGGTCGTGACGGGCGGCTCGGAGGCTGCGCTCACCCCGCTCTCGCGGGCGTCGTTTGCCTCGATGAGCGCGCTGTCGCCGACGGGCGTCTCGCGCCCGTTCGACAACCGTCGCGACGGCTTCGTCATGGGCGAGGGCGCCGCGGTGCTCGTGCTCGAGGACGGCAACTCCGCACGCGAGCGCGGGGCCAACATCCTGGCCACCGTTCGCGGCTACGGCGCGACCGGCGACGCCCATCACATCACCGCTCCCTCAGCCGAGGGCGAGGGTGGCGCGCGCGCGATCATGCTCGCGATGGCCGACGCCGGCCTGACCGCGGCGGACATCGACTACGTCAACGCGCACGGCACCTCGACGCAGCTCAACGACCGCTCGGAGACCGCGGCGCTGAAGACCTCGCTCGGCGAGTACGCGCACAAGATCCCCGTGTCGTCGACGAAGTCCGCGATCGGGCATCTGCTCGGCGCCGCCGGCGCCGTCGAATCGGTGGCGACCATCCTGGCGCTGCGCGACCGCATCGCTCCCCCGACGCTCGGCTACGACGAGCCCGAGGACGGCATGGACCTCGACTACGTGCCGAACACCGCACGGCCGTTGAAGACCGCCAGCGAGGACCGCGCCGTGGCGCTGTCGAACAGCTTCGGCTTCGGTGGCCATAACGTGACGCTGTGCCTGGAGACCGCTTGAGCAATCTCGCGCTCGTCCCACGCACCGACGAGAAGCTCAGTCCGCTCGAGCGTCTCGAGGCACTGTGCGACCCGGGCTCGCTGCAGCTGATCCGCGGCTCGGTCGAGTCCCGCCGGATGGGCGAGCGCACGAGCCCGGGCGACGGCGTCATCGGCGCCACCGGTCGCGTGGACGGGCGCTCGATCGCCTGTTACGCACAGGACCCGTCCTACGTGGGCGGCTCGCTGGGCGAGGTGCACGCAGAGACGATCTGCCGCGTGCTGCGCACCGCCGGACGGGCCCGCATTCCCGTCGTCGGCTTCATCGAGTCGGCTGGTGCGCGGCTTCAGGAGGGCGTGGCCGCGCTCGCCGGCTACGCGCGGATCTTCAAGACGAACGTCGCGCTCTCCGGCCAGGTCCCCCAGATCTCGGTGATCTGTGGTGCGTCGGCCGGCGGCGGCTCCTATTCCCCCGCGCTGACGGACTTCGTCGTCATGACGAAGGCGGCATCGATGTTCCTGACCGGCCCCGGCGTGGTCAAGGAGGTCATGGGCGAGGACGTCGACGCGACCGCGCTCGGCGGGCCGAAGGTGCACGAGCGAAACGGCGTCAGCCAGCTCGTGGCCGACGGCGACCTCGGAGCCGCCTGGCTCGTGCGCGACCTGCTGGACTACCTGCCTCAGCACGCCGGCGAGGCCACCCGGCGCTGGCCGAGGCTTGACCCGTTCGACCTCCCGTCCGACCACGCCGTGCCGGAGGACTCGCGCAAGGTCTACGACGTGCGTGACGTCGTGCGCACGCTCGTCGACGGTGGGCGCCTCCTGGAGATCAGCCCGCGCTGGGCGCGCAACATGCTGACCGGCTTCGCGCGCCTCGACGGCCGCTCGGTCGGCATCGTCGCCAACCAGCCCAGGTATCTCGGCGGCGTGCTCGACGCCGACTCCGCGACCAAGGCCGCGCGCTTCGTGCGCACGTGCGATCTGTACGGCATCCCGCTCGTCGTGCTCGTCGACACCCCTGGCTTCCTGCCCGGCACCAAGCAGGAGAAGGCCGGCGTCATCCGCCACGGCGCCAAGCTCGTCCACGCGTTCGCCGCCGCGACCGTGCCGCGCCTCACCATCGTGCTGCGCAAGGCCTACGGCGGCGCGATGATCGCCATGAACAGCCGCGAGCTCGGGTCCGACCTCGTGCTCGCGTGGCCGCAGGCGCAGCTCGGCGTCATGGGCCCGAAGCAGGCGGTGGACCTCGTCCACCGGCGCGCGATCGCCGCCGCCGGCGATCCCGCCGAGGCGCGCGAGCGTCTGGCGGCCGAGTACGAGCGCGACTCGCTCTCCGCCGCGACCGCCGCCTCCGAGGGCGTCGTCGACGAGATCGTGGCGCCGTCGGACACGCGCCGTCGGCTCGCCGACGCGCTGCAGACGCTGGCCGGCAGCGATCGTGCTCAGTCCCTCAACCGGAACATCCCGCTATGACCCACGGACCCGTTCTCATTACCGGCGCCACCGGCTTCATCGGTATGGAACTCCTCATGCGCGTGCTCGAGCGCAGCGACCGCGATGTCGTGACGATCGTGCGCGCCGCCGACGACGGCGCCGCGCAGGCGCGCATGAGCGACGTGCTGAGCACGCTGTTCGCGCCGCAGGACGTGCCGGCCGTGCGCCGCCGCGTCCGCGCCGTCGCGGGCGACCTCGAGCAGCGCGACCTCGGCCTGAGCCCGCAGACGCGCGACCGGCTGACGAGCGAGATCTCCGCGGTGGCGCATTGCGCCGCGTCGATCAGCTTCGACCTCGACCTCGAGGACGCACGCCGGATCAACGTCGCCGGCACGAACGCGGTGCTGCGCCTCGCGTCGGAGGCCTACGCGCAGGGCGCGCTGGAGCGCTTCGTGCACGTCTCGACCGCGTACGTCGCGGGCGAGCGCATCGGACGGGTGCGCGAGACCCAGCGCTACGTCGGTCAGAGCTTTCGCAACACGTACGAGCAGACGAAGCTCGAGGCCGAGTCGCTCGTCAACGACAGCGATGTGCCGACCGCCATCCTGCGCCCGAGCATCGTCGTGGGCGACAGCGTCACCGGCTGGACGCCGGCGTTCAACGTCATCTACTGGCCGCTGATGGCGTTCTCCCGCAACCTGCTCCCGTCCGTGCCGGCCGATCCGGATGGCCACGTCGACATCGCCTGCGTCGACACCGTCGCCGATGCGCTCTACACGCTGCTCGACGGGCCGGTCCAGCACGACACGATCCACGCCGTCGCCGGCGACGATGCGGTGACGAACATCGAGCTCGCCGTCATGGCCGCCAGTGCCTTCGACCGCGATCCGCCGCAGCTCGTGGCGCCGGGCGAGGATCCCCGGTCCGAGGAGCGCGCGGGCGTGTTCGTGCCCTACTTCCAATCTCGCCTGATGTTCGACGCGCGCCGCGGCCGCGAGCTCGGGTTTCGCCCGCCGCCGCTGAAGGAGTACTTCGGGACGCTGATGGACTACGCCGACCGCGCTCGCTGGGGCAAGAAGTCAATGCCCCGCTGGGCGGCTGCGGCGGAGGCGGAGCGCGAACGCATGGCGGCGTAGCCGACGGCCAGCCACCCGGTTGGCTCAGGGGATGTAGATGATCCCGTCCGAGCTCGTGAATTTCCGCCGAGCTCTCCGTCAGGATGCGGCGCTCGGGCTCGTGTCGCGCTATCTGCGCCCGCGAAGGGACGTCACGAGCGTGCGGGAGGTCGAGATCCCGTGAGGGCTCGGCCTTCAGCGCCCCGTCGACGAGAAGTGCTGGAGGTCACGCGCCGGCTTCCAGCGCCCGCCCCAGCCCCAGCCGAGAGCGTCAAAGGTCTTGACGAGCACGCGACCTCTGACCGCCATCCCGGGGCGATAGGGCGAGCGATCGAGGTACGGCCGCGACGCGCTGTGGGTCGTCGTCCCATTCGCGTACACGTACGGATTCTCGATCGGATTGATGTCGATCGCGCGGCCGTAGGCGTGTTGTGACCAGCTTGAGGAGCCCGTCGCCCGCCGGCAGTTGAAGGCTGAGGTGTTGTCCGCCTCGATGGACGTGAAGTCGTCCGCGCCGTAGCTGTCGACGAGATGCATCCGGTGGATCGGGAATCGCTTGGCGTAGAGCTGCTTGAACGCCGTGCGCACGTCGGCGACGACGCCTGCGCTGATGATCATGTCGCCGCGATGGGCCTTGCCGTCGAAGCCCCAATAGCCCATGCGGACGTAGCGCAACCCGCTGAGGCCGACCGGACAGCCCCTGTGCCACGAGCTGCCCGTCACGCGCTTGCGGACCCCGGCGGAGAGCTGGTGCGCGGTGAAGCTGAAGCTGGGAGTCACCGCGCGCGCCGTGGCGACCCGGGCGGGCGGCGGCGGCGCGGCACGCTGCGCGACGGGCTGCGTCGCCGGCACGGCTTCCGGCGCCGACGGCGCGGGTGCTGCGCCCTGGGTTCCGGGCGAGTCCGAGGACCCGCACGCGCCCAACTGCGCGGCCAGGAGAATCGCCACCGCGGTCCCCGCGATGCGCGTCGGTGTGGCCATCAGATCTCACGTCCGATCGCCTGGCAACGTTGGTCGTACATGAACGACATTCGCTGGACAATCTACGAGAGTCCGTTCGGGCCGCTGACCCTGCAACGGGGCTCGCACGGGCTTACTGCGCTGAACTTTCCCGGCCGCGGCGGCCCGCTCGAGGACGATCGCCGCTCACCGGCTGACTTCGCCGACGTGGTGGCGCAGATGGACGAGTACTTCGGCGGCGAGCGCCGCACATTCGACCTGCCGCTCGATCTGCACGGAACCGAGTTCCAGCGGGCCGTCTGGGCCAAGCTCCTCGCGATCCCGTACGGCGAGACGACGACCTACGGCGTGCTGGCCCGCGCGCTGGGCCGACCCGACCGCGCGCGTGCCATCGGCGCAGCGGTCGGCCGCACTCCCGTCGCGATCATCGTGCCCTGCCACCGCGTCATCGGCAGCGACGGCTCGCTGACGGGCTACGGCGGAGGACTCCAACGCAAGGCGACACTGCTCGACCTCGAGGCCCGCGGCGTCGGCGGCGCCGCGCCGCCCGCGAGCTGGTCGATGCGCCAGATCGCGCTGCTGTGACCCGCGGCACGCTCGGCGGTTACCGGCGCTCCCGCACCTACGAGCGCCTGGACTGCCCGAGCGCGCTGCGAGCAATCGCTCGCGGCGGTTACGTGCGCGACTGGGTGTTCTTCGCGGACGAGGTGGCCCGGTCGCGTAACGCAACAAGACGCAATCGCAACGACCACGCGTACACGCGTGCGACCGCCGTAAGCCCTCTTCCGGACTCGAACCGGAGACCCCTTCCTTACCATGGAAGTGCTCTACCAACTGAGCTAAGAGGGCAAGGTGGTCCACTGTACAGCCTGAATCCGGCGCTCGATGAGGCGCGTTTTTGCCCGCGCTGCGGTGCTGAGGCGGAGGTCTACTTCCCACGCTCGCTCGTGTGCGTGAGCTGCGGCTACAAGGCGATCT
>JAWVGM010000112.1:0-3953 GCA_033855075.1 Solirubrobacteraceae bacterium | reverse complement strand
TACTGCGAGTTCGACGGAGGCCGGCCGAAGCGGCTCGTCATCAAGGTGCTCGGCGAATGAGGCACTCGTAGGCTGGCGGTCGTGCTCGGACCGATCGCCGCCCTCACCGCCGTGGCGGCGCTCTGACTGGCCGGCCCGGCCGACGCGCTGACGCCCCGGCCGTTCACCGACGTCACGCCCGCGAAGAGCAAGCTCATCCTCTGCCCCGCCGGGCTCGGCGGGGGCGCGGGCCTCGCGTGGCTGCGCTTCGGCGAGGCCGCCGGCGGCCGCGACGTCCTCGACCTCAGCGCGGCCGGCGTCGACCCACCCACCGCGGCCACGCAGCTGCAGTTCATCGGCGGTTGCCCGCCCACCGCGACCACGCCCTCGGGCGCCATGCTCATCGCGATCAACCGGACCGGTTTCTCCGACGAGTACGGCCGGGTGTTCGCGTTCGACCGCGCCGCGGTGGCGCCAACGGCCCGCCGATCGAGGTCTCAGACAGCGAGCGCGGGCAATTCGCGACGCCGGGGCTCGCGAGCAGCGGCGCGGCGCTCGTCGCGTGGAAGGACACCCCCCTGACGCCCGACTTCAACGATGAGGAGACGACGATCCGCGCCGCGGCGCGCGACGCGGGCGGCCCTTTCCAGCGGCTCGGCGTGATCGCCACGCCGGGGCGGTCAAACGTCGAGAACGTCGCGACCGGCGTCGACGACGTGGGCAACGGCATCGTCGTCTGGACGCAAGCCACCTCCGATCCTGACTTCGTGACGCGCGTCATGTACGTGACGCGCGTGCCGGGACGGCGTTCACGGCCCCGCGCGAGCTGGTCCGTACGCAGGGCTCGAGTGCCCTGACACTGCTCGTCGGTCGCACCGGCGAGGTCCTCCTGACACTGTCCGACAACGACGGCGTGCGGGTCGCGACGGGCACCATCCGCATAGGCATCGGCACGCCCCGCAAGCTCGCCACGGCCAACACCCCGAGCGTCGCCGCGGTGCTCACCGCGGGCGGCGCGGCCGTTGTCGCCTGGACCGAGGGCGACACAGGGGGCCTCCTCGCCGGCGACCGGCCGGCCGGCGACGACTTCGGCATCCCGCACGAGCTCGCCCTGCCCGGGTCGCGCCTTGGCGCCAACGTCATCTCGAACCTGCGTCTCGCTGCCGCGCCCGACGGCCGCGCGCTCGCGTCATGGGTCGCGCTCGTGCGAGCGGGAGACCGCGTGATGGCGTCGGTCCCGGTCGCCGCGCTGCGCCGCCCCGACGGCACATGGGGGTCGCCGGTCTCGCTCGCCGGGCCGTGCCGCGGGGTCCGATGCCTTCCCCGGCTTCGACGCGGCGGGCCAGCCGCGCGGCGTCTTCGTCGACAGCGCGTTCATCAGCGGCGGCGACTACGGCTTCCCTCGGACACCCGCATCCGCCGCGAGCGCCTCGGCGGCCTGCCCGCAACCCCGACGCCGCCGCCGAAGGTCACGATCACGGCGTCGCGCCGGCAGGTGCTGCGCGGCGCCAGCGTCAGCCGGGGCGCTCGACAACGAAGGGCGCACCGTGAAGGTCCCGCTCGTCGTGCACGCGTGCGACAGCGCCGGGAGGATCGCCCGCGCGCGGCGCACGATCTCGGTGCGCATCCCGCGAACCCGCGGCTAGCGCTTGCGGACCTTCCAGACCTCCTCGCACGGCCAGCGTCGGGCCCACTCCAGCGTGGCGTACGGGATGCTCGTCGTCGAGCCCTCGGGCGGGCGGACCTCCACGAGCTCCTCGATCTCGAAGCCACTGCGACGAAGCAGCGCGATGAGCTCGCCGTGCGGGAGGTGGAACTCCACCGAGTCGTCGTCGCTCCATTCGAAGCGGTGCATGCCGAAGTACGGGCGCAGGAGGCGATCGCCGGCTGGCTCGTCCTCGATATCGGGCATGCAGAGCATGTGCAACGGGGCGTTGACGAGGAAGTGCAGGCGCCCGCCCGGCCGCAGCAACCGCGCCGCCTCCGGGATCCACGCATGCGGATCGCACCAGATGCTGGCGCCGTACTCCGAGATCGCGAAGTCGAAGCTCGCGTCGAGGCGCGGCACCTGTTCGGCGTTGCCGAGGATGAGCTCGAACTCCGTGCCGTGCTCGGCCTGCAACTCGCGCGCGGTCTCGAGCTGCGCGGGCGAGTTGTCGATGCCGACCGTGCGCGCGCCGCGCCGCGCGAGCCAGGCCGAGACATACGCCGTACCGCAGCCAAGCTCGACGGCGTCGCGCCCGTCGAGGTCGTCCGGGAGCATCCGTACCTGCGACTCGGGCACGCCCCATACGCCCCACGACGGCTCGTCCGCGGCCCATTGCTCGCGGCCGTGCGTCGCGTACGACTCGGCCCAGCGATCCCACTGATCGCGATTGCGCCGCAGGTCGTCCGGGCCGTTCATCGCGGGTCGGGCAGCAGCAGCTCGACGTTGCGGTCCCGCGCGCGGCCCTCGGCGCCGTCCTCGACGCCGACCTGCGGGTCGTTGTAGGCGAACTCGCGGCCGAGCGCGGCCAGCGCCTCGGGGGCGAGGCCGCCTGCCGGCGTGCCCGCCGGCGGGGTCGCCAGCGTCGCGCCGTGATCGATGAGCGTGCCGAAGATCGACAGCGTCCCGTCACGGTTGTCCATGAGCTCGAGCAGGCGCGACTGGATCGGCCAGTCGATCTCCGAGGACGTCTCGATCCCCCAGAAGCCACCTCCGCTGTTGCGCTTGAACGCGGTGATGCGGTGCTGGTGGGTGTGCCCGGCGACGTAGGCGACGACGTGCGGGTGCGCGAGCAGGAGCGCCGCCAGGTCGCCCCCCATGCGCAGCGGCTTCGAGCTGCGGGGGTCCAGGTCGCAGCCCGGTCCCGTGACCGTCGCCCGCAGCGCGCAGTCGCCCGCGTCCTCGTCGGGCGCGGGATTCGTGAGGCTGGCGATCGGATGGTGGCCGAAGAGGATCACGAGCTCGTTGCGCGCGTCCGCGGCCTTCAGCTCGCGCTCGAGCCAGTGAAATTGGGGGTCGTCGAGGTTGCCGTTGGAGTTCAGCCGGTCGCCCTCGGCGACGGTGTTGATCGAGATGAGGCGCACGCCCGGCCTCGGGCTGAAGGCGTAGTACGCCGCCTGGCCCTTCGACGCCTTGAGCTCGTCGCGGTCGACGTAGGCGAAGCCATGCGCGTCGGCCTGGCCGCCGGTGGCGTGCAGCGCCTTGTACGTCGGCCGGTCCGCGAAGCCGCGGTCGGGGTCGGGCGGGACGACGATGGAGCGCGCCGGGATCGTCGCCGGCGCGCCGAGATTCGAGACGCCGGCGATGCTCAGCGGCTTCACGCACCCCCGCGCGATCGCGTCGAGCGCCTGCACGGCGTGGAGGTTGCCCTGCACGGTGCCGTCGTGGTTGCCGAACGCGACGTAGCTCGGCCGATCCAGCCCCGCGGCAAGGAACGGCAGCTGCGCGCGGTCCATGAGGCCGGAGTAGCGCGGCCAGGCCGCGAACGTCCCCGCGGGGTGGTTGGGGTCATAGAAGCGGCCTGACTCGACGACGTCCTGCTCGTCTTGCACGCCGGTGTAGCGCGCAGCCTCGCCCGCGGGCGCCGCGGCGAGCGCGCCGCAGGCGCCGCCCTCGACGCCCGAGTTCGGGTTCAGGCGCCCGCCCTCGAGCAGGCGCACGACCCACTTGACTTCGTTGATCTGCTGGCTGTCCGCGGAGTCGCCCGTGGTGATCGTCAGCGCGAGGCGAGCGTGCCGCCGGCCGCGGTTGCGCACGGGGCTCGAGTCGAATCGGTTGACCTGGCGCACGACCTGGTCGACCGTGAAGGGCTCCAGCGCCTCCTGCGGGCGCCACGCGGATTCGAACGGCGAGCCGCTGATATCGAGCACCTCGGCGCGCGCCGGGGACTCCTCGTCGGAGAGCTGGAAGTCCGACAGCTGGGCGAAGTACAGCAGCGAGCGCCGGCGGGCGAGGCGGCCTTTGCGCGCGGCGGTGAGGTCGTCACGCA
>JAWVGM010000111.1:0-4140 GCA_033855075.1 Solirubrobacteraceae bacterium | reverse complement strand
CCGCTCGGCCACCGCCGGGGACGACAGGCCGACGCGGCGGCCGAGCTCGGCGAGCGAGAGGCGGGCGTCCCGCTGCAACTCGCCGGCCAAGCGAAGGTTGGTGGCGTCCATCGTCGGCTGTTCCGGGGGCACGGTCGGGAATATACCTTTGAATGCCCATGTACACCCGCCAGGTTACCGGTGAATCTGTCGGTCGGTGCATCGTCGCGAGCCCCCGCCCCACGCCTACTTCGTCGTCAGCGCGGTGTTCCACTACCTCGGCCCGGCCTTCGCGGTGCTGCTCTTCGCGCGCGTGGACGTGCTCGGCGTCGCGTGGCTGCGGATCGCGACCGCGGCCGCCGTGTTCGCTGCGTGGCGCCGGCCGTGGCGGCGGTTGGCGCTGCTCGATGCCGAGGGGCGGCGCCTCCTGCTCGCCTGGGGCGGCGTGCTCGCCGTGATGAACGTGTGCTTCTACGAGGCGATCGACAACCTGCCGCTCGCGACCGTCGCCGCCATCGAGTTCGTGCCGGTCATCGTCCTCGCGGCGATCGGCGCGCGGACGGTGCGCAACGTTCTCGCGCTGGCGCTCGCGGTGGGCGGCGTGTACTCACTGACCGGCGTGCACGTCGAGGGCGAGCCGCTCGCCGTCGGCCTCGCGCTCGCGAACGCGGTGCTGTTCGCCCTGTACATCGTCATCGGCCACCGGGTCTCGCGCCTGGGCGGGATGGGCGGCATCGACGGCCTCGCCGGCGCGATGTTCGTCGCGGCGCTCGTGGCCACGCCGATGGCCGGCTGGGCCGCGGTTCCGGCGTTCGCCGACCCGGTCGCGCTCGCCGCCGGCGCCGGCGTCGGGATCGCGTCCTCGGTGATCCCCTACGTCTGCGATCAGCTCGCGATGGCCCGTCTGGCGCGACCGACGTACGCGCTGCTCAACTCCCTGCTGCCCGCGACGGCGACGGCGATCGGCGTCGTGGTGCTGGCCCAGCTACCGTCGCTGGCCGAGGCGCTGGGGGTGGGGTTGGTCGTGGCGGGCGTGGCCCTGCACCGGGCTCCGGCGTGAGGTGGCCCCAGGGCTCGAACAGGATGACGGAGCGGTTCGCCGCGGCGGGTTCCGGTCGGTGCGAGCAGGGGGTGCCGTGCAAGACGTCCAGCATGTCGTCGTTCTGAACGGGACCCCCTACGGGACCCGGCGCGCGACGTCCCGTTTCCCTTATCGGTGCAGTTCGTGTCTCGCCGCGGCTACGGCTCGCCCAGTGCGGACAGCAGCCGCTCCAGATCCGACTCGTCGTTCCAGGCCCCGACCGAGGCGCGCAGCAGGCCCGTCCCCGGGAGGTCGCGGATGATCACGCCGGCCTCGGCGAGGCGGGCGCGGGCCGCTGGGGGATCGGGGTCGTGCCAGGACACGAGCGTCGTGCGATCGCGCGTGGCGACGTCGAAGCCGTTGGCGCTCAACGCCTCCGCGAGCGCGCCCGCGAGCGTGGCCGCGCGGTCGTGCAAGGCCTCCCAGCCGAAGTCGCCGAGCACACCGAGTGATGCCGCCGCGCCCGCGAGCACTTCGGGGCTCTGCGCCCACGCGTCGTGGCGCTGGGCGGTCGGGTGCGGCGCCGCGTCGAGGCCGGTGCCGGCGTCGGCAAGGTTCAGGTAGGCCGGGCCGGGCGCGCGAACGCGCTCGCGCCACTCCGGATGGATCCACAACGTGCCGGTCCCGACGGGCCCGCACAGCCATTTCTGGCCCGACCCCGCGTAGAACGTGCAGCCGAGGGCTCCGACGTCCACCCCGACCGCCCCGATCCCCTGGGCGCCGTCGAGCAGCACGGGGATGTCCAGTCCGCTGAGATCGGGGACCAGGGTGCCGTCGGCCCAGCTGACGTGCGAGCAGGCGACGAGGGTCGTCCGCTCGGTGACCGCGTCGGCGATCTCGCCGAGCGCCACGGCGCGGACGCGTACGCCCCGCTGCGCCCGCGCGGCCGACAGCGGGCCGTAAAGGCCCGGATGCTCGCCTGTCGCCGTGAGGATCTCGTCGCCCGCGCCGAGGTCGAGTCCCGTGAGGACGCGGGCGACGCCCTCGCTCGTGGACGTGGTCAACGCGACGTCGTCGACGTCGCCTCCCAATAGCGAGGCGTACGTGCTGCGCAGCTGCGCCCGCAGGTCGCGCATGCTCTCGAAGTAGGCCTGGGCTCGCCCCTCGGCGGCGGCGAGGTCGAGGATCTCGCCCATGGCCCGGACCGTCGCCGCCGGCAGCGGCCCGCACGTTCCGGCGTTGAGAAACGCGCGATGCTCGAGAACCGGAAACCGCGCGCGCAGGTCGACGGGATTCACGCGCTGCAGGCTAGATGACCGCCTGTGACCGGATAGCGCCGATGTTCCTGTGCGCCGGTTTCATCGGGATCTCGAGTCCTGTCGCCCGACGGCGGCGAGGCGGCACTCGTCGTGCGCGTCGCGGCGACGCTCTGACGGACTGCGACCTGCCGAGCCCGCGTCGCCGAGCAGCTGATCTGGCTCGGCGACGCGGGGACTCGACGCGCGCATCGCGTGGTGGTCAGGTGATCTCGCCGCGCTGGTCGGCGAGGCCCTGGATCGCTACCGGCCGCAGACTGGCCACGGCGTCGCGCCGGAGCGCTTGTAGAGCATCGCCGCGCGGCGATCCTGCTCGGTCGCGGAGGCAGCGGCGGGATCGCCCTTGCCGCCGACCGAGGCCCAGGTGCCGTAGTCGAACTGGTATTTGCCGCGGTACGTGCCGCTCGCGTCGATCGCCCGCGGGTTGCTGTGCGACTCGCACTGGGCGATCGCTTTGAGCGCCGCCGGGATCGGGATGTCCGGCGCGCCGCCGGTGCGCCGGCGCGCAGCGCTGCGCAGCTTGCGGACCTTGTGGCGCAGCGCGCGCGTCTCGGCGCGCAGTTGCTCTGGGGTGTGCGTGCGCATCGTGGCGCCGAGCCTGTCGCGCTCGCCCATCCCGAGTCGCTGGCCGCTCAGGGACTGGCGGTGAGCCTCCAGCCTGAGGTAGCGCTTGATGAGCGCGATCATGTCCACGTGCGCGAGGTCTACCGGCGGGGCGCCGGCGACGAGACCTCCTGAGGGAGGCGGGGCAGGCGTCAGCGCCTGCGCTTCGGAGACGGGCACCGCGACAGCGCAGGTAGCGCAGACGGCGCCCAGAGTTCTGGAACGCATCCGTTTGTTGTCCTTCCACGGCCCAGAGGCGACGCGCGACATGTGCGCGGCGCGGGCGGCCGGTCGTTTACGGCGGGCGAGGGCGCTGAAACCGCCCGGAACGACCCGCTGGAGGCGGGAACCCTAGCAGCCGAGCCGAACGGGCGTTCGGTTCGGCTGCGAACGATCGGGTTCCGAGGAATTCAGGCCGTGAGGGCTTCAGGACATCGACAACACACCGGTCTGCGCACCGGCATCCTGGACGGCCTGGCGCGGTGGTTCGAGCTCGACCTGCTCGACGCCGTCGGCGGCGAGGATGGCGATCTTGCGATTGCGAAGCTCGTCGGCCATGGTCTCTGCTTCGATGGGGGGCTTGGCGACCGCCGTCCGCGTACCGTCCTGGAGAACGGATAACCGGCGGCCCGACACAACCCGCGTTCTTGCGCCATCTAGCATGCGGCCCGTGAACGTCGCGCTTCCCGACGGAACCGAGCTCGAGCTGCCCGACGGCGCGACCGGCGCCGACGCCGCCGCGGCGATCGGCCCCGGCCTCGCGCGCGCCGCGCTCGCGACGCGCCAGAACGGCGAGGTGCGCGACCTCGCGCGGCCGCTGCGCGCCGGCGAGCCGCTGGAGGTCATCACCCCGAAGAGCGACGGCGCCCTGGACGTCATCCGTCACGACGCCGCGCACGTGCTCGCCGCCGCGGTCATGGAGCTCTATCCCGGCGTCAAGATCTCGATCGGCCCGCCGATCGAAAACGGCTTCTACTACGACTTCGAGTTTCCCGAGGGCGTGACGGTGTCCGACGCGGACTTCGAGCGCATCGAGGCCAAGATGCGCGAGCACGTCAACGCCGACGAGCCGTTCGTCCGCGAGGACGTCGCGGTGGCCGAGGCGCTCGAGCGCTTCCGCGGCGAGGGCCAGGACTACAAGGTCGAGCTCATCGAGGACCTCATCGCCAACGAGGGGGTCGAGACGGTCTCGCTCTACACGAACGGGCCGTTCACGGACCT
>JAWVGM010000110.1:0-9734 GCA_033855075.1 Solirubrobacteraceae bacterium | reverse complement strand
CGTTGAGAAACCCGCCGATGCCGGGGCCGGAGCGGTGCGCGAGCTCCTCGGTCGCGCGGCCCATGAGCGCGGCGGTGGGGATGACGCCGGCCGCCGCCGCGCCGAAGATGAGCGTCGCGTCGGCATGGGCCAGGTCGAGCGCGATCGCGATCGGGATGAACGGGACGAGCAGGTAGGGCCAGCCCGAGCCCGAGAAGAGAAACCGCCGCAGGTCAGCCACGTGCCGGGGTCAGCTGGCGCAGGTCGCGGTCGGGTTCGATGCCCCAGCGGCGTGCGACGGCGTCGAGCCGCGGGCTCAGCTCCCAGCGGTCGGGCCGCGGCTCGCCCTCGTGATCGGGCCCCGCGCCCTTGAGCGCCATCGAGCCGGTGTTGTCGCCGATCGCGCGGATGTGCGCGACCTCGTCGGCGTCGAGCCGGATCTCCGCCGGAGTCTCGAGCAGCTCGGCGCGCTTGTCCTCGATCGCGCGGCCGCCGGGCTCCTGGATGAGCGTCGGAACCGTGCACGCGACCGCGTCGTGGGCGAGGCACCACTGGGCGGCGAGCTGGAGCAGCGTCAGCCCGTGGCGCTCGGCGATCGGGCGCAGGCGCTCGAGCTTCTCGGCGCCGGCGTTGACCCAGCCTTCCGGGCGGAACGTGCGGTGATCGCGCGCCACGAACTCGTGCCCGGGCTTGACGTCGTCCCAGAACAGCCCGCCGTAGTCGACGACGCGGGTGATCACGCGTACGTCGTGCTCGCGCGCGGCCGCAAGGCACAGCTCGCCCGGCCACGGCTCGAGCGGGTTGAGGATGACCATCGCCCAGTCGATGAGCTCGCCGAAGCGCTCGAGGCAGTCGATGACGTCGAGCGTGAAGCCGTTCGCGGGACCCGGCGCCACGCCGAGCCGGCGCGTGAGCCCCTCGTCGCGGACGCCGCGTAGCGCCTCCCAGACGGTCTCGCTCTCGTAGCCGGTGCGGTCGGGGTTGTGCAGCAGGAGCACGTCGAACGCGTCGATGCCGAGGCGCTCGAGGCTGCGCACGGTGGCCATCCGCACGTAGTCGGCGTACGCCTCCGGGCCACGCAGGCGCGCGTCGGTGAAGCGGGGAAACCCGCGGGCGCCGTCGCGTTCGCCGTCGTAGAAGTCGTGGCCGATCGCACCGACGACGCAGTAGGCCTCGCGGTCGGCACCGGCCAGCGCGCGGCCGAGCAGGCGGTCGGCCTCGCCCGCCCCGTAGGCGTCGGCGGTGAGCAGGGTGTCGAGGCCGTTCTCGGGCCTCAGCAGCGCCTCGAGGCGGGCTTCCTCGATCTTCTCCCCGAAGTGCAGGTAGCGGCCGCCGCTCCAGGTTCCGATCGCGGTGTGGGAGGGGTCGCGCATGCCCACAGCGTACGTGGCTTGACCCGGCGAAGGCCTACAGGAGGTCCGCCGCGCATTGCGCAACGGTCTCGCCCTGGCGGATGGAGTCGGTGAGGCACTTCACGAGCCCGGCCGTCCCCGTGTCGGGGAGCTGGGAGAACGACTTGGCGCCTGCGGGCGCGGAGGTCCTCGGCTGCCGCCCATTGATGTCGTCGAGGCTCGCGCGCAGCTCGAGCGTGCCCTGATCCAGCCCGGGGATGGGCGGGTCCACGCCCGCCGGGAAGTCGAACCGGACGCGCACGAGCAGCTGGCGCAGGACCTTGTCGTCCTTGCCGCTCCAGACCTCGACGGAGGCCGACTTCACGGCGTCGGTGATCTGCTTGCGCCGCTTCGCCGATGCCGGATCGAAGCCCGGTCGTGAACCGATGAGCTGCCCGACATCGGCGAACAGCTTCGGCGCATCGATCCCGCCCGTCAGGTGGACCGTCTCGACGCCCCCGACCCGCGCGGTGCCCTTGTCCTGCACGCCAGTGACCCAGGCACGCGGATCGAATCCGAGCAGCGGGACCCCGACGAGGCCCTTGCCCGAGCGCAGACCGTGAAGCGCCCCGTGGTCGAGCTTGTAGAAGTCGCCGTCGAACTGGAGGTAGACGTCCCGGCCATCCGACAGCGCCCCGGCCGGGAAGTGCCTGCGCGCGACGAGCGCGTCGGCGGTGAGGTCGAAGCTCGGCAGGCCACTTGTCGCGTCGACGGTGAAGGGACCGCCGACCTTGAGCGTGATCGGGCCGGCGATCGCGAGCAGACCCTCGGGATCGATCTTGGCATCGAAGCTGAGACGACCGCTCTTGACCGCCGTGGCCGTCGTCGCGAACGTGTCCGCGAAGGCGCGCCTGGCGCCCGCGGAGTCGGCGGCGCGATCGCTTCCGCAGGCGGCGGCCGCCAGGGCGCACGCGAGGCCGCAGGCGAGGAGCGCCACAGCGCGTAGGACGGAGCGTGTCACGGGACCCAGAAGCGTTCGTGCAACGGCAACTGCAGCGGCAACGGCGTGTTCAACCTAGCATCGACCTCGTGCGCTGGACCCCGCTGAAAGGACTCGCACCGGCGCTGCTCGTCGCGCTCGTGCTCGCGTCTCCCGCCTCGGCGTCGCCGGTGTTGACGCTTCGTTCCGACGGCAGCGTCCTGCGCCACGACGACCCCTACCTGCCGCCCGCGCAGTCCCTCGGTCCCGCGCCGCAGGGCGCCGGAGCCGCGCCTGCGACGCGCATGGGCGCGACCGCACGCGCGGGCAGGCGCAAGACGGTCAAGGGCGAGCTCAAGCGCCTGCTCAAGGCCAACGCGATCACCCGCGCGCAGCACGACGCGTACCGCGGCATCTACTTCCAGGCCCAGCGCACGCGCTCGAAACTCAGCGGCACGCGGCGGTCGGCGCTCGGCGCGACGATCGTGAACCTCGAGCGCATCGCGGCGACCGGCCAGCTGAGCGCGTCCCGGGCGCCCGCCGTGTTCGAGACGGTCCGGCGCAACCGCTCGTGGTGGGCAAGCGGCCCGCTGCTCGGCGGAGGGCAGCGCGCCACGTTCGCCGGCAGCCGCCTCGTGTGGCAGTACTACCCCGGGCAGGGGCTGCAGATCCAGTGGCTGGCGACGTTCGGGATGGCGAACGCGCTGTGGACCACGACGAGCAAGCTCGGCACGCTGCGCCTGCTGCTTGACGAGGCGCTCCCGCTCGGCGCCCAGCGCGCGGGCGGTCTCGCGTTCGAGTACCTCTTCCGCTTCGGCGGCGGGAGCCCGCCGTGGGTCAGCGGCCTGGCACAGGGCACGGCGATCCAGGCCCTGGTGCGCTCGGGCGTCAAGCTCGCCGAGCCGCGCTACATCCAGGCCGCGCGCAGCGCCCTGGGCATCTTCCGCACGGCCCCGCCGACCGGCGTGCGCCTCAGGACGGACGCCGGAGCGCACTACCTCATCTACTCCTACGCCGGCCAATACCGCGTGCTCAACGCGTTCACGCAGGCGCTGAACGGCCTGTATGACTACGCGTCGCTGACCGGCGACCCCGAGGGCCGCGCGCTCTTCGCGCAGGGCGAGGCGCAGCTGCGCAAGGAGCTGCCGCTCTACACGATCGGCGGCTGGTCGCGCTACTCGCTGTCGGGCGAGATCTCCACCCTCAACTACCACACGCTCGCGCGCGACTTCCTGCGCAACCTCTGCACACGCATGAAGGCCGAGTTCGCGCCCCCCGCCCCCCCGCCGACGGGCGGGACGATTCCGACGACGCCCACGGTGCCCGTGCTGCCCGCCGCCGACGCGACGCCCTACTGCGCCGCCGCCGACCGCTTCACCGCCGACCTGAAGGACAAGCCCAAGCTCGTGCTCGTCTCGCGCAGTGTCCGCGCCGGCACGCCCGCGCTGGTGCGCCTGCGGATCGACAAGCCGGCCTTCGTCAAGCTGGCGATCTACCGCAACGGCTCGCTGGTGACGGTCATGACCGCGAACCTGTCGGCCGGCACCCGGGCGCTGCGCTGGGTCAGGCCCCGCTCCCGCGGAACGTACGACGTGAAGATGCGCGCGACGGACCTCGCCGGCAACGTCGGCAACGGGAGCGGCCAGCTCACGGTGCTGAAGAAGAGGGGCTGAGACACGGCGGCCCGCGGGTCCTCGCTTACGACGACGAACTCGTCGCCGACCGCGGGCTGGCGATCGCGGCGAGCGTCGTGACATCGACGTGCGCCCGGGAAAACCCGAGGTGCAGCGACCGCCACCGGGCCCGCGCGTACAATCGCCCGATGCTGCTGATGGACCGCACGCAGGCAGCCGCCGGCGCCCCGGCGTGAGCAACGCACGGCAGCGGCTGCGCGGCGCATGGAGCGGCGTGGATCGCGACCAGCGCTTCGCCGGGATCGCGGCGGCCGCCCTGCTCTTCACGATGTTCCTGCCCTGGTACGAGAAGTCCGTCGTCATTCCGGGCAGCAAGGGCTTCGCGAAGGACACGATCAGCGCGTTCGGAGCGGTTTCGTTCGTCGAGGCCGCGATCTTCCTCGTGGCGGCCGGCGTGCTCGTGCTGGTGCTCGCGCGCGGGGAGCGGCGCGCGTTTCACCTGCCCGGTGGCGACGGCACGATCATCCTCGCGGCCGGCCTGTGGGCCGCCGCGCTGATCTTCTACCGCGTCTTTGACCGCCCGAACGTCAGTGGCGAGGGCGGGACGGTCGGCATCCAGTGGGGCTTCTTCGTCGCCTTCGTGGCTGCGGGGGCGCTGGCGTTCGCCGGTCAGCGGATCCGCGTGGCGTCGCGCCCCGAGCCGCCGTTGCGTGCGGATTCCGAGGACGCGGACTCCGGCGGGCCCGACGACGGAACGCCCGGCAACGCGTGGTCAGAAGCGGGCACCCAAGTCGTTCCGGCATCGGAGGCCGTGACGAACGTCGCCTCGCGCAGCCGGCGAGCGGGCAGCCGGGCGGTCACGCGCGAGGACGCCGAGCAGCTCACGTTCGACGAGCCGCCGGAGGCGCCGCCGCTGCGCCCGGGCGAGATCCCGCCCGCGCGCGATCGCAGCTGACCCGCGGTCCGCACCCGGCATGACGATCCTCAACCATCCCCCCGTTCCCGTGGCCGACGGCGTCTGGCGGATCACGCGCGGCTTTCCCCTGAAGATCAACGTGTTCCTCGTGCGCGAGGGTGACGGCGTCGCGGTGTTCGACGCCGGGCACAAGCCGATGGGGCCGGTCGTGCTCGCCGCCGCCAACGCGCTGGGCGGAGCGACGCGCGTGGTCCTGGGCAACGCGCACGCCGACCACCGCGGCGGGGCACGCGGCATCGGGGCGCCCATCCATTGCCACGCCGACGAGCGCGCGGACGTCGAGGGCGACGGCGGCGTGCACTACTTCGACTACGACAAGCTGCCCTTGTTCGCGCGGCCGCTGACGCCGCGTCTCATGGAGGCGTGGGACGACGGGCCGCTCCACGCCGCGGCGACGGTCGCCGAGGGTGATCGCGTCGGCGACTTCGAGGTCGTCCACCTCCCCGGCCATGGCCCGGGCTGCATCGGCCTGTGGCGCGCCGGCGATCGCTTCGCGATCACGAACGACTGCTTCGCCCTGTTCGATCCCGCGCTCCCGCGCCCCGGGCGGCCGCGCGTCCCGCACCCGGCGTTCAACTGGTCGACGGAGCGCTGCCGCGAGTCGATCGCCAAGCTCGCAGCGCTCGAGCCCGCCGTGTGCTGGCCCGGCCACTTCGGCCCGCTGACCGGCGACGTGGCCGCCGCGCTGCGCGCCATCTGACGCGGTCGCGGTCGCGCACCCGGTATGTATCTCAGGGGGCCTGCGCTCATGAACGATCACCACGACGCCGAGAGCCGCCGCACCGCGCGCAGCAGGTACGGGCCGAGGGTCCCGGCATAGGCGATCGTCATGTGGTTGAGGTCGCGGTGGACGAGCACCCCGCCGATGACCGGAGGGCAGAACAGCCGGTCGCAGAAGTAGTGCGTCATATCGATCGACTGAACGCGCTTGGCGCGCGTTCGCAGGGCGGCCGCAATGGCCGGATCCCACGGCAGCACGGCGCGGCGGTCCTCGCGGCAGGCCGGCCCCGCCCGTTGCCTGCCCGCGGCGAGGACGCGGTCGATGCAGTCGAACGTCGCGTTCGCGGTGCCCGGCACGTCGCGGATGACGACGACGTGCTGGACGGTTCCGGGCAGCTTCGCCCAGGCCCGGCGAAAGCCGTCGGCCTTCGTGGCGAGGACCGTCCTGCCGGGTGGCGGGACGATCGAGATGAACACGGCCTGCGAGATGAACACCGTGCTCACCTCGGGATGGTGTGCGAACCACGTCAACACATCGCGGTTCCACCGCACGCAGTGATCGCGCAACGGGCCGTCCTGGTACTTGACCGCCGTCGAGAACAGGCACAGCGGAGACCACACCGAGAGGCCCCGCCACCGCTGGGCGCGACCGACGCTGGCGAGCGGCCCGCGCCAGTGCAGGGCGTGGCTGTCTCCGAGCAGGGCAAATGTGCCCCGAGGATGCGGGCGCCGAGTGCCGAACGCACAGATGGGTCCGGGCTCCTGGTGGGTCTGTCTGCACCCGGACGCGGTCAGTTGCAGGCGGTCTTTCAGGGCCGGGAAGACCGAGAGCGCCGGGTTCGTGCAGGGGTGCGCCGGGTCTCGCTCCGCGGCGCCGAAGCACGCCGGGGCGGCCGCTTGGGCCGTCGACGAACCTGCGCCCGCGGCGCCGAGGAGGAGCAGGGCGGCGAGGGCGCCCGCACCCGCCCGCTTCAGCATCCCACCGGGTCGTCGCACTTCGGGCGCGGATCGCCTGTGTCGTCCTGGTAGGCGGCGTACGCGCCAACGAGCATGAGGGCTGTCGCGACGAACAGGATCGCGATGCCCATCGCCGCAACCTTCCGCGAGTGGGCGATGTGGCCGCCGACGCCGACCAGGACCCCGAGGACGATGAGCGCCACGACCGGCGCCGCGGAGATGCCCGACGCAGCAATGATCTCGGCGCTCACGTGGGAGTTCCTATCATCCACCGTTCATGGCCGCCGCCGCCCCCGACTCCGTCGCCGCCGTAGCTGACGGTCTGCGCGCGGTCGGCTACCTGCCAGCCGACTCGACCGCGCTCGTCTCCTTCCTGGCGACCAAGCTCGGCAAGCCGGTCCTCGTCGAAGGGCCTGCCGGGGTCGGCAAGACCGAGCTCGCCAAGGCGATGGCCAAGGTGCTCGATCGCCGGCTCGTGCGCCTGCAGTGCTACGAGGGCCTCGACGAGGCCAAGGCGCTGTATGAATGGAACTACCGCAAGCAGCTGCTGCGCATCCAGGCCGAGGACGAGAACGCCGGCTGGAGCGAGGTCCAGGACGACATCTTCGGCGAGGAGTTCCTGCTGAAGCGCCCGCTCATGGACGCGATCACGTCCGAGCAGCCGATCGTGCTGCTCATCGACGAGATCGACAAGACCGACCAGGAGTTCGAGGCGATGCTGCTCGAGCTCCTGTCGGACTTTCAGATCTCGATTCCCGAGCTCGGCCGCATCGAGGCGCGCACGCACCCGGTCGTCCTGCTGACGTCGAACAACTCACGCGAGCTGACCGAGGCGCTCAAGCGCCGCTGCCTGTATCTGTGGCTCGACTACCCCGAGCTCGAGCACGAGCTCGAGATCGTCCGGCTGCACGCCCCCGAGCTGCAGGAGACGATCGCGCGCAAGCTCGTCGAGATCGTCGGCATGGTGCGCGAGCTCGATCTCAAGAAGCCGCCCTCGATCGCGGAGTCGATCGACTGGGCCCGCGCGTTGCTGCTGCTCGGCGCGCAGGACATCGACGCGGCGATGTTCCGCGACACCCTGTCGGTCATCGTCAAGCACCGCACGGACCTCGATGTCGTCGCCGAGCGCGTCGGGGTCAAGCTCGATCCGGCCGCCGGCCTTGCCGCCCGCGCCCGCGCCTAGCGCCGCCGAGCCGCCGCCCGGGATCGCGGCGCGGCTCGTCGAGTTCGGCGAGGAGCTGCGCGCCGAGGGCGTCGGCAGCGGCACGGCGGAGCTGCTCGACGCCTTTGCCGTCCTGGAAGAGATCTCGTGGACCGAGCCCGAGGACTTCCGCGAGGCGCTCGCGGCGACGCTCGCCAAGTCCCAGGAGGACCGGCGTGTCTTCGAGCTCGTCTTCGAGCGCTTCTTCTTCCGCGCCGCCGAGGCCGCGGCGATCCGCGAGCACGTCCGCGAGGGTTCCGGCAGCGGTACCGGAGGCGCGGCCGGCGATCCCGGCGAGGTCGATCTCGACACGCTGCGCCAGCAGATCGCGGCGGCGCTGCGCGAGGGCGCCGACGGCTCGCTGCGCGATCTCGCCCGCCTGGCGATCGCGGCCTTCGGGCGCCAGGGCGAGGGCTCGGGGGTCATCGGCGTCGACGTCCAGCGCATCCGCCGCGCGCTCGGTCTGCGCGCCGAGCCCCAGCCCGACCTGCCACCGGGCGACCCGCGCCGCGACGGCGTGCCGCGCGACGGGCTGCGGCGCTTCGAGGCGCTCCTGCGCCGCGAGCTCGAGCGCGGCCAGATCCAGCGCACGGCGACGCTGCCGCCGTCGCGGCCGCTCAACGACCTCGATCGCGCGCTGCCGTCCGGCCCGCTGCAGGACCTGACGGCCGTCCACCGGGTCGTAGCGCAGCTCAAGCGCCGCCTGAAGACCCAGGGCCACGAGAGCCGCGGGCGCAAGCGCCACGCGCACGTGGACGTGCGCCGCACGATGCGCGCGTCGCTGCAGACCGGCGGCGTTCCCGTCGAGCTTCGCTTCAAGCCGACGCGCCCGCGGCGCCCGGAGATCTACGTGCTGTGCGACGTCTCGACGAGCGTGACCAGCGCGTCGGTGTTCTTCCTGAGCGTGCTTCATGCGCTGCACGACTCGTTTCGCAAGATGCGCTCGTTCGTCTTCATCGAGCGCATCAGCGAGGTGACCGGCGTCTTCGGGCGCGAGCGCGACTTCCGGGCGGTGTCGGAGGCCATCGGCCGCGACGCCGGCGTCGCCGACGTCAGCGGCTATACCGACTACGGGCGCGTGTGGTCGGAGTTCCGCGCGCTCGTCGAGGACGATCTGCACCCGCGCGCGACGGTCATCGTGCTCGGCGACGCGCGCACGAACGGCCGCGACCCGCGCGCGGACATCTTCGCCGAGATCGCCGCCCAGGCGGGCCGCACGTTCTGGCTCAACCCCGAGCCGCGGTTGTACTGGAACTACGGCGACTCGGTCATCGATGCCTACGCCGAGCACTGCCAGGCGTTCGAGTGCTGGACCACGAGCCAGCTCGAGGACTTCGTGCGCGCGCTGACGCGCCCCGCACACGGCGCATGAGAGCAGTGTGAGAGCTCGCGCTGTTGGCGCGGCCACGCGCCGAACCATCCCCTAGAGTCCGCCCGCAGGAGGTACTGCCTTGTCCAAGCTGCGCATGTTTTCCGCTGCCGTTGTGGCAGCGTCGCTGGCGGTGGGCGCAAACGCCGCGTTCGCCGGAACCAAGAGCGTGAAGATCGGCGATGACTGGTTCGTCAAGTCCGATCAGACGACCACCCCCGTCGTGAAGATCTCAAAGAACTCCAAGGTCAAGTTCACGTGGAGCGGTGTTGACACGCACAACGTCACGCTCAAGAGTGCGCCGTCCGGGGTCACGAAGAGCAAGTTCACGTTCGACGACCGCTCGACCGGCACGAAGACGACCCCCAAGTTCTCCAAGCCGGGGACGTACAAGTTCGTCTGCACGATCCACGAGGTCGACGGCCAGAAGCTCACCGTCAAGGTGAAGAAGCCGAGCTAGTTGTAGGACCCGAGGAGGTTGTTCCGCTCGTGTAGGCGAGCGATGGGCGGCTTGTGGCCGATGGCGCCGTGTGGTCGTCGGCGATTGTAGAAGTCAAGCCAGCCAGCGAGCGCGGCGTTGCGTTCGCG
>JAWVGM010000109.1:0-6448 GCA_033855075.1 Solirubrobacteraceae bacterium | reverse complement strand
GAGATGGCGATGGACGCACTGCGCTGCCCGCCGCCGGAATCGGAAGTCACCAGCCTATCGGGTGGCGAACGCCGCCGCGTCGCGCTCTGCCGCCTGCTGCTGCGCGCCCCCGACCTGCTGCTGCTCGACGAGCCGACGAACCACCTCGACGCGGAGTCCGTCGACTGGCTCGAGCGCCATCTCGCCGAGTACAAGGGGACGATCGTCGCGGTCACCCACGACAGGTACTTCCTGGACAACGTGGCCGGCTGGATCCTCGAGCTCGATCGCGGGCGCGGCCTGCCGTACGAGGGCAACTACTCGGCCTGGCTCGAGCAGAAGCAGAAGCGGCTCGCGATGGAGGAGAAGGGCGACAAGGTCCGCCAGCGCACCATCGAGCAGGAGCTCGAGTGGGTCCGGGAGAACCCCAAGGGCCGGCGCAAGAAGGCCAAGGCGCGCCTGAACAACTACGAGGCGCTGCTCGCCGAGGACCGCAACGTCAAGCTCGACCAGGTCCAGATCCACATCCCGGCCGGCCCGCGCCTCGGCGACATCGTCGTCGAGGCCAAGAACCTCCGCAAGGGCTTCGGCGACCGCCGGCTCATCGAGGACCTGACCTTCAAGCTCCCGCGCGGCGGCATCGTCGGCGTGATCGGCCCCAACGGCGCCGGCAAGACGACGCTCTTTCGGATGATCACCGGCCAGGAGCAGCCCGACGAGGGCGTCCTGCGTGTCGGCGACACCGTCGAGCTCGCCTACGTCGATCAGTCGCGCGACGCGCTCGACGACGAGAAGTCCGTCTGGGAGGAGATCTCCGACGGCATGGACACGATCAAGGTCGGCGACCAGACGATGAACTCGCGCGCCTACTGCTCGTCGTGGAACTTCAAGGGCTCCAGCCAGCAGAAGAAGGTCGGCACGCTGTCGGGCGGCGAGCGCAACCGCTTGCACCTCGCCAAGCTCCTGCGCTCCGGCGGCAACGTCCTGCTGCTCGACGAGCCGACCAACGACCTCGACGTCGACACCCTGCGCGCGCTCGAGGAGGCGCTGCTCGCCTTCGGCGGCTGCGCGGTGGTCATCTCCCACGATCGCTGGTTCCTCGACCGCGTCGCCACCCACGTGCTGGCCTTCGAGAGCGACTCGCAGGTCACGTGGTTCGAGGGCAACTTCGAGGCCTACGAGGAGCACCGCCGCGCGCTGCTCGGCGACGAGGCCGACCGTCCGCACCGCATCACGTACAAGCGCCTGACCCGTACGTAGTGCGCGCCGACGTCTGCATCGCCGAGTTCACGGACCCCGGCTGCCCGTGGGCCTACTCGGCTGAGCCGTTTCGCCTGAAGCTGCGCTGGCTGTACGGCGACGCGATCGAGTGGAGCTACCGCATGGTCGTGCTCGCCGAGGACCCGCAGGAGTACGTCGACAAGGGCTTCACGCCGGAGAGGCTCTCGATGGGGTTGGACATGATCGCGCGCGACCACGGCATGCCGATCGACACGTCGCTGCGCCCGCGGATGGCCGCGACGGCACCGGCGTGCCGCGCCATCGTCGCGACGCGTCTGCACGCGCCCGCGGCCGAGGAGGCGATCCTGCGCGCGTTGCGGGTGCGCTGCATGTCCGGCGAGCTGCTCGACGAGTCCTCGACCGTGCACAACGCGGCAGCCGACGCGGGCCTGGACCCCGACGACGTCGAGCGCTGGATGACCGACGCCGCCGTCGAGACGGCGATGCGCGAGGACATGGCCGCCGCGCGCGAGCCGATCCCCGCCGCGCGGGCGCTCGACGACCGGCTCGCCAACTGGTCGGGCGGCCGGCGCTACACGTGCCCGTCCTACGAGATCGTCCGCAGGTCCGACCGCGTGCGCATCGCGGTCCCCGGCTTTCAGCCGTTCGCGGCCTACGACGTCGTGCTCGCCAACCTCGTGCCGGGTACCGAGCGTCGCAAGCCGCCGAGCTCCGTGCTCGAGGTGCTCGAGTGGGCCGGCGAGCCGCTGGCAAGCCGTGAGGTCGCGGTGGTCTGCGACATCGACCACACCACGGCGCGCGAGGAGCTGGGCCGCGTGGCCGGCGAGCAGCACGTCGGCGCCGACGGCTTCTGGTCGCCCGCGTAGCCGCCCGCGACCTGAACGTCCATGCCCCTTTGGGGGGGGACCCTAGGCGATCGTTCCATGGACAGGTTTCCTGATCCATGCGCATATACAGCTGACAAGGCACCCCCGCGCGGTTGCGCGGGCGGATTCGAACATCCGAATCCGGGCCACGGGGAATGGAGCTGGCGATGGCGAGTGGCGAGGTGCACGGCAATGGCCGGTGCAAAGACCCCGCCCCCGTACACGTGCTGTGGATGACCGCGGGACTCGGTTGTGACGGCGAGTCGGTGGCGATGACGTCCGCCACCTCGCCGAGCCTCGAAGACCTGCTGAGCGGCGTGATTCCCGGCAGCCCCAAGGTCGTCATGCACAACCCGCTGCTCGCCTTCGAATCCGGCGACGAGTTCCTGCAGGCCTGGTACGACGCGGAGGACGACAGCCTGGGCCCGTTCGTGCTCGTCGTGGAGGGCGCGATCGGTGACGAGCGGCGCAGCGGCGAGGGCCACTGGACGGGCTTCGGCGTCGACCCGCTCGACGGCCAGCCGATCACCGTCAACGACTGGATCGACCGGCTCGCACCGAAGGCCGCGGTCGTGATGGCCGTCGGCACCTGCGCGGCCTACGGGGGCGTGCCGGCGATGAAGAACAACCCCACGGGCGCGATGGGCCTGCCCGACTTCCTCGGCTGGTCGTGGACCTCGCGCCTGGGCGTCCCGATCGTCTGCCTTCCCGGCTGTCCCACGCAGCCCGACAACATGACCTCCACGCTCCTGGAGCTCGTCCTGTTCGCCGGCGGCGTCGCCCCGCCCCCCGTGCTCGACGATCGCCTGCGCCCGGCGCGCCTGTTCGCGCGCTCTACGAGAGAGAACTGCAGTCGCGCGGGCTTCACGGAGCAGGGGCTGTTCGCGAAGACCTACGGCAACGATCCGCGCTGCCTCGTCAAGCTCGGCTGCAAGGGCCCGGCGGCGCTCTGCAACGTCCCCGCGCGCGGCTGGGTCAACGGCATCGGCGGCTGCCCGAACGCGGGCGGCATCTGCATCGGCTGCACGATGCCCGGCTTCCCCGACAAGTTCATGCCGTTCATGGATCCCGACCCGTGGGGCAACGCGGCCGCCAACTTCCAGCGCTTCACCTACGGCCCGCTGTTTCGTCACTTCCGCAGGCGCAACCTCATGCTGAAGTTCGAGCAGGAGCCCGCATGGCGGGGGCCGGGGGCGGCGACCTCGAAGATGTCGAACCCGCCGTGATCACGGTCGGTGAGTTCCTGCGCTGGCTGCTCTACCGGACGAGCAGCTCGTACTACTGGGTCGTTCGCCGGCTCATGCGCGGGGACCGGCTGCTGTGGGGCTCCGAGCGCAAGTTCCGCGCGCTGCTGGAGGCGGCTCCCGATGCGATGGTGATCGCCAACGACCACGGCCACATCGTGCTCGTCAACGTGGAGGCCGAGCTCCTCTTCGGCTACGGCCGCAAGGAGCTCGTCGGCCAGAGCATCTCCGAGCTGGTCCCCAAGCGCATGCGCGCGCAGCACCGCCGGCATATCAAGCGATACGTGCGCGACACCGTCAACCGCAGCGACAACCTCGAGCTCTACGGCCTGCGCAAGGACGGAACCGAGTTCCCCGCCGAGATCCGCCTCAGCCCGATCGACACCGACGAAGGCGTGATGATCTCCTCCGCGATCCGCGACACGTCGGCCCGCCGGCGCGCCGTGGCCGAGCTCGCGACGGCGGAGCGGCTCTTTCGCAGCGCCTTCGAGGGCTCGCCGATGGGGATGGCGCTCACCGATGCCGACGGCGGCATCGTGCGCGTCAACAGCGCGCTCTGCGACCTCACGGGCTATACCGCCGCGCAGCTTGCCGGTACGCAGTTCGACGCGCTCATCCATACGGTCGAGGGCGGCTATGACCGCCGCGCGATCGGCGCGCTGCTGCAGGGCGAGCGCACGCACTACAAGGACGAGGCGCCCATCCTGCATGCGGGCGGGGCGTCGATCTGGGTCGCGCTGCAGGCGACGACGATCGAGGACGAGGACGAGGGCGCCCCGCGCCGCTTCCTCGTCCAGGTGCAGGACGTCACGCACCGCCGCCGCTACGAGGAGAACCTGCACTACCTCGCGACGCACGTTCCGCTGACCGGCCTGCACTACCGCTCGAGCTTCGCCGAGCAGCTCGACACGCACGCCGACCTCGTGCGGCGCTACGGCACCGGCGGCGCGCTGCTGCTGCTCGACCTCGATCACTTCAAGTACGTCAACGACACGCTCGGCCACCAGGCGGGCGACCAGGTCATCGCACGCGTCGCGACGGTGCTCGCCGCGCGGCTGCGCGATAGCGACGTGCTGGCACGGCTCGGCGGCGACGAGTTCGCCGTGCTGCTGCCGCGCGCGACGGCCCTTCAGGCAGAGCGGGTCGCGGGCGATCTCATCGAGGCGATGCGGGCCGAGCGGATCGCCGTGCCCGGGGCCAACGGCCGCGCGATGACGGCCAGCATCGGCGTCGCGATGTTCGACGGTGCCGACGAGCTGAGCGGCGAGGACGTGCTGGTCAACGCCGATGTCGCGATGTACGACGCCAAGGAGGCGGGACGCAACCAGATCGCCGTCCACGTCCGCGGCGACCACGCGCAGGCGCGGATGCGGGGCCGGATCACCTGGGCCGAGCGCATCCGGGTCGCCATCGACGAGGATCGCTTCGCGCTCGTCGCGCAGCCGATCCTCGATCTCAACACAGGGTTGATGACGCAGTTCGAGGTTCTGCTGCGGATGCGCGACGAGCAGGGCGATCTCATTCCCCCGGCCGCGTTCCTGGCGACGGCCGAGCGGCTGGGGATGATCCAGGAGATCGATGCGATGACCGTCGCGCGCGCGATTCGCGCGGTCGCCGCGCACGGCGAGCCGCTTGGCGCACGACCGCGTGTCGAGATCAACCTCTCGGGCGCCTCGATGGGCGATCCCGAGATGCTGCGCGTCATCGAGCGCGAGCTGCGCGACACGGGCCTGGATCCCAGCCGCGTCATCTTCGAGATCACCGAGACGGCGGCGATCGCGAACATCGCCAAGGCGCGCGAGTTCTCCGACGAGCTCGCAAAGCTCGGGTGTCACTTCGCGCTGGATGACTTCGGCGCCGGCTTTGGCTCTTTCTACTACCTCAAGCACGTGCGTTTCGACATCCTCAAGATCGACGGCGAGTTCGTCCGCGACTGCTGCTCGACCCCGACCGACCGGCTCGTCATCAAGGCCGTCGTCGACATCGCGCGCGGGCTCGGCAAGCAGACGGTGGCCGAGCACGTGGGCAACGACAAGACGGTCGACCTGCTGCGTGATCTGGGCGTCACGCACGGCCAGGGCTACCACCTCGGCGAGCCGCAGCCGCTGGAGCGCTTCCTCGCCGAGACCGCGCCGCCGGTCGCGCGGCGAGCGGTCCGGATCTAGATCGGGTCCGGCTCGGCCGCCACGCGCATGCTCCGGGGCATTGTCGTCGGCGCCCCGAGCGGGCCTACGGCTCGATGACGATCTTCGCGATCTGCGTGGCGGTCCCCTCGAGCTCCATCTCGAAGATGCCCTCGGCGCTGGCCTTGAACGAGAAGCTCACGGAGCCGCCGGCCTTCAGCTCGCGCTTGATGTCGTAGCCGTGGAGGTGGACCTCGCTCGTCGTGTCGGGGGAGGTCACCACGATCCGTACGACATCGTCCTTGCGCGCCGTGATCGTCTGGACGCCGCCGGCCGGCTTGCCGCCCGCGACGCGGATCGTCGTGGAGGCGGGCTGCGGCGCTGCGGTGGTCGTGGCCGCGTCCGTCGTGGTGGTCGCGGCGGGTGCGCCGGTCGTGGCGGCGGGTGTCGTGGCGGTGGTCTTGGTGTCGTTGCTGCCCGGAGACAGCAGGACGAAGCCACCGCCGAGCACGATCAGGGCCCCGACGACTACGACGAGTCGTTGCGCGTTGCTCATGCCCGGAGGGTATCCCGCCTGCCGTCCGCCAACCGCAGCGGGGCTGCGCCAGGGCGATCTAGACTCGCGGCGTGCGTGCTCCGGCTGCCCTCGTCGTGACCTCCGCCGCGCTGCTCCTCGGCGCCTGCGGATCCTCGGACGAGCCGGCCACGCGCTCGGCCACGACAGCCCGGCCGCCGCTCCCCGCCCGGCCGGTCTCAGGCGCCTGCGCCGCCGCGGCCACGGCGCCGCCGAAGACGGTCTCCGGCGCTCCGCTCGACACGATCCTGCGCGTGCCCGCGAAGGCGCGCGGCAGGCGGGCGCCGCTCGTGCTCGCGCTGCACTTCGCCAGCGGCAGCGGCGCGCAGATGGAGCAGTCGACGCAGCTGACGCCCGAGTCGCGGCGCTCGGGCTTCGTCGTCGCCTACCCGTCGGCGACCGCGGGCGGCGTCTGGGCGG
>JAWVGM010000108.1:0-4353 GCA_033855075.1 Solirubrobacteraceae bacterium | reverse complement strand
GCAGGTGCTCGGCCTCCTCGCCGACCCGGTTCACGAACACCACGAAGCACTCGAACATGCGCGCGTAGAAGACCGTGATGTCGTGCCAGTAGGTCTTCGAGTCGTACTGCTCGGGGAAGCGGCTCTGCGACGAGTTCGTCGGCACGAACAGCACGCGGGCGCCGTCCTGGATCGCGAGGAACGCGAGGTGCGGCTGCCAGGCGTCGTTGCAGATGAGCGTCGCGCAGCGTCCCTGCCGCGTGTCGAACGCGCGCAGCGACTGCCCGGGCGAGAAGAACTTGCGCTCCTCGAAGATGTCGTACGTCGGCAGGTAGAGCTTGCGGTGCGTGTGGACGAGCGTCTCTGAGTCGTAGTAGGCGGCGGAGTTGTAGTTGTGCACGCCGCGACCGTCCTCGTAGAGGCCGATGAGCACATCGGTCTCGGGTGCGATCCGGCCGAGCGCGAGCAGCCGCGGATCGTCGGTCGATAGCGCGACATCCTTGTCCACGCGGCCGAGCGCGTACCCCGTCAGAAACAGCTCGGGAAACACGACGACATCGCTGTGCGCCTTGCCGGCAGCGACGATGATCTCGTGCGCGCGCTCGAAGTTCTCCTCGACCTCACCGAGGACGCTTTCCGTCTGGGCGAGCGTGATGCGCATCAAGGTCTCGTTGATATCCTCGCGGTTTCCCAGGGCGATTAGCTCAGCTGGGAGAGCGCCGCCTCGACAAGGCGGAGGTCACTGGTTCGAGCCCAGTATCGCCTACTACTCACCCCCACCTCCGGCAGCTCACCGCCGAGCTACTTGAAGACGTAGCGAAATCGCGTCCCGTTGCAGAAGCGCCTGAGCTTCGCGCCCATGGCCGAGCCGTGCGAGCGGTTCTCGCTGGAGGGGACGTACGCAACGTCGGCGATCCAGCCGACGGGATTGATCCCGCGTGTCAGTGCCCTGCTGCCGCGTCCGCGACCGACGGCGGGCGGGTACTCGTCGCGGTCGAAGCCGTTGAGGGTCGGGACGTCCTTGAGCAGCTTGTCGCGCCGCTGCTCGGTGCCCTTGCGATTGACGACCAGCTCGCGCGGCGAGCCCTTCTTGACCGCAGCGAGGAAGTGCGCGCGGATGTGGGAGTACTTCGACTTGCCGAAGATGATCCGCTGCACGGCCTTCGGGCGGCTGCACGTCGTCGTCGTCGTCGGCGGCGGAAGCGGAGGAGGCGGCGGCGAACTGCTGCCGCCGCCCTGGCTGGAGCACGGACACGGCAGCGACTCGCAGTAGATGCCGTCGCCATCGGCGTCGGTCGTGTCGGCGGCCTGCTGGGCCGCAGCCTGGGTCGCGTACTGCGAACAGGTCGCCGCGGGCGCGGACGCGGGCATCGCGATGGCGAGCGCGAGGAGCGCCAGCACCACGAGCAACATCAGACGGCTCATGCCAGCCCTTCGGATCGAGGCAGCCGGATGTCGCACAGGCAGGACGTGTGACGGCTATCGGCATCGCCGTGGCGCGACTGGAGCTTCGGTGCGCGGACCGAGAGCAGGGGGCAGATCGCGATGCGCAGACTTCATGCGAGACACGTGACGCAGCACTCGTCGTCGTGACGGTCGCCGCAGACGTGGCAGGCTCCGCCAGGCGCTGCTCCTCGCTCACGGCGATAGCTCGGCACACCGCGCATCGGCCATGCGGGGAATTTCTCCGCTCTGGCTGGCGAACCGCGCTCACCGCGCCGATGTGGCGTCGATGAACACGTTGAGCGCTCGCGTCGGGATCTTCTTCGCCGTCTGCCTGCTGCTCGTCGTGGTCACGCGCCAGTCCAAGGCGCCCGCGGAGCGCTACGGCTCCGGCGGCGGCGCCCAGTTTCGCCTGACCCAGGTGGAGGCCGACCGCGCGCACGCGCAACTGCTCACCACCGAGCAGCGGGCGGCCACGTTCACCTTCGCAGCCGGCTCGACGCTCGACGACGAGCGCATCTTCGTCAATGCCGTGGCCTCCGCGCGCCCGGAGGCACAGCGGCTCATCGGCCTCGTCGACGGCCTCGTCACGGTCACCTTCGGAGATCCGGGCGGGGGGCCGATCGGGCTCACGCACTTCGACGGCCGCCACTACGAGGTCATCGTCGACATCGCGAAGGTCATCCGGACGTACGGCATCCGCGAGGTCAACGGCGTCATCCTGCACGAGCTCGGCCACGTCGTCGACATCGCCCTCGTCCCGGACACGCTCGTCAACGAGCTCGACCAGCGCATCCCGAGCAGCGAGACCTGCCGGGCCGGCGGTCCCGCGACCGGCTCGTGCGCGCCCGTCAACGAGCGCTTCGCCGACACGTTCTCCAAGTGGGCGATGGACGATCTCGGCGTCAACCTCGCCAGCGGCTACCACATCCTGCCGCCCGTTCCGCTCTCGGCATGGGGGGCGCCGCTGGCCTTGTTGGGCCGCTGAAGCGGGGCCCGGGGGTACCGGGAAGGGAGAAAAGACCACAATCCGGATCAGGTTTGTGTATTTTTCCCCGATATGAACTCGACAACGAAGTCGTCTGTGCTGGTCTTGCTCGTCGCGTGCGGGCTCTTCATCGCGGCCTGCGGGGGGAGCGACAGCGGCTCCGGAGGCGGCGGCAAGCTGTCCCTCGTCGCCTACTCGACGCCGAAGGAGGCCTACGACGAGATCGTGCCGGCCTTCGAGAAGACGGCGGCGGGCAAGGGCACCACGTTCACGACCTCCTACGGTAATTCCGGCGACCAGGCTCGCGCGGTCATCTCCGGCCTGCCGACCGACATCGCCGCGCTCTCGCTCGAGCCGGACATCACGAAGCTCGTCGACGACAAGCTCGTCTCGCCCGGCTGGCAGAGCGCCACGTCGACGAAGGGCATCGTCACCCACTCGGTCGTCGCGCTGGCCGTGCGCAAGGGCAATCCCAAGCACATCACGGGCTGGGCGGACCTCATCAAGCCCGGCGTGCAGGTCGTGACGCCCAACCCGTTCACGTCGGGCGGCGCACGCTGGAACATCATGGCCGCGTACGGCGCGCAGATCCAGCAGGGCAAGACCGAGGCCCAGGCCACGGACTACCTCCAGAAGCTGTTCAAGAACGTCGCCTCGCAGGACAAGTCGGCGCGAGAGGCGCTCCAGACGTTCACCGGCGGCAAGGGCGACGTCCTCATCTCCTACGAGAACGAGGCGCTCACCGCGATCGCCAAGGGCCAGAAGCTCGACTACGTCATCCCCGACGAGACGATCCTCATCGAGAACCCGATCGCGGTGACAACCGACGCCGGGCCGAAGGCGAAGGCGTTCGTCGACTACGCGGTCTCCAAGCCCGCGCAGAAGATCTTCGCGGCCAAGGGCTACCGGTCGGTCATCCCGTCCCTCGTCGACAAGACGAAGTACCCGGACCCGCCGAAGGAGTTCAACATCACGAAGTTCGGTGGCTGGGCGACGGTCATGAAGAAGTTCTTCGACCCGAAGGACTCGGTCATGCAGCGCATCGAGAAGGGCCTCGGTGTCAGCACGGGCTGACGCCGTTGCGCTTCCGCGCCGGGTCAGGAGACGCCGCCGGGGCCTCGCCGGCCCGGTCGTGGGCGGCGCGCTGGCAACGGCGTACCTGAGCCTCATCGTCCTGATCCCGCTGGCCGCCGTCGTCGCCGAGTCGACGCACGGCGGCTGGTCGGCGTTCTGGGACGCGATCACGGGTGCGCAGGCGTTCGCGGCGATGCGGTTCACCGTCATCGCGTCGCTCATCGTCGTCGTGATCAACATCGTCACGGGCACGCTGATCGCCTGGGTACTCGTGCGCGACGAGTTCCCCGGCAAGCGCTTCGTCAAGGCGCTCATCGACCTGCCGTTCGCGCTGCCGACGATCGTCGCAGGCCTCGTGCTGCTCGCGCTCTACGGTCCGAAGGGGCCGGCGCCGTTCGACATCGGGTTCACGCGTGCGGCCGTCGCCTTGGCGCTGCTGTTCGTGACGCTGCCGTTCGTCGTGCGGTCGGTGCAGCCGGTGCTCATCGAGCTTGACCGCGAGATGGAGGAGGCGGCGATGTCGCTCGGCGCCCGCCCGCGGACGGCCTTCCTGCGCGTCGTGCTGCCCAACCTCATGCCGGCGATCGCCGCGGGCGCGGGCCTCGCGTTCGCCCGCGCGCTGGGCGAGTTCGGGTCGGTCGTCCTGATCTCGGGCAACATCCCGTTCAAGACCGAGGTCGCGTCGGTGTTCTTGTTCGGGCAGATCGAGTCCGACAACACGTCGGGCGCGGCGGCGGTGAGCGTCGTGCTGCTCGTGCTCTCGTTCGTGCTGCTGCTGTTCGTCAGCTGGGTCTCGATGCGCGGGCAGCGCCGTGCCGGCTAGCTCGCGAGCGTCGCGGCTGACGCTGCGCTGGATCGCGCTCGGCTAC
>JAWVGM010000107.1:0-9910 GCA_033855075.1 Solirubrobacteraceae bacterium | reverse complement strand
GGCAGCGCGACGTTGACGACCGTGTTGTCGAGCATGACCATGAACAGCGCGAAGCACATGGCGGCGAGCGTCCACCAGCGGCGGTTGTCGTCGTTGAGGGCGATGCGCTTGGTCATGGGGTCGCGCCCGTCTTCTCGATGCCCGCCAAGATCGGGCGCAGCGCGGCGAGCAGCCTCGTGCGCTGCGACGCCGGCAGGGCGGAGGCGAACGACTCGAGTCCCTGGAGCTTGGCCTCGTCCAGGCGGGCGAGCGCATCGCGGCCCTTGCCGGTGCACGACACGCGCTTCATGCGCCGGTCGGTCGCGTCCTCGCGGCGGTGCAGGAGATCGCGGACGACGAGCGCCTCGACGGCGCGGCTCGCGCCGGGCAGCGACAGCCCGAGGCGCTCGGCGAGCTCCTTGACGGTCAGTTCAACCGTGTCGAGCGTCGTGAGCGCCTTGACCTGCGTGAGCGTGACGTCGAGCTCCTCGAAGATCTTGTACGTGTCGACGCCGCCCTGCTGGATGACGCTGCGCCAGACCGTGAGCAGGCACTCGGCCAGCTCGGCGGTGCTGTCGGCGGCCGGCGTCGAGGACGAGTGCGGGTGCGCAATAGATGCTTGCATGTACGCAAGTATTGCACGCGGGCATCGGCGGCTCCGTCAGCCGGCGCGCCTGCGCTCCTACTTGCCGTTCTTGCGCTCGACCCGCTTGCGCTCCTTGCGCGCCTTGCGCCAGGCCTTGCGTGCCCGCTTGGCGAGCTTCGTAGCCCGCTTTTCGAGTTTCTGGACGGTGGGTGCCATCCCCGTTCCCGTAGGCCCGCGCGCGCCGCGGGCAAGCCCGAACTCAGCTCGGGCCGGCGATCTCCCGGCTGCTGCGCTTGACGAGCGTCTTCGCGGCGTCGCTCCACGAGTAGATGCGCTCCACGAGCTTGTTCGGGCAGCACACGTCGTCGCCCCGTTTGAACAGCGGGACGCGCACGGCAAGGTCCTGGCCGGTGGTCTGCACGGTCGTCCGATACAGGCGCTGGGAGCGGTACACGGCGCGCAGGTCGCTGTTGGCGGCCTTGCCGTGCGTGCTGAAGACATACAGCGCCACCGCGCCGGCCACGCCGCCGGTCTCCACGAGGACCACCGCATCAGAGCGCCCGTCGCCGGTGACATCCGTGAACTGGATCTCGGGCGCGACGAAGCCGCCGCCGTCGCGCAGGAGGCTCTTCACCTCGGGCGTCGTCTTCTCGTCGGCGAGCAGCGTCGTGCGAAACAGCGCCTGCGACTTGGACGGCGCTGCGCTGGAGCCGCCGATCACGAGCAGCACGCCCGCGATCGTCAGCAACGCCGCCGCGGCGACGACGACGAGAATCGGTTGTCGATGGCGCATTTGCAGGGGATCATGATGGCATCGGGAGCGGCGCCTGGCTATGGCTGCAGGAGTTGATCCTGCCCGCTCGGACGCCTCGGCCCGACCACGATCCGCGCCGGCGCGATCCCGTCGTCTTCGACGGAGACGGTGTAGGTCCCGGGGTCGAGGGTCGCCTTCAGGGACGCGGTGTCACCCGGGTTGATCGGTCCGGTGCCCTGCTTGAGCGTGTGCCCGCCGGTCGCGAGCGTCTCGCTGGCGAGCGTGAGCCGCTGTGACGTCCGCGTCTGGTTGGAGACGAGCAGCTCGATCGGGCCGCCGCCGAGGCGGGCCGGCGAGACCGACACGCGCTTGGGCGCGATCGTCGCGCCGACGGTGATCTCGGTTGGCGGCCGCGGCACGTTGCCGAAGTCGCCATCGTCACCACAGCCGCCGGCGCCGAGCGCGAGAGCCACAGAGGCCGCGATGGCGCCCCATGAGGTCGTGCGGGTCGCGTGGACCGGTCTCACCATCCTCCTGACGTCTGTCTCCGCAGCGGCTGTCGCCGAACCGTACCCAACGGCATCGAGCTGCAATGGCTCGTGCAAGGTGTCCTCTGCGCACGCAACCCTTCAGGGCCGATGGAGTTGCTCGATCAGCCGCTTGCGACCGCGGAGTTTCTCGTCGTCGACACGGAGACGAACGGCCTGGCCGCAGACGCCTGCGAGCTGACCGAGGTCGGTGCCGTCCTCGTCGGCGGCGGCGAGCTGCACGACCGCTGGGAGACGCTCGTCCACGGCGTGGCGCCGCTGTCGCGGGCGATTCAGCGCTTCACCCAGATCGGCCAGGACATGGTCGACGCCGCGCCTCCCGCCGAGGCGGTGCTGCCCGATCTCGCCGAGCAAATCGGGGGACGTATTCTCGTCGCCCACAACGCCGCGTTCGACCGCCGCGTCCTGCGCCAGGCCTTCGCGCGCGCGGACCTGCGCTGGCCCGACCCGCCGGTGCTGTGCACGGTCGCACTCGCTCGCCGTTTCGCGCCGCTCGTGCGCCAGCGCCGCCTCGCGGCGCTGGCCGACGCGCTGGGCATCGAGGTCGAGGTCCAGCACCGCGCGCTCGCGGACGCCGAGACGTGCGCGCGGGTGTTCTGCGCGCTCTTCGGGCGGCTGTGTGCGCACGCGACGACCGTGCGCGAGGCGCTCGCTGCGCTGGGCCCGATACGGCGACGTCCCCGCCCGCGCGCCGGACGCACGATCGGCGCGGGTTCGGTGAAGCGTCACCGCCTGGACTTCAGCGGCCTCCCCGACGAGCCCGGCGTCTACATCGTGCGCAACGCCGCGGGCCAGGTGCTCTATGTCGGCAAGTCGGTCGCGCTGCGCAGCCGGGCGCGCGCGCACTTCTCGCCGGGATCGCTCGACTCCGCGGCGCGGGCGGAGGGCTGGACGGAGCACGCCGCGCTCGTCGACCACCGCACGACGAATTCCGAGCTCGCCGCACTGGTGCTCGAGCACCGGCTCATCCGCGAGCTGCGCCCGCCCGGCAACGTCATCCACAAGCACGACGACGCGTTCGTCTACCTGCGCTGCCGCTTCGACATCGCGTACCCCGTCCTGGAGGTGGCGCGCGAGCCCGCAGCCGGCCGCGCGGTCACGATCGGACCGCTGCGCAGCCGGGCCGCGGCGGTCGAGCTCAAGGAGCAGCTCGACTCGCTCTTCGGCCTGCGCCACTGCGGGCGCAAGCTGCGCCTGCGCCCGTGGCCGTCGGCGTACGGGCAGATGGGCCGCTGCCTGTCGCCCTGCCTGAACGACCTCGATCCCAACCTGTACCGCCGGCGCCTGGATGAGGCGCTCGGGCTGTTCACCGGCGACGGCGACGGCGGCGCGGCGCTCATCGCGCACATCGGGGAGCAGATGCGCGAGGCCGCGGCCGAGCAGCGCTACGAGCGAGCAGCGTGGCTGCGCCGCCGCCGCGCGCGGCTGAGCGAGCTCGTGGGCGCGCTGGACGGGACGCTTGCCGCCACCCACGCCCGGCCGCGTCTCGTGTTGGCACCGCATCCGAAGGCCGCGCGCTATGACGCGTTCTGGCTCGTCGGCGGGCGGGTGGCGGACTGGGTCGCGTTGGAGGACGCGGGCGACGTCGGCGAGCGCACCGCGGCGGCGCTGCGCGGCGCTCACCCGCGCGGCGGCGTGGCGCAGCTTTCCGCCGAGGCGGTGGCGGAGGCGCGGATCGTCCAGACCTGGCTCGCCGGCCACGAGGACGTGCCGGCGCTGCCGCTCGACCCCGGGGCGGGAGCGGAGGCCGTCGAGCGGTTCCTCTCGGAGGCTGTCAAGCCCGTCGCAGCCGCCGCAGGCCTCCGTAGCGCGCTATGAGCGCCACCAGCCCGACGATCGTGATCGGGAAGAAGAGGATGAAGCGCAGGAGCACACCGAAGGCGACCGCCTGGCCTCCGGTCACGTCCAGTGCTTTGAGGCCGAACACGACGGCGGCGTCGAACGTGCCCACGTAGCCCGGGGCGGCCGGCACGAGCGAGAAGAATGCGGTGAGCACGAGCACGAAGCACGCTTCGAGGAGCGAGATGTCGACATGCAGTGCATGCCCAACGAGCCACACGATGAGCCCCTCCAGCAGCCACACGCCGAGCGTCAGCGTGGCGAGCGCGGCACCCAGCGACGTGAGCAGCGGCTTGGCGGCCCGGGCGACCGGCCGCACGCGTGCGGCGAACCCTTCGAAGTGCCCGCGCCGGCGTAGGCGCAGGTAGTTGACAATCACGAGCGCACCGAGCACGAGCGTGCCGGCGGCGATCACTCCGGGCCGGCTGCCGGCCGGGTTCTCCGCGACATGTGCGAGCGTCAGGATGACGAAGAGCAGTGCGAGCGTCGCGGCGTCGAGCAACCGCTCGCCGAGCACGGTTCCGAGGATCTCGCGCCGGCGCGCGCTGGATCGCTCGCCGAGAAGCACGATGCGCAGCAGTTCCCCGCCGCGCGCCGGCAGCACGGTGTTGCCCATGTAGCCGACGGCGACGAGCGCGAAGGCGTCGACGGGGCTGTGGTCGATGCCGCCATGGCGCAGGATCGTGTGCCAGCGATAGCCACGCGCGAGTGTCGCTATCGCGTACACGAGGGTTCCGAGGCCGATGAGTGCGATGTCTCCGGGCGCCGTGGGAAAGCGTGGCGGCTCCTGCTTGGTCGCCCACAGGGCCACTGCGCCGAGTGAGACCGCGGAGACGGCGATCCCTGCGAGGAGGCGTAGGCGCCCGCGGCCTGGCGCGGCTGTGGGCTCGTCCATCAGCGCCGCGGGCGGGCGGCGCGGCGCCGGAGCCGACGCGGAGGCGCGAGGTCCGATCCGGCTTCGCGCGCCGCCGGCCGGTGGTCGCGGTAGTCGTGACGACGGTAATCGCCGCGCGCGAGGTGGTGCTCGAGCCAGACCATCAGCGTTATGTAGGCGTAGCGCGACCCCATCTCGCGGAGCCCGAGCTTGGACTCACCCGCGGCTCGGTTGGTCCAGCTGATGGGGATCACGGCGTAGGAGTGCCCGCGCACGATGGCCTTGAGCGGGAGCTCGACGGTGAGGTTGAAGTGATGGGACACGAGCGGAGCCACGTTGTGGACGACCTCGCGCCGGTAGGCCTTGAATGCGTTCGTGGTGTCGTCGTAACCGTGACGAAAGATCATGCGAATCCCGGCGTTGACCAGCCGGTTGACGACGAGCTTGAAGCGCGGGTAGTCGTGCACGCGCCCGCGCTCGACGAAGCGCGAGCCGAACGCGCAGTCGTAGCCCTCCTCGATGAGGTCGAAGTAGCGCACCAGGTCGAGCGGGTCGTCGGACCCGTCGCCCATCACGATGGCGACCGCGTCGCCTGCGAAGACGTCCAGGCCGGCGCGCACGGCCAAGCCGTAGCCGTTGGAGTAATGCGAGCGCAGGCAGCGCACACGTGGGTTGTCGGCGGCGATCTGCTGCACGATGCGGCCGGTCCCGTCGGTCGAAGCGTCGTCGACGACGACGATCTCGTAGTCGCGACCAGCGTCCGCGAGCGCCGCGACGACCGCCGTGACGGTGGGCGCGATCACGTCGGCCTCGTTGTGGGCCGGGATGACGACGGAGACCTTCATTACGCCGGCGCCGTCCAGTGTTCGACGTTCTGGTCGTGGATCTGGCGCAACGTGGTCTCGAGGTCGTACTCGAGCTCCCAATCGGGGTAGTCGCGGCGCCACTCGTCCAGGTCGGAGATCCACCAGCGGTGGTCGCCGGTTCGCGCCTTCGCGGAGTAGCTCCAGTCAAGCGACCGCCCCGCGATGCGCTCGCACGCGGCGATCGCCTCTCGCATCGAGCAGTTGGACTCGCGGCCGCCACCGAGGTTGTAGACGGCGGCGCACGTCGGCTGCCGGTGAAAGGCCTCCATTGCGCTCACGACGTCGCTTGCGTGGATGTTGTCGCGGACCTGCTTGCCGTCGTAGCCGAACACGGTGTAAGGGTCACCGGTGACCGTGCATTTCATGAGGTAGGCGAGGAACCCATGCAGCTGAGCGCCCTGGTGGTTGGGTCCGGTGAGGCAACCGCCGCGGAAGCAGACGGTCGGCATGTCGAAATAGCGGCCGTACTCCTGGACCATGAGATCAGCGGCGGCCTTGGAGACTCCCATCAGCGAGTGCAGACTGCGATCGATGGACATGGACGTGTCGATGCCGCGGAAGTAGCGGTGACCAGCGGGAAGCTCGAGTCGCTCCTCGCCGGCTTCGAGCTCGAGGAAGTTCGGGCGATCGCCGTAGACCTTGTTCGTCGACATGAACACGAACGACGCGTCCGGCCTGATGCGGCGCGTCGCTTCGAGCAGATTCAGGGTGCCTGTCGCATTAACGGTGAAGTCCGCGTGCGGGTCGGATGCCGCCCAGTCGTGGCTCGGCTGCGCTGCCGTGTGGATGATCACCTCCAGATCGGCCCGGCACGACGTCCAGAGCCCCAAGAGACCGTCAGCGTCACGGATGTCGAGCTCGACCGAGCGAAACTCGGGATGGGCTCCCATCAGGCGCTGGGTCGTGCGAGCCGTCGAGGCGTCGGGTCCGAAGAAACGGGCACGCATGTCGTTCTCGACGCCGACCACGTCGTAGCCCGCGCTGACGAAATGCGAGACCGCTTCGGATCCGATCAGCCCTCCCGATCCCGTGACGATCGCGGTGGGCACGGGTCGGGAGTCTAGGAGGACTAAGCGGACAGCGCCGCGACGACCGCGTCTTCGTTCGCACGGATCCATTCCAGCGTGTCGGCAAGGATCGTTCGCGCGTCGCGCGCCGGGCGCCAATCGGTCAGCCCGAACAGGTGCGTGCAGTCTGAGAGATAGATGCGCAGATCGCCTGGGCGAGCGTCCTCGCCGGCCGTGACGGAAACCGTGTTGCCGGTGAGCTCACGGCAGAACGCGGTCGTTTCCTGCAAGGAGAGCGAGATGTCGCGCCCACCGCCGACGTTCGCAGTGACTCCGCTCCAATGCTGCGGATCCTCAAGCTGGGCGACGACAAGGTCGACGAGGTCGTCCACATGCAGCATGTCGCGGACCTGCTTGCCCCGGCCTCCGTAGCCGATGTACTGCAGGTCGCGGCCCAGCACGTGAGCGATCAACCAGAAGGTGAAGACGCCCTGGTCAACCTTGCCCATCTGCCACGGACCCGCGATCACTCCACACCGGTTCACCACCGACGGGACGCCGTAGGTCTCCGTGTACTCCGCGATGAGCAGCTCGGCCGACAGCTTGGAGGCGCCGTACAGCGTGCGTGCCCCGTCGAGCGGCAGCGTCTCGGACACACCGCGCGAGGACAGCCCCGGTATCTCCTGGTCGTCGGCCCACTCGAAGCGCGTTTCGCGCTCGGCGAACCGCGCTCGCTCGAGCGTCGCCACTGGATACACCCGCGACGTGGAGATGAACACGATCTGCATGCCGTGGCGCCGCGTAAGCTCCAAGCAGTGGTAGGCGCCGAGGAGATTCGTCCGCACCACATAATCCGGCGACCCGCCGATCCCGGCCAGCACGGAGGGCTCGGCCGAGCACTCGACGAGCGCGTCAGCAGCGCCGAGCGCGAGCACGTCGTCAAGCGAACGCACATCGCCATGCACGAACATCACGCCGGCCGCGCGTAACCGCGCAAGGTTGAGCTCTGAGCCACGGCGCCTGAGATTGTCGAACGCGACAACGTCCCAGTCGGCGGCCGCGAGGCGCACGCAGAGGTTCGCTCCGACGAAGCCGGCTCCACCCATGACCAGGACTCTCCCGCGGCGGCCCAAGTCACCTAACGTAACCGGGATCGCATAATCTGCGCCGCCATGGCGTCGGCGGCCACCATGCGTGACCGCGCGTTCGAGCGGCTGCGGGCTGACACCGTCCTCGAAGCGCTGCGCGTTATCGCGCCGGCCGTGCTCTTCGGTCTCGCCATCGCCGTGTTCGGCTGGGCCGATATGCCGCTGTCGCCGGCCCCCGGTCTCGATCCGTCATGGCAGGCGGCGATGCACATGGGCATCCGAAGCGATCTCGTGTGGGGTCGCGACCTCGTGTACACGTACGGGCCGCTGGGATTCCTTCGGCTTCCCACGTACTGGTACGGGGCCACCGGTGCGATGGCGTTCGTGTACGAGACGGCGACGCGGGTCGCGTTGTTCGCATTGCTCTGGCAGATGGGCCGGCGGAGCTTTGGCTGGCTCGGTTCCGCGCTTCTGCTACTGGTCATGGCGCCGCTGGTGGCAGTCGCGTTGCCGCCGCTCATCTTCGCGTGGGCGGTGCGACTGCTCGTCGAAGAGCGCGACCGCCGGGAGGTCATCGCCTTTGCCGTCCTGGCGGCAGCGCTCGGCTCCGTCGAGGTCCTCATCAAGATCAACGTCGGGGCTTCGATCCTGGCGATCGGCGCCGTGGCGCTGCTCTTCGTCGCGACATCACGTGATCCGGTCCGCCTGCTTGCGGTGTTCTGTGCATCGGCCGTCGTCGCGCTCGTGGCGGCATGGCTGTTGGCCGGCCAGCCGCTCGCGGCATTGCCCGATTTCGTCAGCACCGCATCGCAGATCGTGTCGGGCTATTCGGAGGCCATGATGCTCGATGACCCACTGCTGCGCTGGCAGTACTCCGCTGCGCTGTTGCTGTTCCTATTGGGACTCTCAGCGACGTGGGTGACGACGCCCGAGCTCGCGCCCGGCCGCCGTCTCGGCGTCGCTGCGCTCTGGACGGTGCTGGCGTTCTTCTCGTTCAAGACGGGTTTCGTCCGCCAGGGCGTGAGTCACGGCATCTTCTACTTCGGGGCGTTGCTCCCAGCGCTGATGGCGCTCCCGTGGGATGCGCGACTGCGATTCGTCGGGCTCGCGACGATGGCGGTCGCGCTGGCAGCGCTGCTCGTCGGATCGAGTCTGCGCATCAACGACGTCATCGCTCCGCTGCACCGCGCCGGACATGCGATCGACCAGACGAAGACGCTGTTGAGTCCGAACGAGCGGGCGCAGATCATGGCCGCGGGCCGAAAACAGATCCTCATTACCGCCCGCCTGCAACCCGCGACGGCGCACGCCCTCGACGGCCACACCGTGCACGTCGTACCGACGGACACCGCGATCGTATGGGCGGCCACATGGCGGTGGACGCCGCTGCCCGTGCCGCAGAACTTTCAGGCATACACCAGCGACCTCGACCATCTGAACGCCGAGAAGCTCCGGCGGGCCGACGCCCCCGAGCGCATCCTCATGAGACCTCGCGTGGATCCCGACGGGCGGATTGTCCAATTCGATACGCCCGAAGCCACACGGGCGATGTTGTGCCGCTATCGCCCGGTCACCACACAGAGCGGGCCGGCGTGGATCGTGCTCGCTCGTGGAGCGCAGCGCTGCGGTGCGCCGCGTCCGATCGGCACCGTCTCGGCGCGCTGGGCCGAGACGGTCCGTGTCCCCGCTGCCCCGTCGCCGAACGCCATGGTGTTCGTGCGAATCCAGGGCGTCCAGGTCGCGGGCCTCGAGCGCCTGCGCACGATGCTGTTCAAGGCCCGCGAGCGCACCGTGACGCTCAACGGGTCAGATACGCACCGACTCACTCCCGGCACAGCTGGTGATGGGATCGTGCTCAGCGTGCCCCGCGGCGCGGACTACCCGCCCCCGTTCAACCAGGCCTACGGAACGCTGACGATCGCGACCGACCGCGCGGCGCGACCGGATGGGGTGGACCTGCGATACGAGTTCTTCGAAATGCCAATCGCGCCGCTGCGCTGACCGCGCCTCACCCGGCGCTCACTGCCCGAACGGCAGCTCGACGACCTCGGCACTCGCGCCGCCCTCGACCTCGAGCACATCTCCGGGGGAGGCCTCGCGGCGCACGAGCGCCAATGCGATCGGACCGCGCGCGGGAGAGACCACCGATGTCCCGAGCTTGCCGACGACCTTCTCGCCGAGACGCAGCTCGGCGCCGCTCGGCGCCGGTTCGGTCAGCCGCAGACCGCGCAGATGGCGGTTCGGCTTGCCCTTGTAATAGAGGCGCGCGACGGTCTCCTGGCCGACGTAGCACCCCTTCGTGAAGCTGACCGCGCGCTCGTTGAGGCCGGCTTCCTGGGGGATCGTCGCGTCGTCGAGCTCGTGGCCGT
>JAWVGM010000106.1:0-5909 GCA_033855075.1 Solirubrobacteraceae bacterium | reverse complement strand
ACCGTGGTTGAACGGGTTGCAGCGCAAAACGCGCCACGTCGCCAGAACCAGCCCGCGAAGTATGCCGAACTGCTGCAGCGCCCGGACCGCATATGCCGAGCACGTCGGCTCGTAGCGACAGCGTCGCGGCAGCGCCGGAGAGATCACGCGCTGGTAGACCAGGATCGGCGCGCGCACGATCCGCACGGCCATCCTCACGTGCGGGCCGCCTTCTCGAGCAGCTCGCGCAGCGCCCCGCGCACGCCCTCCAGACCCTCGCGCTCGGCCAGCTCGCGCGCGCTCGGACGGGCGACGACGACGACGTCGTGGCCGGCCGGCACCGCGCTCAGCTCGGCCGCGTAGGCCTCGCGCAGCAGGCGCTTGACGCGGTTGCGGTCGACGGCGCCGCCGACCTTGCGCGACACCGACACGCCGAGGCGGGCCTCGTCCTCGCCGCCGCGCGGGAACGCGTACAGCACGAGATGACGGTTGGAGTGCGAGCGGCCCTGGCGATAGGCGCGCTCGAACTCCGCACTGCGCGACAGGCGGCCGCGCTTGACGCGGCGTGCACTCCGCGCTCGGGGCAGCGGCTCGTCCATGGGACGGAGCCTAGTCACCCGCGGGCGTCAGACCGTGAGGCGCTTGCGGCCCTTGGCCCGGCGGCGCTTGAGCGTCAGCCGGCCGGCCTTGGTCTGCATGCGCTTGCGAAACCCGTGGCTGCGGGCACGCTTGCGCTTCTTGGGCTGGTAGGTGCGCTTCATGCGGCGTCGATCCTACCGCACCGCCGCCGCCACAGGCCCTGCAGAGGTTTTTCTCGCGACGTGCGGCCTGTACTCGCGCGCCGCGCGAGCAGGGCCCGGCGGGGCCGCCGGCCGCTGGTATGTTCGCCGTCCCCGGCAGCGCTGCGGGGCCCTTCGCCGTCCCTGCTCAAGCGCCCCTCCGAAGGAGTCGATGACCTCCGGCCAAGACCCGCAGCTCGCCCGTCACTGGGCGTCGATCCGCGACGAGCTGCGCCGTGCCGTCCCCGACGCGACGTTCGAGATCTGGCTCGCGCCGCTGACGGCCCGCGCGCTGCACGGCGACACGCTCGTCGTCGGCGCGCCGGAGGAGATCCGCGGGTGGGTCGCCGACCGCTTCGCGCGCGTGCTGCAGACCTGCGCCGCGACCGTGCTCGGTCCGGCGACGACGATCGACGTCGTCTCACCCGACGCGCCGCTCGAGGCGCCCGGCGCGCCGCAGGGGCAGGCGTCCTGCGCGGCGGAGCGCTGCGACGACGACGCGGGCTTTCATCCCAAGCTGACCTTCGACCAGTTCGTCATCGGCGACGGCAACCGCTTCGCCCACGCCGCCGCGCTGGCCGTCGCCGAGCTGCCCGGCCAGGCCTACAACCCGCTGTTTCTCTACGGTCCACCTGGCCTGGGCAAGACGCACCTGATGCTCGCGATCGGCAACTACATCCGCGCCCACGGCGGCGGCCTGCGCGTGCGCTCGACGACCGCCGAGCGCTTCACGAACGAGTTCGGCGCCGCCCTCCAGGCCCGCGACGTCGAGGACTTCAAGGCGCGCTTTCGCGACACCGACGTCCTGCTCATCGACGACGTCCAGTTCCTCCAGCGCAAGGCCAAGACCGAAGAGGAGTTCTTCCACACGTTCAACGCGCTCCACGAGACGGGCAGCCAACTCGTGCTGACGTGTGACCGCCTGCCCGCGGACATGGCGGCCCTCGAGGCCCGCCTGCTCGAGCGCTTCCAGTCCGGGCTCGTGGCCGAGCTCGCCCCACCCGACCTCGCGACCCGCCTCGCGATCCTCCGCAAGCGCGTCCACCACGACGGCGTCGAGCTCGCCGACGAGGGCGCCCTTCACGCGATTGCCCACCGCATCACGTCGAACGCCCGCGCCCTCGAAGCAGCGCTCATCCGAGTCGTCGCCTACCACTCGCTCACGCGCAGGCCCATCGACGCGGAACTCGCCGACGAGGTCCTGTCCGGGTTGTACCCCAACGCCCGCGCTACCCGCCAGCCGCTCACCATCGAGCGCGTGCAGGAGCTCACCTGCGAGGCGTTCTCGATCTCCCGTGAGGAGTTGCTCTCCAGCGGGCGCAGCGGGCGCGTGGCCTGGCCTCGTCAGGTCGCGATGTACCTCGCTCGCGAGCACACCGGCGCGACGCTGCCGGCCATCGGCCGCGAGTTCGGCGGGCGCAACCACACGACCGTCATATACGCCTGCCGCCGCGCCGCCGAGCGGGTCGCGGCCGACCCCGCCGCGAAGGCGGCTGTGAACGCCCTCGAACGCCGGCTCGCGGACGCGGGCTGACCGACCGTCCGACTTGACACACTCTCCCCACTCGTTCGCGGGCGCCCGGCAATCCCTCGGCCCGCATCCTCCGCACTCCTTCGCCCTTCTGCACACACTGCACAGGTCCTATGACCTCTAACCAACATCATTCGAGGTGCTCATCGTGAAGTTCGCGACGTCCTCTGCGGATCTGCTCGCGCAGCTCAGCGTCGTCTCCCGCGTGGCGTCGACCCGCAGCGCCGTTCAGGCCCTCTCCGGCGTCCAAGTCATCGCCGGCGCCGACAGCGCAGAGCTCCGCGCCACCGACATGGACGTCGGACTCCGCGTTCCCCTCAAGGCCACCGTGGAGCGCGAGGGCATCGTGGTGCTGCCCGCCCGCCTGCTGCTCGACATCGCCCGCTCGCTGCCGGGGGGCGACGCCTCGCTCGAGCTGCGGCCCGCCGAGCAGGACGTCGAGATCCTCTCGGGCTCGGCGACGTTCCACATCCGCACGCTGCGCGCCGAAGACTTCCCGCCGCTGCCCGAGCCGGGTGGCGACCCCGTCGTCAAGGTGCCGGCGGAGGCCTTCGTCGAGACGATCAACCGTGTTGCGCGGTCCGCCTCCCGGGACGAGACGCGGCCGATCCTCACGGGCATTCTCGTGTCCGCTTCGGGCTCCGAGCTACGCATGGTCGCGACCGATTCCTACCGGTTGAGCGTCAAGGAGACGAGCCTCGAGGTGCCCCTCGCCGGGGAGTTCGAGGCGACGGTGCCGGCACGCGCGCTGCAGGAGCTCGCGCGGATCTCGCAATCCGCCGAGGCGGACGAGCTGACGGTCTCGGTGCGCGCGAACCAGATCGTCTTCGAGATCGGCGGCGACGTGCTGTCGTCGCGCCTGATCGATGGTCAGTTCCCGAACTATCGCCAGCTGCTTCCCGACGCCTTTGAACACGAACTGACACTGGCGTCCGCGGAGTTGACAGAGGTCGTGCGCCGGATCAGCCTCATGGCGCAGAAGAACGCCCCATTGCGCCTGCGCTTCAGCGAGGGCGAGCTCACGGTCTCTGCGCAGACACCCGACGTCGGGGAGGCGAGCCAGACGCTGCCGGTGCCGTTCGCGGGCGAACCGTTCGAGATCGGCTTCAACCCGGAGTTCCTGCGCGACGGGCTCGAGAGCTCGGATGGCGGCGACCTGGTGCTGAAGCTGATCAGCCCGCTGCGCCCCGGGCTCATCGAGTCGGCGGACGGCAGCGGCTTCCTCTACCTCATCATGCCGATCCGCCTGAACGTCTAGGCGGCTGTCACGAGACGGCGATGATCGCCACCCGTCTGAGGCTGCGCGACTTCCGCAGCTACGCGGTCGCCGACGTCGCGCTCGGTGCCGGCCTGACCGTCGTGCACGGGCGCAACGGGGCCGGGAAGACGAACCTGCTCGAAGCGCTGTACTTCGGCTGCACCGGACGTTCGTGCCGGACCTCCAACGAGCGCGAGGTCGTGCGCTTCGACACGAAGGTCGCGCGCGTCGAGGTCGACCTGCGCGACGAGGAGGGCGCCGAGCACGCGCTGACCGTCGGGTTCGAGCCGGGGGAGGCCAAGCGCCTGCAGGCGGACGGCGTGAACGTCGAGCGCATCGACGTGCAGTCGCGCCCGCTCATCTGCGTCTTCCTGCCCGACCGCCTCGAGCTCGTCAAGGGCCCGCCGGCGCTGCGCCGCTCACACGTCGACCAGGTGGTCGCGGCGATGTGGCCCGGGCGCTCGGCAACCCGCCGCGCCTACGGGCAAGCCCTCGCGCAGCGCAACGCGCTGCTCGCGCGGGTGCGCAGCGGGCGTGCATCGCCGAGCTCGCTGCCGGCGTGGGACGCCGAGCTCGCACGTCACGGTATCGCGCTGCGCGACGACCGCGCCGCGGCTATCGACCTGCTTGCCTCGCGCTTCACCGCGATCGCCGCCGCGCTCGGCCTCGGCGACATCGCGGAGCTGCGCTACAAGCCCCGCTCGCGCGCCGCCGATGCCGCCGGGCTCGCCGCCGAGCTGGCCCAGCACACCGCCTCGGACCTCGATCGCGGCTTCACCGGCCACGGGCCGCACCGCGACGACCTCGGGCTGCTGCGCGACGGCCGCGAGCTGCGCGCGTACGGCTCGCAGGGCGAGCAGCGCCTGGCGCTGCTCGCCCTGCTGCTCGCCGAGCGCGAGGCGCTGGCCGCGACACGGCGCGCCGTCCCGCTCATGCTCCTCGACGACGTCATGAGCGAGCTTGACCCGGACCGCCGCGCGCTGCTCGCGCGGATGCTGGACGGCGAGGGTCAGAGCGTCATCACGACGACCGATCTCGCGCATGTGCCGGGTGCCGACGCGCCGGCGGTCGTCCGCCTCGCGGTCGCCGACGGCGCGGTGCTGCAAGACGCGGTGGCGGCGTGACGCGACGCCGGGCGCCGCGCCCGCTCGCGGTGGCGATCGAGGCCCTGACGGGGCGTCTGGCGCCGGCCACGCTGCTCGGCGACGTCCAGCGCGTCTGGGAGCAAGCTGCCGGTCCGGCGATCGCCCGCGAGGCCGCGCCGGTCTCCGAACGCGGGGGCACGGTGACGCTCGAATGCTCGTCGGCGGTGTGGACAGCGGAGATCGATCTCATGGGCCCGGGGCTCGTCGCGCAGCTCAACGCGCGGCTCGGCGGCGAGCGCGTGAGCGCGGTGCGCTGCGTCGCTACGACGGGGCGCCGCGGGCCACCACGGGGACGGGCGTGACCGGACCCCGGAGTCCCGCTCTTTTGTAGCTGTTTTGCAGGTATTTTGTCACACGTGGCAGGCAGAGTTATGTAGCCGCTTGTGCTATCATTGTGCGCACACGCAGGACCCGGCCCCGGCCCGTCTGAGAGTGACGCGGACCCGGGGCTTCTTCACGTTCGGAGGATCAGTGGCGAAGGACGACGGCAAGTTCGACGGGCGCACCGGCGAGCGCAGTTATGACGCGCAGGACATCACCGTGCTCGAGGGTCTCGAGGCGGTACGCAAGCGACCCGGCATGTACATCGGGTCCACCGGCGTGCGCGGTCTGCACCACCTCGTCTACGAGATCGTCGACAACGCCGTCGACGAGGCGCTGGCCGGCCACTGCACGCGGGTCGACGTCACGATTCACCCCGACAACTCCGTCACGGTCGTCGACGACGGGCGCGGGATCCCGGTAGGCATCATGGAGAAGGAGCAGCGCCCGGCCGTCGAGGTCGTGCTGACCGTCCTGCACGCGGGCGGCAAGTTCGGCGACGGCGGCGGCTACAAGGTGTCGGGCGGGCTGCACGGCGTCGGCCTGTCGGTCGTCAACGCGCTGTCGGAGCTGCTGGAGATCGAGATCCGCCGCGAGGGCCACGTCTGGCGTCAGGCCTACCAGCGCGGCAAGCCGCAGAACGACCTCGACAGGGGCGAGGCCTCGTCCGAGCACGGCACCGTGATCACCTTTCTCCCGGACGCCGAGATCTTCGAGTCCACCGACCTGGAGTTCTCCGTCCTGGAGCAGCGCTTGCGCGAGACGGCCTTCCTCACGCGCGGCCTGAGGATCTCGATCACCGACGAGCGCGGCGAAGGGGCCAGGGCCGAGTTTCAGTACGAGGGCGGCATCGAGGACTTCGTGCGCTACCTCAACGCCAACAAGGAGTCGATCGG
>JAWVGM010000105.1:0-15032 GCA_033855075.1 Solirubrobacteraceae bacterium | reverse complement strand
GCAGGTCGAGGTCGGCGTCCATCGAGGCCCCCACAGGTCGGCGATGCGTATACGCACCGCCGACTTCGACCCTGCTGCTCCGAAATCCTCGACAAACACGGGGCAACCCGTGGAATCACTCATCTAGTGGTTCGTCGGGTAGGTCATGGTGCGCTGGCGAACGATCCAAGCGTACGAGGAACTGCCGGACGGACCATCACTGGTTCCCGAGCCGGGCGAGCAGCTCACGCGCAGCTCGGCCGCGGTGGCTGATCGCGTCCTTCTCCGCCACCGTGAGCTCGGCCATCGTGCGGCCATCGTCGATGTCGTCGGGCACGAACGCCGGGTCGTAGCCGAAGCCGCCATCACCGCGCGGCTCCGCGGCGAGCGTGCCGGTGCAGCGTCCCTCGACGACCTCCTCGGTGCCCTCGGCGTCGCAGTAGACCAGCGCGCAGACGTAGGCCAGCGGCGAGCCCGCGGGCGCCTCGCGCAGGAGCTTGGCGAGGTTCTCCTCGTCGGTCGCGTCCTCGCCGGCGTACCGCGCAGAGCGCACGCCGGGCGCGCCGCCGAGTGCCGCGGCCTCGATTCCCGAGTCGTCGGCGACGACCGGCATCGCGGTCGCGTGCATCGCGGCGCGGGCCTTGTCGAGCGCGTTGTGCGCGAACGTCTCGCCGATCTCGGGCGGCAGCGTGACGTCGTCGGGCAGCGACAGCACCTCGTGCGGCGCGAGCAGGACGGCGAACTCGCGTGCCTTGTGGGCGTTGCGGCTGGCGAGGACGAGCTTCACGCGACGGCCCGCGCCTGCTCGGCGCGCAGCTGGTCGATCCCTCCCGCGGCCAGCGCCAGCAGCTCGTCGAGATGAGCACGCGAGAGCGGGGTGCGCTCCGCCGTCGCCTGAACCTCGATGAGGCCGCCCTCGCCGGTCATGACGACGTTCGCGTCGACCTCCGCGGTCGAGTCCTCGGAGTAATCGAGGTCGAGCAGCGCGACGCCGCTCACCATGCCGCAGGACACGGCGGCGAGGCTGACGGTGAGCGGCGAGCGCTCGAGCTTGCCCTCCTCGACGAGCCGCCGGCAGGCGAGGTCGAGCGCGACGTACGCGCCCGTGATCGACGCACAGCGCGTCCCGCCATCGGCGGTCAGCACGTCGCAGTCGAGATAGATGGTGCGCTCGCCGAGCGCTCCGAAGTCGATCACGCCGCGCAGCGAGCGGCCGATGAGGCGCTGGATCTCGACGGTCCGCCCGTCGGCTCGCCCCTTCGTGATGTCGCGCTGCTTGCGCTGGCCCGTGGACGCCGGGAGCATCCCGTACTCGGCCGTCGCCCAGCCGCGGCCCTTGCCGGCCATCCAGCGCGGCACGCTCTCGTCCACCGACGCCGTGCAGATGACGCGCGTCTCGCCCTGCGTGATGAGCGCCGAGCCGGTCGCGGGCTTGACGAAGTGCGGCTCGATCGTCGTGGGCCGCAGCCCGTCGGCCGCGCGGCCATAGGACCGCTCGGGAGAGAGGTTTCGTCCTCCGGTCATCGCGAGCGAGGACCTCCGGACGACGTCACAAGCCCGGTCATCGCGAGCGAGGACCTCCGGACGACGTGACGAGCCCGGTCGACGTCACAAGTGCCTCCACGCGCGGCAGGTCCACGTGCTCGACCGTGCCCATCGGCAGCTGCAGGAACCGCGACCCGATCCGGGCGAAGTCGTTGGCATCGGCCGTGCACAGGAACCGGTAGATGCCCTCCCCCTCGCGCGGATTAGCCAGCTCGCGGACCGCGAGCGCCTGCTCGACGCGCCGCGCGACGGCGTCGCCCGACGTGATGAGCGCCACGGCCGGCCCGAGCAGACGCTGCAGGAGCCCGCGCACCATTGGGTAGTGCGTGCAGCCGAGGATGACCGTGTCGACCGCTTCCGCGCGCAGCCGTGCGCAGTAGCCGCGCGCGAGGTCGACGTCCGCCTCGGTGATCGGCGCGCCGGTCTGGCTCATCTGCGCGAGCCCCGGACAGGCGACGCTCTCCAGACGCACGAGCGGGTCCGCCGCGAGCACCGCGCGCTCGTAGGCGCCCGATGCGACCGTCGCCTCCGTCGCGAGCAGGCCGATCCGGCCCTTGCGCGTCTGCGCGACGGCCAGGTTCGACTCGGGCCCGACGACCCCGATCACATCGACCGCGTGCCCGCTCGCGGCGACGTGCACCTGGAGCGCCTCGAGCGCGCTGGACGTCGCCGAGTTGCACGCCACCACGATGAGCTTCGCGCCGCGCTCGAGCAACACGTCCCCGATCTGACAGCTGAATGCCTGCAGCTCGGCCGGCGTCCGGTCGCCGTAGGGAAAGCGCGCCGAGTCGCCGAGGTACAGGAAATCCTCCTGCGGCAGCGAGACGAGCAGCTCGTGCAGGACGGTAAGCCCGCCCACGCCGGAGTCGAAGACGCCGATTGGAGCGGTGGGCTGCGGGGCAGGGCCACTGGGAACCACGGGCCCGCCATGTTCCCAGACGAGCCCCGTGGGACCATGTCCCTCCCGCCGCCCACCGTGCCTATTTGCCCTTGCCGACGGACGAGATCGTGTCCTTGAGCTCCTTTGCGACCGCCTTGGCGATCCCGGCGTCCTTCAGCTTGCCCGCGGCGATGACGACGCCCGTCAGCAGGGTCGCGAGCAGGAGCATGAGCCCCACGTACTCGACCGTGCCCTGCCCGCGCTCGTCACGCAGCGCGCGCGAGAACGTTGCGTGGATCCAGCCCATCATGCGATACGGCATCTGCGGCCTCCCAGTGGTGGCGATCGGGGTGTGGGTCCGATGCTCGGGCGTGCCGCGTGACGACTCCAGACGCAGATGTGGCAACTTCGCGGCGATCCTGCGACGGCTCTGTGAGCGCTGCGCCAAGGGGCCGACTCTGTGAACCTGCGCAACCTGGGATGCGCGCGCTCGTCGTCACGAACATGTACCCGTCCGCCGAGCGGCCGGCGCTCGGCAGCTTCGTGCGCGACCAGGTCCACGCGCTCCAGCGCATCGACGGGCTCGACGTGAGCGTCGACGCCTTCTCCCCCGGCGGCGCGCGCAGCTACGCACGCGCGGCACGCGACCTGCGTCGCCACCACGCGGGCGAGACCTACGACATCGTTCACGCGCATTTCGGGCTCACCGCCTGGCCCGCGCTGACGGTCGCCGCGCGCCACCGCGTGGTGACGCTGCACGGCAACGACCTGCACGACCCGCGCTCGCGGCGCATCACGAGCGCGGTGCTCGGCCGGATGGATCTCGTCGCGACCCCGTCGGCGGACTTCGCCAGCGACGTGCCGGGCGCCCGCTCGGGCCGGCGCCGCGTCGCGATCCTCCCCTGCGGGATCGACGTCGAGCGCTTCCGTCCGCTGGATCGGCGCGACGCGCGCCGCCGGCTGGACCTCGACCCCGACGGTCGCTACCTGCTGTTCCCCTACGACCCGTCGCGTCCGGTCAAGCGCGTCGAGCGCGCGCGCGAGCTCGCGGCGCGCTCGGGGACCGAGCTGCTCACGCTCGGCAGCGTCGAGCCCGCCGACGTGCCGTACTGGATGAACGCGGCCAACGCGGTGCTGTGTCCGTCGGACTGGGAGACGTTCGGCCTGGCGTGCCTCGAAGCGCTGGCCTGCGACGTGCCGGTGCTCGCGCGCCCGGTCGGCGCCCACCGCGAGGCGCTCGCCGGGATCGCCGGCGCGTACTGCGGCGAATGGGACAGCGAACGCTGGCTCGCGGCGCTCGCACCCCATCTCGCCGCCGATGACCCGCGCATCGAGGGGCGGATGCGCGCGCTGGAGTTCTCGGCCGACACGATGGCCGCGCGCGTCGCGACGGCCTGGCGCTGGCTCGCCTCTGGCGGCCAGCCACCGCCGTTATACTCGCCCGCCGAGGCGCCGACCGAGCCGTCCCCCGGCGTCTCCTCGTCATGACCGGCCTGATGAAGCGCATCTTCAGGCGTCGCGAGCCGGGCCAACCGCCCCGCCGCGGAATCGCCACACTGTTTCGCCCGCGCTCTCGCGGGCCGAGCCTTCCTGGCTACCGGCGGACGCCGAGCTCCCGCATCCCGGCGCGACTGAAGCGCCTGCCGTGGAAGCCCGCACTCCCGCCGCCCGCGCCCCGGCCGGCCGACGCGCCGGAGGAGGCGGGCGTCGTCGGCGAGCCGCTGCCGCCGAGCTTCAAGGACCGCGGCAGGCTGCGCCGCCGCCTGCGCTTCCTGCGGCGCGCGCGCGAGCTCGGCTTCCGCGACATCGGCGGCCTCATCTTCGACATGCGCCGCTTCGAACGCAGTCGCCCTGACCTTCTCGACGCGAAGCTCGACGCGCTGCTCGCGGTCGATCAGGAGGTGCGCGCGCTCGAGCGCGTCCTCGAGGACCGGCGGCCGTTCTACGAGCTGCGCGAGCCCGGCATCTCGGCCTGCGCGCGGTGCGGAGCGCTGCACGCGAGCGAGGCGAACTTCTGCCCGCAGTGCGGCATGCAGTTCGTCGGCCCCCGTGCCATGGGCGAGGTGGGCGGCGCGATCGCGGGTCCCCCGCAGCCTCCACCCGCGCCCATCGCGGTCGAGGGGCCACGGACGGCCGGGCCGGCCAACGTGCAGGAATGGCCGTGGCCCGGGCAGGATCACGATGACGATCAGCCGACCGCACCAACCGTCCAACAGCCCAATCCGGTGACCGAGCAGCTCACCGTGGCCTACGTGCCGGTGCTGCAGGAGGACCCGCCGAAGGAGTCGCAGGACGACGCCGGCCTGAGCCCGCCCGGGCCCGACACGGGCGCCGAGACCGCGGAGGCCGAGACCGCGGAGGCCGAGACGGCGGCCAAGACCGCGGCGCCCGAGACGGCGGCGGCCGAGGCCGCGGCCGAGGCGGCCGCCGAGGCGCCGACATCATCCACGCCGGGGGCTCCCGTCGCGAACACGCCCGCGCCCGCGAAGTCCGCCGCCAGGCGCAAGCCGGCCGCCGGGAAGCCCCGTGCGAGGCGGACTGCCGCGGCCAAGCCGGCCGCGCAGCCGGTCGCGGCCCCGAAGCCCGCTGACCAACGCGAGGACGACGTACCCGCCGACGAGCAGGAGACGAGGACGCACCTGCCTCCGCAGGCGTCGGACGAATCGTGAGCGCGCAACCGCCGTCGGAGGACCCGCCCGCGGCGGCGCCGCAGCGCCCTCCCGGCACGATCCGCTGCCCCCGCTGTTCCGCGGAGCTGAGTCCCGACCAGGGCTGGTGCCTGGAGTGCGGAGCGCCTGCCCGCACCCGCCTCGCCCCCACGCCCAACTGGCAGCTGCCGACCGCCGCGGTCGCGGTCATCGTCCTCATCGCGGGCGCGCTGCTCGCGTTCGCGTTCGTGAAGCTGACCGGCGACGACTCGACCACGGCGGCCAGCACCGCGCCCGTCATCGCCACCCAGCCACCTGCCGCTCCGCCGCCGGTGACGACGACGGCGACGACGCCCGCGACCGTGACGCAGCCCACGACGCCGCAGACGACCACGCAGCCGCCCACGACGCTCCCCGGTCAGACCACGACGCCGCCGGGCCCGACCACGACCGTGCCCCAGCCCAACCTAAAGCGCCCAAAGAAGGGATCGGGGGCCTAGTTCACGTGGCCGGACGTTCTGCGTGGAATTCCCGGATGCCCGGACTAGTGTCCCCTCCTGTACGTCGTTGTGCGCTTGGGCGGGCGGCAGCGGCGGCCGACGAGGACGCAGGGAGGGGGCCATGCCCCTGGCATCGCCCCGGGCGAGGACGGCGCCAGGCGCCGATCGCCGAGCGATCCAAGCGTGCGAGGGCCTGCCGGAGGGAGCGCTAGATGGTGGGCGCCGGCGGGCGGGCGGTCGCCGCGGCGTGCGCCATGGCGGCGATGGCCGCAATGGCGGGGTGTGGCGGAGATGACCGCGCGGCGCCCCGTTCCACCGCCACCGCGGCCGCCGGCGCCCCGCAGACCGTGGCGCCGCCCGCGCGGGCGCCTGCGACCGCGGTCCCCGTCGCGGCGGCGGCCGGCTCCACGGCGCCCCGCAGACCGACGATCATCAAGAAGTTCATCCCCTTCGGCGCGAAGCGCAAGCAGGAGATGTCGGCGTACTCCGCGCGTCACTACGGCACCGCGGGTTACAAGCTCACCGATCCGCACGTCATCGTCGAACACGTCACGGTCACCGACACCGTCGCCGCGACCTACAACACGTTCGCCGCCGACGTCGCCGATCCCGAGCTGCACGAGCTGCCCAACGTCTGCTCGCATTTCGTCGTCGGCAAGGACGGGCGCATCTACCAGCTCGTGCCGCTCGCGCTGCGCTGCCGCCATACGGTCGGCCTCAACGATCGCGCGTTCGGCATCGAGCATGTCGGCCAGACCGACGCGGACGTCCTGAACAACTCCCGTCAGCTGACCGCTTCGCTCCGCCTCACGGCCTGGCTGCGCTGCCGCTACGACATCGGCGTGCGCAACGTCATCGGGCACAACGAGTCGCTCTCGAGCCCGTACCACCACGAGAACGTGGCGGGACTGAAAAGCCAGACGCACGGCGACATGAGGAAGGCGTCGATGCAGGTGTACCGCAAGAGACTGCGCACGCGCCCGTGCGGCTGATTCACCCCGTCGCCAGCGCCGGCCAGTAGCGCTCCGCGAGCCGCTCGGCCGCCCGCTCGGCCAGCAGGTGCAGCTCCACCGGCCCCGCCACGGGCGGGTCCGCCGCGCCCGCGACCTCGAGCGTGATCGCCACACAGCGCGCGAGCGCGGCGACGTCGTAGCCGCCCTCGAGCACGATCCCCAGCGGAATCCCCAGGTCGGCGGCGAGCCCGCGCATCGACGCGGCCATCGTGCGGTAGCCGTCGTCGGTGACCTCGCATCCGGCGAGCGGGTCGTCGGCGTGGGCGTCGTATCCCGCGGAGATCAGCAGGAGGTCGGGCGCGTACGCCCGGCCCACCCGCCGCGCGACGTGCTCGGTGAGCGCGGTCCAGACCGCGTCCCCGGAGCCGCCGGGCACGGGAAGATTGACGCTGAAGCCCGCCCCCCGCCCGCGGCCGACATCGGAGAACGGGCCGGTCCCGGGATACAGCGGCGACTGGTGGATCGAGCAGAACAGGACGTCGTCGCGTTCGGTGAACAGCGCGTTCGTGCCGTTGCCGTGGTGCACGTCCCAGTCGAAGATCATGACCCGCTGCGCGCCGTGCGCGTCGAGCGCGTGCTGCGCGGCGATGGCGACGTTGTTGAACAGGCAGAAGCCCATCGCGCGCGCCGCCTCGGCGTGGTGACCGGGCGGTCGGTGCAGCGATGCGCCGGCGGGCGCGCGCTCCGCGCCGAGCAGCGCGTCGACCATGGCGACCGCGCCGCCCGCGGAGTGATACGCCGCGACGCACGAGCCGGGACTCACGATCGTGTCCATGTCGATCATGCCGCCGCCGCGGGCGCACAGCTCCTCGATGCGGTCGATGTGCGACGGCGGGTGCAGCGCCTCGATCTGCGAGCGCTGCGCGGCCGGCGAGAGGCGCACGTCCCAGCCCAGCCAGTCGCGCTCGGACAGGGCGCGCTCGATCGCGACGATCCTGCGCGCAGACTCGGGATGCGGCCCGGTGTCGTGGTCCAGCGACGACGGGTGGCGCATCAGGACCGGCGCGGCCATCTGGATACGGTACCCCGCGCGTGGCCGACGAACCCGAGCACCTCTTCTGTGACGTGGTGGTCGTCGGAGCCGGCGGCGCGGGCCTGTTCGCGGCGCTGACCGCGGCGGCCAGCGGCGCGTCGGTCACGCTCGTCTCGGCGACCCCCCTCGCGCAGACGGCGAGTTATTGGGCGCAGGGCGGCATCGCCGCTGCGCTCGCGGTCGAAGACTCGCCCGAACTGCATCTCGCCGACACCGAGCGCGCCGGCCGCAACGCCGTCCGGCGCTCGGCCGCGCGGGTGCTCTGCGACGAGGCGCCGGCGCGTGTCGCCGACCTCGAGCGCCTCGGCGTCCATTTCGACGCCGACCGCCGCGGCGTGCTCGCGCTCGGCCTGGAGGGCGGCCACTCGCTGCGCCGCGTCGTGCACGCCGGCGGCAGCGCGACGGGCCGGCGCATCGTGCGCCAGCTCTCCGCGCTCGCCGTCGACGAGCCGCGCATCACGGTTCTCGAGGGCGCCCGCGCCGCGAGCGCGCTCATGCGCGACGGCCGCTGTGAGGGCGTGCAGCTCGCGGGCGGCCGCACGGTGCGCGGGCGCGCGACGATCCTGGCCACCGGAGGAGCGGCTGCGCTGTGGTCGCGCACGACGAATCCGCCGGGCTCGCTCGGCATCGGGATGGCGCTCGCGCACTCGGCCGGCGCCGACCTCGCCGACCTCGAGTTCCTCCAGTTTCATCCGACCGCGGTCATCGGCGTCCGGGGGCGCGAGGGCTTCCTCGTCACCGAGGCGATCCGGGGCGAGGGCGCGACGCTCCACGGCCCGGATGGCGAGCGCTTCGTCGACGAGCTCGCGCCGCGCGACGAGGTCGCCCGCGCCACCGCATCCCTGCTCAGCGAGACCGGCGCGACGTCCGTCGGCCTCGACATGCGCGGGATCGACCACGCGCGCTTTCCGAACGTCGTATCCGCGCTGCGCGACGCGGGCCTCGACCCGGCGCACGAGCTCGTGCCCGTCGCTCCCGCCGCGCATTACATGATGGGCGGGATCGTCAGTGACCTGCACGGCCGCAGCACGGTGCCCGGCCTGTATGCGATCGGCGAGACCGCGTGCACGGGGCTGCACGGCGCCAACCGCCTGGCCTCCAACTCGCTGAGCGAGTGCTTCGTCTTCGGCGCCCGCGCGGCCGCGGCGGCGCTCGAAGAGCCGGTGCCCGATCGCGCCGGGGCGGCGCCGTCGCCCGCCGCGCCGCTGGAGCGCCCCCGCCGCGCGACGCAGGAGGCGCTCTGGCGCGACGCCGGACTCGTGCGCACGCGCGCGGGGCTCGAGCGCCTGCTCGACGACCCGCACCCGCTCGCGCGCCTCATCGCGCTGTGCGCGCTGCGCCGCGAGGAGAGCCGTGGTGCGCACCAGCGCGCGGATTTTCCCGACGTCGCCCCGGGTCTCGACCACCGTCACGCCGTCGTCGGCGACGACGAGCGCCCGCGGCTGGCGTCCTGGACGTGACCCGGATCTGGCCCGAATCGCAACATCGCGCCCAGATCCGGCGCAGATTCGGCGCAGATCAGGCGGGTAGACACTCGGTTTGGCCTGGCTTAATACGAACTCAACATTGGAGTCGTTCTTACCTTCATGAGCCCACGACACACTGCCGGGCCTGCTGCAGGGAGCAGCCAGAAGGAAGGAGCCTCGCCAGATGTACCAATTCAGTCGCGCGATCTATCGCGAGCTGTCACCCCTCGTCTGTGAAGGACCGGCACCAGACGGTCACGCGGTCGTGCTGCGTGCCTGCGAAGCGACGATCGAGCGCCTCGCCACCGATCGCCACTACTTCGCACGGCCGGCACGGACCTTGTTTCACGACATCCGCCCGTACTTCCCCATCGCCGCGCAGTCGCGCGTCTGGAACGTCGTCTCGTCCTACGTGAAGTGCGCCGAGCACTGGCTCCAGAGCCAGCCGCAGCACGGCTACGACATCAACGGCAAGCCACTGGAATGCCGAGCGACGACGCGTCGCGGCACGCCCTGCCAGCGCATGCCGCTGGCCCACAACGGCTACTGCCCCTCCCACCAGCACCTCGCCGAGACCGAGGAGTACGCGGAGCGCGCCGCGGCGTAGATTGAGGCGGTGACCGTCCCGCCGCCGCCGACCCTCTGACGTGCTGCTGGGCGTCGACGTCGGCGGGACGTTCACCGACGCGGTGCTCGCCACGGACGGGCGGCTCGTCACCGCCAAGGCGCCGACGACACCGGACGACCAGTCCGAAGGCGTCATGGCCGCCGTGGACGCCGCGCTGCAGCGCGCCGGCGCGACCGCCGGCGATGTCGCGGCCTTCGCCCACGGCATGACGGTCGCGACGAACGCGCTGCTCGAGGGCCGCGGCGCGCGCACCGTGCTCGTCGCCACCGAGGGATTCGAGGACATCGTCGAGCTCGGCCGCCAGGCGCGCGCGGACCTCTACCGCCTGTGCGCCGCGCGGCCGGCGCCGCTCGTCGCGCCCGAGCTGCGCGTCGGCGCTCCCGAGCGCACCGGGCCCGGCGGGGTGTTGCGCGCGCTCCAGGACCCCGCCGCCCTCGCCGAAGCGGTCGCCGCGCACGACCCCGAGGCCGTCGCCGTCGTCCTGCTGCACGCCTACGCGCATCCCGGCCACGAGCGCGCTATCGGGCAGGCGCTCGCGGAGCGCCTGCCCGACGTGCACGTCTCGCTCTCGCACGAGGTCGTCGGCACGTTTCGCGAGTACGAGCGCGCGGCGACGACCGAGGTGGATGCCGCCCTCTCGCCGCTGCTCGCCCGCTATCTGCGCCGCCTGCTCTCGCGGGCCGACGACGCGGGGCTGCCCGAGCCACACATCATGCAATCCAGCGGCGGCCTCGCGGCTGCCGACCTCGCCGCGCGTCACGCGGCCTTCACGGTCCTGTCGGGACCGGCGGGCGGGGCGGCCGCGGCGGCGCTCGTCGCCCGCCGCAGCGAGCGCCCCGACCTCGTCTGCTTCGACATGGGCGGTACGTCGTGCGACGTCTGCGTCATCGAGGGAGGAGCCGTGCGTGAGACCCCCGGCCGGGAGGTCGGCGGGCGACCGCTGGCGCTGGCGATGGTCGACATCCACACGGTCGGCGCCGGCGGCGGCTCGATCGCCTGGCGCGATCCGGGCGGCGCGCTGCGCGCGGGTCCGCGCAGCGCGGGCGCCGTGCCCGGTCCGGCGTGCTACGGCCGCGGCGGCAGCGAGCCGACGGTGACCGATGCGAACCTCCTGCTCGGACGGCTCGATGCCGGTGCGCCGCTCGCCGGCGGCGTCACGCTCGACCGCGACGCCGCGCAGCGCGCGGTCGCGACGCTGGCGGAGGAGCTCGGCATCGGCACGATCGACTGCGCCGAGGGGATCGTGCGCGTCGCGAACGCCGAGATGGTCCGCGCGCTGCGCGTCATGACCGTCGAGCAGGGCATCGATCCGCGCCGCTTCGCCCTGCTGGCCTTCGGCGGCGCGGGGCCGCTGCACGCGGCGGCGATCGCCGACGAGCTCGGGATGACGACGATCCTGTGCCCGCGCGCGTCCGGCGTGCTGAGCGCGCTCGGCCTCGCCGCCGCCGACCGCCGAGCGACCGAGCAGCGCACCGTGCTGCTGGCCGGCGACGCGCTCACCGACGACGCGCTCACCGCCGCGCGCGACGAGCTGCTCGGCGCCGCCCTGTCCACGCTCGGCTCAGACGACGCCAAGACCGAGGTCGCCTACGAGGTCCGCTACCGCGGACAGGCGCACGAGCTCACCGTCCGCGGTCTCGCCGACGAGGACGCGGCCGGCGTGCAGGCGGCGTTCGCGGCGCTGCACGAGGAGCGCTACGGCTACCGCGACGACGCGTCACCGATCGAGGTCGTCACGATCCGCGCCACCGCGAGCGACCCCGGTCCCGAGCTCGACCTCGCGGCGAGCGAGGCATCCGGCGCGCAGCGCTCGCGCCGGGAGGTGATCTTCGGCGGCGAGACGTGCGACGCCGAGATCCTGCGCGGCGAGCTCTCGCCCGGCGAGCAGGTGCAAGGGCCGGCGATCTGCGAGCTGGCTGAGGCGACGCTCGTGGTCCCGCCCGGATGGGCAGGGACCGTCGACGACGCCGGCACCGTAATACTCGCCAAGCGTGGAGACGACTGAGTGCCTCTGAGAGCGCGGCCGTGGAGCTGATCGTCGCCCTCCACGAGCTCGCCCGGCCGGGCGGCCCGCAGACCTACGCGCTGACCGTGGCCGAGCAGCTCGCTCGGCTGGGCCACGGCGTGACCCTGTACGCGCGGGAGCTCGGCCCGATGGCCGGGCTCGCGCGCGAGCGCGGCCTCGCGGTCACGGCGCGAAGCGACGAGCTGCCCGAGCGCGCCGACGGCGTGCTCGTCGGGGTCGACCGCTCGCTCGCCTTCGCGCTCGCCGAGCGCTATCCGGACGCCGCCCGCGTCTACGTCGTCCACACCGTCGACGACATCCACCTGCCTCCGCCGGTCGACGGCGTGGTCGCCGCAACCGTCGTGCTGAACGACCGCTTCGCCGCGCGCGCCGCGGCCAGCGTCGGCGCCGGCGAGGTCGTCCGGCTGCGCCAGCCCGTCGACATGCGTCGCTTCAGCGTGCGCAGCCCGCCCGCCGAGCGGCCCGAGCGCGTGCTCCTGCTCGGCGACTACCACGGCGACCTCGGGTCGCGCGCAGAGATCCTGAAGGAGGCCTGGTCGGGCGCCGGCCTGGAGTGGGTACAGGTCGGCGCTCCCGAGCCGCAGCTCGACATCGCGCCCGCGATGTACGACGTCGATGTCGTCGTCGGCCACGGCCGCTCGATCGTCGAGGCGATGGCCAGCGGCCGGCCCGCGTACGTCTTGGACGATGCGGGCGCCGACGGCTGGGTCACGCCGGAGTCCTACAAGCGCATCGAGTCCGGGGGCTTCTCGGGCATGGCCGGGGAGGCGCCGCTGGATGCCCAGCGCCGGCGCGAGGACCTCGACGCCTACCGGCCCGAGCTGGGCCGCCTGGGCTACGACCTCGCCCGCGCGCACCACGATGCCCGCCCGCACGCCGCAGCGCTCGTCGCGCTCATCGAGCAGATCTCGCCCGAGGCGCCGCCGCTCGAGCACGATGCGCTGACCGCGCTCATGCGTCTCTCCGAGGCACAGCTGCGCGCGGAGATCGCGCGTGGCGACAACCGCGAGGAGGCCAAGCAGTGGCACCAGCGCGCGCAGGCGCTCAACGAGCAGCTCGTGCTGACGACGGCCGAGGCCGCTGAGGCGACACGGCGCCTGGAGGCCATCAAGGCGACACGGCGCTACCGCGTCGCCCAGGCGATGGGACGGGTCGCCGAGACCCTGCGCGGAGCGGGCCGGCGATGAGCCTGGATCCGATCTCTCTACAGGTCGTCACCGGCGCGCTGCGCGCGGCCTGCGAGGAGATGGGCGCGACGCTCGTGCGCAGCGCGCACTCGGCGAACATCAAGGAGCGCCGCGACTGCTCGACCGCGCTCTTTGACCGCGACGGCGAGATGGTCATGCAGGCCGAGCACATCCCGGTCCACCTCGGCGCGATGCCCGCCGCCGTCGCGGCCGTGCTCGGCGAGGACCACAGCGCCCGACGGCCCTGGATCCTCAACGACCCCTATCGCGGCGGGACCCACCTGCCCGACATCACGGTCATCACGCCGGTCCACCACGACGGGGAGCTCATCGGCTTCGCGGCCAGCCGCGCGCACCACGCCGACGTCGGCGGCCGCGTGCCCGGCTCGATGCCCGCCGACTCGACGACCCTCGACGAGGAGGGCGTCGTGATCGCGCCGCGCCCGCTCGACGACGCCGCGATCGACGAGATCGTCGTGCGCATGCGCCAGCCCGACCAGCGCCGCGCAGACCTGCGCGCGCAGCTCGCCGCCAACCGCATCGGTGCGCAGCGCCTGGTCGAGCTCGCCGACCGCCTCGGGGTCGAGGCGCTGCGGGAGGCGACCGATGCGGTCCTCGACTACGCCGAGCGGCGCACGCGCGCCTGCCTCGCCGGCCTGGCCGACGGCCCGCGCGAGGCGCGCGACATGCTCGAGGCGGTCGAGGGCGACCTTGCGCTGCGCCTCACTGCCACCGTCGACGGCGACCGCCTGACGCTCGACTTCACCGGCAGCGCCGATCAGTACGCGGGCAACCTCAACTGCCCGCTCGCGGTGACGCGCTCGGCGGCGTACTTCGCCGTCCGGGTCCTCACCGATCCCGACGTGCCGCCCAGTGCCGGCGCCTACCGGCCCATCGAGGTGATCGCACCGGAGGGCTCGCTGCTGAACGCCCGCTCGCCCGCCGCGGTCGCGGGCGGCAACGTCGAGACCTCGAGCCGCGTCGCCGATCTCGTCCTCGCCGCGTTCGGTCGCGCGCTCGGGCAGGGCACGATGAACAACCTCACGCTCGGGACCGAGACCACCTGGGGGCCCGCCTCCGGCGGCCACGCGGCCGCCTCCGGCACCCCTGGCTTCACGTACTACGAGACGCTCGGCGGCGGCCAGGGCGCGTGCCCGGATGCCGACGGGCCGAGCGGCGTTCACGTCGCGATGTCCAACACGCTCAACACCCCCGTCGAGGCGCTCGAGCTCGAGTTTCCGCTCCGCGTCACGCGCTACGCGATCCGCCGCGGGTCGGGCGGAGCCGGGAAGTACCACGGCGGCGACGGCGTCGTGCGCGAGCTCGAGGCCCTGGCGCCCATGGCGTACTCGCTCATCACCGAGCGCCGCCGCCACGCGCCGCCGGGCGCCGAGGGCGGCGAACCGGGCGCGCGGGGGCGCAATCTGCTCAACGGCGAGGAGCTCGCACCGAAGGCGACGGGCGACCTGGCCGCCGGTGACCGCCTGACGATCGAGACGCCCGGCGGCGGCGGGCACGGCGAAACGAAAGGACCGGAATGGCGAAAGTAGTCGTATCGCAGTTCATCACCGTCGATGGGGTCATCGAGGACCCGGGCGGGTCCGAGAAGCACGACCGCGGCGGCTGGGCGTTCAAGTACGACCGCGGGCCCGAGGGCGACCAGTTCAAGATGGACGAGGTCATGCAGGCCGGCGCCCTGCTGCTCGGGCGCGTCACGTACGAGGGCTTCGCGGAGGCGTGGCCGTCGCGCGAGGGCGACTTCGCTGACAAGTTCAACAGCATGGCGAAATACGTGGTCTCGTCGACGATGGGCGAGCCCGGCTGGAACAACTCGACGGTCATCAGCCCCGGCGACATCGCGGTCGAGGTGGCCAAGCTCTCAGAGCAGCCCGGCGGCGACATCCTCGTCAACGGCAGCGCTCGGCTCGTCGGCACACTCGCCGAACACGACCTCGTCGACGAGTACCGGTTGATGGTCTTCCCAGTCATCCTCGGCTCGGGCAAGCGGCTGTTCGGGGAGGCCGCCGACTCGACCGCGCTGACGCTCGTGGACTCAAAGCCCGCCGGAGAGTGCGTGATCCTCATCTACGAGCCCGCCCGATGACCGTCGTGATGGACATTACGACG
>JAWVGM010000104.1:0-33120 GCA_033855075.1 Solirubrobacteraceae bacterium | reverse complement strand
GCGGAGCTTCCCGGTCCGCCGAAGGCGGTCCGGGCGTAACGTCGCTGGGAGGTCATCGCTCGCGATGACCGGACAGCGAAAGCCGTTTCCCAATCCCGGCCGCGCCAAGCGGTCAACGGACCCAAGCGCCCAGAACCCCAAGCGCCCAGACCCCAAGCGCGCGGGGCCCCAAGCGCCCGGAGCCCTACCGCTGCGCCAACACCAAGATCCGTTCGATCAACGCATCGAACGAGAGGCCGGCCGCCTCGGCGGCCAGCGGCATCAGCGACGTATCGGTCATGCCCGGGATGGCGTTGGCTTCGAGGACGCTCAGCTCGTCGGTGCTCTCGTCGAGCATCAGGTCGATGCGGGCGAAGCCTCTGCAGCCGAGGATGCGCCAGACGTCGAGTGCGAGTTCCTGGGCGCGCGCCGTGATCTCGGCGGGCAGTTCGGCCGGGCAGACGAACGTCGTGCGGCCGATCTCGTAGCGCGCCTCGAAGTCGTAGAAGTCCTCCTCGCGCGGGACCGCCTCGACGACCGGGAAGGCCTCACCATCGATGATCGAGACGGCGAGGTCGCGGCCGGGGACGTGGCGTTCGAGCAGGACCTTGTCGTCGTAGGAGAACGCGGCGACGAGCGCGCCTGGCACGTCCTGCGTGGACGCGGCGAACTTGATGCCCAGCGCCGAGCCCTGGCGGGCGGGCTTGACGACGATCGGAAAGGCCAGCCGCTGTTCGATCGCCGGCAGCGCGTTCGCGGCGCCGAGCTCCTTGAACGCGGTCTCGTTGAACGAGAAGAAATCCGGCGTGGGGATCCCGGCATCGCGCATGTGGTGCTTGGCGATGACCTTGTCGGCACAGCGGATGCACGCCGAGACGCCCGAGCCCGTATACGGGATGCCGAGCGCCTCGAGCAGCTCCTGCACCGTGCCGTCCTCCCCGTCGCGGCCGTGCAGCGCGACGAACGCGACATCGGGCTCCGCGTCGCGCAGGCGCTCGACGAGGTCGTGCCCGACGTCGATGCCGATGACCTCGTGGCCGTTTCGTTCGAGCGCGTCCTGGACGCGCGCCCCGGACTTCAGCGAGATCTGGCGCTCCAGCGAGCGGCCGCCCTTGAGGACCGCGACGCGCATCTAACGTCGCCGGAAGGTCGACGCACCGCCCGCGTCGCGGGCGGTGCCGGGCGACCGGACGGCGAAACCCCTCATCCTTCTTGCGCGTCGCGCCGCCGCCGCTCGCGCGGCGGAAGATGCAGCACGTCGGCGAGCTCGCGATCCGGCTCGGCGGGCAGCGGTTCGGCCGCCTCGGCGGCGTGACGTGAGCCCGTGAGCGTCCCGTAGAGGTCGATCTGCTCGTGCACGACCTCGCCGATCCGGCGCACGCCCTCGCGGATCTCGGCCTCGCCGACGCCCGAGAAGTTCAGCCGCATCGAGCTGCCGCCGCGGCCGTCGAGGAACGCCGCCCGTCCCGGCACGAACGCGACGTGCTCATCCAGAGCGCGCGCGAGCAGGTCGGTCGTGTCGATGTAATCGGGCAGCGTCGCCCAGATGAAAAGCCCTCCCTGCGGGTGCGTCCAGGTCGCGTCCGTGCCGAAGCAATCGGCGAGCGCGTCGAGCATGACGTCGCGGCGGCGGCGGTAGATGTCCTTGAGCGAGTGCACGTAGTCCTGCCAGCGGCCGCTCGCGAAATACGCGGCGACGAAGAACTGCGTCAGCGACGACGAGCACAGGTCCGATGCCTGTTTGCCGACGTTCATCTTCTCCAGCACCGGTCGCGGCCCGACGCTCCAGCCCAGGCGCACGCCGGGCGACAGGATCTTCGAGAAGGTCCCGAGGTAGATGACGAAGTCGCCGCCGTCGAGTGAGTAGAGCGTCGGCAGCGGATCGCCCTCGTAGCGCAGCAGGCCATACGGGTTGTCCTCGAGGACGAGCAGCTCGCGCTCGCGGACGACCTCGACGAGCCGCTTGCGGCGCGGCAGCGACATCGTCGTCCCGGCCGGGTTCTGGAACGTCGGCACGGTGTAGATGAACTTCGGACGGCGCCCCTCGCGGTCGAGCCGGTCAAGCGTGTCCTCGAGCTCGTCGATGCGCATGCCGTCGGCGTCGAGGCCGATCTGCACGACGTCGGCCTGGTAGGAGCAGAACGTCGGAATCGCGCCGGGGTACGTTGGCGCTTCGGCGACGATGACGTCGCCCGGATCGATGAGCGTCTTGCAGACGAGATCGATGACCTGCTGGCCGCCGGTCGTGACGAGCACGCCGCCGGGATCGACGATCGTGCCCTCCTCGGCCATGACCTCGGCGATGCAGGTCTTGAGCGTCGTCAGGCCCTCGGTCGGCGCGTACTGCAGCGAGCGCGCGCACGAGTCGGCGGCGACGCCGCCCATGATCGCGGCGAAGGACTCGGGCGGAAACGACGACGTGTCGGGCAGCCCGCCCGCGAGCGAGATGATGTCGCCGCGCTCGGTGAGCGACATGAGGTCGCGCATCGCCGAGGACTTCATGACCTTCGTGCGTGCCGCGAAGAGCCCCGCGTAGCGCTCGAGATCCCGGGAGGCCGGGCGAGAGCCCGGATGCGTCGCCATCCGATGGGGTTCGCCGGTGGCCCGCCCGCTCCTGTCGTCTATCGTCATCGCCAGTCACGCTACCGGACGCTTTGCGACTGCTGATCGACATCCTCCAGGGCGCCGGGCTGGCCAGTGCGGCGGGCATCCGTCCGTTCCTGCCCGCGCTCGTCGCCGGTGTGTTCGCGAGCCGCGACTTCCTCGTCGACTACGACGGCACGGCGTTCGCGTTCCTCGAGAAGCCGGGCTGGCTGCTCGCGGTCGTGCTCGCCGTCCTCGTCGTCGGCATCCTCGAGCGCCGCGGTGTGGCCGGGGGGCCGCTGCAGTCGGCGCTCGCCGGGATCGGCATCGGCATGGGCGCACTGCTGTTCGCGGGCACGCTGGACGATCGCTTCGACATCTGGTGGCCGGGCCTCATCGGCGGCGGCCTGTGCGCCGCGCTCGCCGGGGCAGCGACGCGGTCGCTGCTCGCACGCACGCGCGCCCGTCTCGACGCGGCGGCGGCCGCTGCCCTGACGTTCTACGCCGACGGCGTGTCGCTCCTGCTCGCCGCGCTGTCCGTCCTCGTCGCACCGGTGTCGCTCGTGGCGCTCGGCTTCTTCGCCTTCCTCCTGCGCGGCGGCCGCCGCCGCGAGGGCGAGAAGTACGCCGGCCTTCGCATCCTCAAGTGAAGAAGCTCGTCCTGACCGTCATCGACGGTCTCAAGCCGTCGATGCTCGAGCGCGCGATGAACTCCGGCAAGGCGCCGGCGCTGACAGCGATCCGCGACCGCGGCACGTACGTCAGCGAGTGCTGCGCCGCGTTCCCCTCGGTGACGCCGGTGTGCGCGGCGACGATCGCGACCGGCGTGCTCCAGGACGAGCATCACATCCCCTCGATGAACTGGTACTCGCGCGGCGAGGCGCGCTACATCGAGTACGGCTCGTCGTTCTCGGCGTCGCGCAAGTTCGGCCTCAACCGCCAGCTCGTCGACACGATCTTCAACATGAACGCCTCGCACCTCAGCGCCGACGTGCAGACGGTCTTCGAGACGCTCGACGACGCCGACGTGCGCACTGCCGGCACGACGTACCTCATGTTCCGCGGGCGCTATCCCCACGAGATCTCCAAGGACTTCGCCCTGACGCGCGCCGCGTCGTCGTTGTTCAAGCGCTCGGTGCTCGGGCCGCGCGAGCTCTTCTACGCCGACATCTTCGCCAGCCGCAAGACGGGCTGCTGGTCGCGGATGGGGCTGCCGGGACTGCGCGATCAGCACTCCGGGTGCGTCGGCGCGTATCTCGTCGAACACGACCTCTTCGACTTCCTCTTGCTGTCGCTGCCCGACAACGACGCGCACTCCCACAAGAATGGTCCGCACGCCCAGATCGACTCCATCGCCCGTGCCGACGCGGAGCTGTGGCGCGTCATGGAGGCGGGCGGCGGCGCGGAGGCGTTCCTCGGCGAGCACGCCATGATCGTCGTCGCCGATCACTCGCACGCTCCGGTCGAGCGCACGATCGACCTCACCGGCCCGTTCGCAGACTGGAAGGTCGTGCAGCCCAACGCCGCCCGCTCGCGGCAGGCCGAGATCGCACTGTGTCCCGCGCAGCGCTCGGCGATGATCTACGCGGTCCTCGAGTCGCGCGTGACCGCGCTGCCCGTGCTCGTCGCGAAGGCGCGCGAGATCGAGGGCGTCGACCTCGTCATGTGGTGGTCGGAGGAGGCGGACGGACGGCAGGCCTGTATCGGCGGCCACGGCGGCGATCTGCGCTTCGCTCCCGGAGGCGACGTCCGCGACGCGCGCGGCCGGCGCTGGCGCGTCGAGGGTGAGCTCGACACGCTGCGCGCGACCGTCGAGGACGGCCTGCTGCACAGCGAGCACTACCCCGACGCGCTGGCCCGCGTCTGGGCCGCGTTGAGCTGCCCGACGTCGGGCGACATCCTGCTATCGGCCGAGCCGAACTACGAGTTCCCCGACTGGGGCGGCCGGGCGCACGTGCGCGGCGGAAGCCACGGCTCGCTGCATCACCTGGACTCGCTCGGGGCGCTGCTGTTCAGCGACGTTGCGCCTCCGCCCGAGCGCGAGGACGGTGCGTGGTCGATCGCGGACATCGCTCCCATGGTCCGCGCGCACTTCGACGCCGGGTAGCCTCTGAAAGCAATGACCGACGAGGCCGTGGCCGCCGCGTCCCCCGAGGGCGAGCGCGAGATCTCCGTCGCTGCGGATCTGGACATCGCAGGACGGCCGACGCACCGCCGCGTGCGGGCCGGGCTGCGCAAACCAGCGAACTGGTTTCAGCTCGTGCGCTTCGCGGCGGTCGGCGCGAGCGGCTACGCCATCAACCTCGCCGTCTACACCGTGCTCGTCCACAGCGCCCAGGCCGACTACAAGCTCGCCGCGGTCGGCGCCTTCTGCGTTGCTCTCGCGAACAACTTCTTCTGGAACCGGCGCTGGACCTTCCGCGCGAGCGACGGGCATGCGGGGTTCCAGGCCGCCCGGTTCGTCGCCGTCTCGCTGTTCGCGCTCGGCTTCAACCTCATCGTCCTGTACGCGCTCGTCGAGGGCCTTCACGTGGCAAAGGTGCCCGCGCAGGCGGTCGCGATCGCCGCGGCCACTCCGCTGAACTTCATCGGCAACAAGCTCTGGAGCTTCCGCACGTGAGCCGTGGCGCGGCCTGCTGCGCCGCGCTGCTCATCTGCCTTCTCATCGCTGCCGCGCCGGCCGCGGCGGCGCAGGGAACCCAGGGCAGTGAGCCGCCGCTGCGCGCGGGGGTGCCGAGCGCGCCGGTGTCGGCCGATGCGCTGACCTCGCCGCAGCGCGACGACGTCGCGCCGGCCGGACACCGCCTCGCGGCGGCGCAGGTCAGGCGGATCGCAGACCGGATCGGGAAGGTCCGCGACGCGCGCCGGAAGTACCCGGGCTCCACGCGCGAGGTCTATCTCAAGGGCAGCGCCCGCTGGCAGGTCTCGTACTTCGCCAAGGTGCCGGCGGGCGCGCCACGCAAGGAGATCGCCCAGGTGCTCGTCGACGATGCGAGCGCACGGGTCCTCGAGGCGTGGACCGGCTATCAGGTTGCGTGGAGCATGGCGCGGGGCTATCCCGGGGCGTTCGGGCGGATCGTCAACGCGCCGTGGGTGTGGATCCCGCTCGCGCTGCTGTTCGTCGTGCCGTTCGTCGACCCGCGCCGGCCGCTGCGCATGGTGCATCTGGACCTGCTCGTGCTCAGCGCGTTCTCCGTGTCGCTGGCGTTCTTCAACGCGGCGGAGATCGGCACGTCGGTTCCGCTCGTCTATCCGCCCCTGCTCTACCTGCTCGCCCGGATGCTGTGGATCGGTCTGCGGCGCGGCGACGGCGCCGAACAGCTACGCCGGCCCCTGCGCCTGCTCGTCCCGGTGAGCTGGCTGGCGGTGGCGGTCGTCTTCCTGATCGGCTTTCGCATCGCGCTCAACGTGACGAAGTCGAACGTCATCGACGTCGGCTATGCGGGCGTCATCGGGGCGGACCGCTTCGCCGACGGGCGCCAGCTCTACGGCGCCTACCCGAAGGACAACGCCTACGGAGACACCTACGGGCCGTCGACATACGAGGCCTACGTTCCGTTCGAGCAGGTACTGCCGTGGAGCGGGACCTGGGACGACCTGCCGGCCGCGCACGCCGCCGCGATCGTGTTCGACGTGCTCACCTGCCTGCTGTGCTTCCTCATCGGGCGCCGCGTGCGCGGGCCGACGCTTGGCGTGGTCCTCGCCTACGCGTGGGTCTCGTTTCCGTTCACGCTCTACGTCCTCATGACCAACGCCAACGACGCGCTCGTCGTCGTGCTCGTGCTCGCGGCCGTGTGGTCGGCGGGCAGCGCCCCCGCACGCGGCGCGTTCACGGCGCTCGCGGGCCTGACGAAGTTCGCGCCGCTCGCGCTCGCGCCGTTGCTCGCGACGTACCCGCGCCCGCGCGTGCAGACGATCGCCGGGTTCGCGGCCGGCTTTGCGATCGCGACCGCGCTCGCGTTCGTCCCGGTCTTCGCGCACAACGACCTGCGCAGCTTCTGGAACGCGACGATCGGCTTTCAGTCTCAGCGCGGCTCGCCGTTCTCGGTGTGGGGCCTCTACGACCCCGACGTCGCGTGGCTCGACATCGCTCAGCGCGCGGTCCAGGTCGGCGCGGTCGTGCTCGCGCTCGTGCTCGCCGTCGTGCCGCGCCGCCGCGACCTCGTGGGCCTCGCCGCGCTAAGCGCCGCGATCCTCATCGCGCTGCAGCTCGGCGTCACGCACTGGTTCTACCTCTACATCCCGTGGTTCTTCCCGCTCGTGATGCTCGCGCTCCTCGGCCGCTGGGGCGAGCCGGCCCGGGCATGAGGTCCCGCGCGTCGGCGCTCGCGCCCGCCGTGGCGCTGGCCGTGCTCTGGGCGCTGGCGACGACGATCGGCCCGTTCTCCGACACGACCGTCAACGACCTCTACGTCTACCGCACGTACGCCGACCTGCTCTCCGCCGGAAAGCTGCCCTACCGCGACTTCGGCTTCGAGTACCCGCCGCTCGCCGCCATCCCCATCTGGCTTGCGGGGCTGCCGGGCCGCGACGAGGCGACGTACGCGGTGAGCTTCGCGGTGCTCATGGCCGGCTGCGGCCTGGCCGGCCAGTGGCTCGCGATGCAGCTCGCCGCAACGCGCCGCGCCGGCCTGACCGTCGCCTGGCTGCTCGCAGCGACGCCGATCGTCATCGGTGCGTCGCTGCGCACGCACTTCGACGCGCTGCCGGTCGCGATCGCGCTCGCCGGACTGCTGGCGTTTGCGCGCGAGCGGCCGGACCTCGGCTTCGTCCTGCTCGGGATGGGGACGATGACGAAGCTCTTCCCGGCCCTGCTGGCCGCGGCGGCGGTCGTGTGGCTCGTCGCCCGCGGCGATCGCCGCGCGGCGCTGCGCGGCGCCGCGATCTTCGCCGCGGTGGTCGTGGTGATCTCGCTGCCGCTGTCGGGCGCGGGCTACGTCAACTCGTTTCGCTTCCACCTCGATCGCCCGGTGCAGATCGAATCCACGCCCGCGACCGTGCTCTTCGCGCTCGGCCACTCGGAGGTCACGGGCACGAACCTGCGGCCCGACCGCTTCAAGTCAAACGGCCTGGACGGCGGGCACGCCGACCTCGTCGAGCGCGTGTTCTCGGTGGCGCTCGTCCTCGCGCTGGCCGCGATCGCCGCGCTCGCCGCCCGCCGTCCCGACGCGCGCCATCTCGTCCTGTGCGGCTTCGCGGCGCTGCTCGCGTTCGTCTCGCTGGGAAAGGTGTTCTCGCCCCAGTACGTGATCTGGCTCGCGCCGTTCGCCGCGCTCGCCTGGGTGTGGGGCCAGCGCACGGTCGCCGCGCTCACGCTCGGTGCGATCGCGCTCACGCACGTCGAGTTTCCCAGCCGCTACTTCGATCTCATCAACGAGCGTGGCGACGTCATCCGGATCGTGGCCGCGCGCAACGTCCTGCTCCTCGCCGCACTCACGCTGCTGGCAGCATCACTTGCTCGATCGCATCGGCCCGCAACGGCTGCGAGCAGCGCACGACCACGCCCATGAGCCACGGGTCCTCGTCGGAGGTCTCGAAGCGCTCGGTCATGTGCGTCACGAAGCCCCGGATCGCCTGCTCCTTGCGCACGCCGATGACGCCGCCGCGCGGGCCGGTCATCCCGACGTCGGAGATGTATGCGGTCCCGCCCGGGAGCACGCGCAGGTCGGCGGTCGGCACGTGGGTGTGCGTCCCGACGACGGCGCTCGCGCGGCCGTCGAGGTACCAGCCGAGCGCGACCTTCTCGCTCGTCGCCTCCGCGTGGAAGTCGACGAGGACGTGGTCGACTCGGCCCTCGAGGTTGCCGAGCGCCGCATCGATCTCCGGGAACGCCGGACGACCCGCGCGCAGGAACACGTTGCCGCTCAGGTTCACGACGCCGAGACGTATGCCGCCGCGCTCGACGACGCAGAGGCCGTGCCCGGGCTGGTTGCGCAGGTAGTTGTACGGGCGCAGGATCTCGGGGCGCCGGTCGAGGTACTCGAAGATCTCCTTGCGGTGGTAGGCGTGGTTGCCGAGCGTGATGACGTCGGTCCCGGCGGCGAAGAGCTCGTCGGCGATCTTCGGCGTGATGCCGAGGCCGCCGGCCGCGTTCTCGCCGTTGACGACGACGAACGTCGGGGCGTAGCGCTCCCGCAGCACCGGCAGCAGCCCGAGGAGCGTGCGCTTGCCGATCGAGCCGACGATGTCGCCGATGAACAAGATGGTCGCGGGAGCCTCTGACACCTCCCATACTCTGACGGGGGATGGCTGACGAGGCAGACACCCCGCGCAACGACCCGCCCGTGCCGCCACCGGGCGCGCCCGTCGTCGTCGCGCGCTGGGTGCAGATGGTGCTGCTGCCGCTGGCGATCCTCGGCTTCTACGCGCTCGCGCGCGCGGCGAGCACGGTGGTGCTGCTGTTCATCGTCGCGGGCGTCATCGCGCTCATCCTCAACCCGCTCGTCGGGCTGGTGCAGCGCACGCGGATGCCGCGGACGCTCGCTGTCATCACGGTCTACCTGGCGTTCTTCACGCTGATCCCCGGGCTCGGGTTTCTCGCCGCCAGTCCGGTCGCCGACCAGGCGCGCACGTTCGCCAAGGACGCGCCGGGGCTCGTCGACGACGCGAGCAAGTCGCTGGACGACCTGCAGACGTTCTTCGACGACAAGGGCATCAACGTGCAGATCAAGGGCCAGAGCGACAGCGCGCTCTCCTCCCTGCAGGACCGGCTCGTCCAGGGTTCGAGCTCGATCGTCTCGTTCACGAGCGACCTGCTGCAACGGCTCGTCGAGCTGTCCTTCTACACGATCCTGGTCATCGTGCTGTCGGTGTACATGCTGATCTACGGGCCGAAGATCGGGGTGCTCGTGCGCTCGATCATGCCGCCGGGCGACGGCACGCCGGAGGACGACTATCCGACCCGCGTGCAGCGATCCGTCGTCGACTACGTCCGCGGCCAGATCCTGTTCAGCCTCATCATGGGAACGAGCGCCGGCGTGCTGTTGTGGATCTTCGGCGTTGTCGGGATCTTTCCCGAGGGCAAGACGTACGCGTTCGCGTTCGGCCTGTTCTTCGGGGTCATGGAGCTCGTCCCGTACGTCGGCCCGGTGCTGGGCGCGCTGCCGCCGGTCGTCGTCGCGCTCGTGCAGGACCCGCTCACGGCGGTGTGGGTCGCGCTGCTGTTCGTCGCGCTGCAGCAGCTCGAGGGCCACGTCGTGGCTCCGAACGTCTTCGGCCACGCGCTGCGCCTGAACCCGCTGCTCGTCATCCTCGCCCTCCTGCTCGGCGGTGAGCTCTATGGCTTCGTCGGAGCGCTCGTCGCGCTGCCGATCGCGGCCGTGCTGCGCGAGACGGTCGAGTACCTGCACCGCCACCTCATCTTCGAGCCGTGGGGCACGCCGGGCCAGCTTGCCTTCGTGCGACCGGCGCCGCGCTCGCCGTCGGCCACGACGCCGCCGGACGAAGCGGCCGGCGACCCGGAGGACCCGGAGGAGAAGACCGAGGAGCTCACGGCGCGCCGTCCGTGAACATGCTCCGCGTCAGCGCCAGAAACTCCTCCGCGGCCGGGGAGTGACGGCGGCGGGAGCGCGAGGCGAGCGTCACGTCGCGCGTGAGCTCGGGCTCCACGAGGGCGGCCACGGCGACCGGCGCCCCGGCCACATCGGCGTCCGAGCGCGGCAGGATGGCGACGCCGAGCCCGCGCGACACGAGGCTGCGGATGCTGCGGCTCTCGTTGGACTCGAACGCGATCCGGGGCGCGAACCCCATCTGCCCGGCAGCGGAGACGAGCAGCTCGCGCAGGCGCGCGCCCTCGCGGAAGCTGACGAACGCCTCCTGGGAGAGCTCCGCGAGGCGCACGCGTTGCCGGCGCGCGAGCCGGTGCGTCGGCGGCAGGACCGCGACGAGCTCCTCGGTGACGAGCTTGCGCAGGGTCAAACCGCGGCTCTGGATGCGCTCGGTGACCGAGAGAAAGGCGAGGTCGACCTCGTCCTCGCGGAGCATTCCGGCAAGTTCCTCGCTGGACTGCTCGCGCACGGTGAGCTCGACGCCGGGGTGACGCTCGTGATACAGCGCGAGCAGGAGCGACAGGTCCACCGGGCCCATCGTGTGCAGCGCGCCGATCGAGACGTGCCCGGAGTGCACGCCGGCGAGGTTGTCGAGCTCGGCCCGCGCCGAGTCGAGCTCGGCGATCGCGCGGCGCGCCCGCGCGACGAGCAGGTCGCCGGCCTCGGTCATCGCGACGCGGCGCGTCGTGCGCTGCACGAGCGCGATCCCGAGTTCCTCCTCGAGGCGGCGGATCTGCTGGGAGAGCGCGGGCTGTGCGACGTGCTCGCGCGCCGCCGCGCGCGTGAAGTGGCGTTCGTCGGCGACGGCGACGAGATAGCGCAGCTGACGCAGTTCCATGCGCACAGCTTATAAATGTCGGAGCAAACGTGTCTTGGACTTCTGGATGGGCGCTGTCACCATGTGAGGCGTCGTCTCCTCCCGTTGCGCCCCGTTGGCCCGGCTCTCCTCCCCCTCGCCGGCCGGTCTGCGGGGCGCAACGCCTTTAAGGAGCGGCGAAACCTGCGTACCGTGGCAAGTACCCTTGTGACGATGCCCTTTCCCGCGACCCGGCTGCGGCGGCTCCGCGCGACCCCGGTCCTGCGCGAGCTCGTGCGCGAGACGCGCCTGCACGCCGAGGACCTCGTCCTGCCGCTGTTCGTGGAGTCCGCGCCCGGCAACTCGAGCGGCCGCACGCCGATCGCGTCGATGCCGGGTGTCGATCGCCTGTCGATCTCGGCGGCGGTGGCCGAGGCCGGCGAGGCTGACGCGCTCGGGCTCCCCGCCATCCTGCTGTTCGGTATCCCTGAGCACAAGGACGCCGAGGGCACGGGCGCCTACGACGACGAGGGCGTCGTGCAGCTCGCCACGCGCGCGATCAAGGACGCGTATCCGGACCTGCTCGTCATGACCGACGTGTGCCTGTGCGAGTACACCGACCATGGCCACTGCGGGCTGCTGCGCGACGACGGCAGCGTCGACAACGACTCAAGCGTCGATCTGCTCGCGCGCACGGCCGTCTCGCACGCGCGTGCGGGCGCCGACGTCATCGCCCCGAGCGACATGATGGACGGGCGCGTGGGCGCGATCCGCGCCGCGCTCGACGACGAGGGCTTCGGCGACACGCCGATCGTCGCCTACAGCGCGAAGTTCGCCTCCGCCTTCTACGGCCCGTTTCGCGACGCCGCCGGCTCGACGCCCGCCTTCGGGGACCGGCGCGCCTACCAGATGGATCCGGCCAACGGCAACGAGGCGGTGCGCGAGGCGCTGCTCGACGTCCAGGAGGGCGCCGACGTCGTCATGGTCAAGCCGGCGCTCGCCTACCTCGACGTCATCCGCCGCGTGAAGGACGCGACGCATCTCCCCGTCGCGGCCTACAACGTCAGCGGCGAGTACGCCATGATCAAGGCGGCCGCCGCCGCGGGCGCGCTCGACGAGCGCGCCGCCGTGCTCGAGACGCTGACCTCGATCCGCCGCGCAGGCGCGGACATCATCATCACCTACCACGCGAAGGATGCTGCTGGATGGCTGTAAAAGTAACGTCGCCCGGAGGACCGGCGGCCGGAGGGCGAGACCCCAAGATCCGGTCGAGGAAGGACGGCGCCGCCGCCCCGATCGACGACGTCGACCGCCGCGTCCTGAACCTGATGCAGGGCTCGTTCCCGCTCGTCCCGCGGCCGTACGCCGCGGTGGCCGCCGAGGCGAAGCTCACCGAGGAGGAGGTGCTCGCCCGCGTGCAGCGCCTGCTCGACGACCGCATCATCCGGCAGGTCACGCCGATCTTCGACACGCGCGCGCTCGGCTACGGCTCGATGCTCGTCGCCGCGAAGGTCGATCCCGAGCATCCCTGGCGTGCGGCGAAGATCATCAACTCGCACCCCGGCGTCAGCCACAACTACCTGCGCAACCACGAGTTCAACATGTGGTTCACGCTCGCGGTCGAGGGAGAGTCGAAACTCGGCCTTGAAGGTACGATCGCCGTGCTCCAGGAGCTGACCGGCGCCGAGTCGATCCGCCAGCTGCCCACGCTCAAGCTGTTCAAGATCCGCATGGACCTCGAGATGGAGGCCGACACGAAGGCGCTCGCGTCCGAGGGCGTCTCGCAGGCGCCGGTCGATCTCGTGGGCGTCGCCTACGACGAGCTCGACAGGGACGTCATCCGCGCGACCCAAGGTGACCTGCCGGTCGTGCCCGAGCCCTACACGGCCGCGGCCGCCGAGCTCGGGATGACCGAGGCTCAGCTGCTCGACCACCTCGCCGCGATGCAGGAGCGCGGCATCCTGCGCCGCGTCGCCGCGATCCTCTACCACCGTCGCGCGGGCTTCTCGGCCAACGGCATGGGCGTGTGGAAGGTGCCCGACGAGCAGATCGCCGAACTCGGTCCGCGGATGGCCGCGTTCCGCGGCATCTCGCACTGCTACCAGCGCCCGACCTACGAGGACTGGCCCTACTCGGTCTTCACGATGGCCCACGGCCGCTCGAAGGAGGAGTGCGACGCGATCCTCGACGCGATCGCGGACGAGTTCGACATCACCGAGCGCGCCACGCTGTACTCCTCGACCGAGTTCAAGAAGGTCCGGCTGCTGTACTTCACGGAGGACTTCAAGAACTGGGAGAGGGAGTACGCCGGAACTGCCTGAGGCTCAGCGCGGCCTGCGCTCACAGGCGCTGAGCAGCACGATGTCGTAGCTGCCGCATGTCGTGCATTGACCGCTGACGGTCTGCTTGAGCACGACGGCCTGCACGTGGCTGCCGCAGTTTCGGCACGCGCAGCGAACGAGGTCGGGAGCCAGGAGCGCGCGCTGCGCTCTCCTGGCCTCCAGAAGGCGCCGGCGCTGCATGCTGCTCGTGCTGGTTGTCGCTATGACCGCGCCTCGTCTCGGATCGTGTCATCCGTGAGGGGGGGGGGTACCGATAGATCAACCTATATCAACGCTAAAGCGAAAGCTATCTCTTTCGTGCGCTCGACCCTCGCTGATCGCCGCGGTCTAAGGTTGTCCGCCCGTGACGATCTCCCTGCGCGACGCCCGCTCGGCCGAGCTCTACCGGCGGGCCCTGATGTACCTGCCCGGTGGCGTGAACTCGCCCGTGCGCGCGATGCGGGCGATCGACCGCGATCCCCTGTTCATCGAGCGCGGCGAGGGCGCCGAGCTCGTCGACCTCGACGGCAACCACTACGTCGACTGGGTGTGCTCGTGGGGTCCGCTCATCCACGGGCACGCGCATCCGGACATCGTCGCGGCCATCACCGAGGCGGCGCAGCGGGGCACAAGCTTCGGCGCGCCGACGGTGGGGGAGGTCGACCTCGCCGAGGAGGTCACGCGACGCATGCCGGGCGTCGAGATGCTGCGCATGACCTCGTCGGGTACCGAGGCGACGATGAGCGCGATCCGGCTGGCGCGCGCGGCGACCGGTCGCGAAAAGCTGCTGAAGTTCTCGGGCGCCTACCACGGCCACGTTGACGGGCTGCTCGCCGAGGCGGGCAGCGGCCTCGCGACGCAGGGGATCCCGTCGAGCCCCGGCGTGCCGGCGGCAGTAGCGGCGAGCACGATCATCGTCCCGTGGAACGACCCGGCGGCAGTGCTCGAGGCGACCGGGCAGCACGAGCTCGCCGCGATCCTCGCCGAGCCCATCCCGGCGAACATGGGCCTCGTCCCACCGGCCGAGGGGTTCCTCGAGCTCCTGCGCGAGCGCGCGGACGCGACGGGCGCGCTGCTCGTCTTCGACGAGGTCATCTCGGGCTTTCGCGTCGGGCCCGGCGGGGCGCAGGGGCTGTTCGGCGTCCTCCCCGACCTCACGATCATGGGGAAGGTCATCGGCGGCGGGCTGCCGGCGGCCGCGTACGGCGGCTCGCGCGAGCTCATGGAGCACATCGCGCCCGCCGGCGACGTCTACCAGGCGGGGACGCTGTCGGGTAATCCGCTCGCGGTCGCCGCCGGCCTGGCCACGCTCGCGCTGCTCGACGACGAGCTGACCTACGCGAAGCTCACGGCCACGACGACGGCGCTCGCCGAGGGCCTCGCCGGCGCGGCGCAGGCCGCGGGGTACGGGGAGGTCCAGGTGGTCTCCGCGACGGGGCTGCTCACGGTGTTCTTCAGCGCAGCCCCGGTGACGGACTACGCCGGCGCGCAGGCATGCGACCTCGGCGCCTACGCCGCGTGGTGCCGCGGCCTGCTGGCGCTCGGCGTCTACGCGCCGCCATCGCAGTTCGAGGCCTGGTTTCCGTCGCTCGCCCACACCCCGGAGCAGGTCGACCTCACCGTCGCGGCGGCGGCCGCCGCATTCGAGGAGCTCGTGCCGTGAGCGCCGGCCTGGAGGCGCTGCGCGACGCGCTGGGCGCGGAGGGCGGGCTGCTCGCCGAGACGGTCGGCGACGCGCCGGTGGCCACCGACCCCGGTCCCGATCACGCGGCGACGGCAGCGGCCGGCCGTCGTGTCGCCGCATACCGTGACGAGGTGGAGCTCGCCGTCGCGGCGGTTCGCGAGGGCTACGAGCTGCACTACGGCGTCCCGCGGGCGCTGCGCATCGACGATCCGGACCTCGCGCTGCTCGCGGGCGATCGGCTCTACGCGCTCGGCCTCGCGCGCCTGGCGGCCGCGGGAGACCTCGCGGCGATCGGCGAGCTCGCCGACCTCATCTCGCGCTCGGCGCAGGCCCACGCGGAGGGCGACACGGGCCTCGCCGACCGGGCGTGGGAGGCCGGTGCGGCCGCGATCGCGGGCGGCGCCCGTGCCCGTGCCTAGGAGGCTGCGGTCACGGCGGCCCGGACACCTGGCCGGTGGTCTTGCCGACCCGCCACAGGTAGCCACCGTCCCACAGCGCAAGCACCTTGAACGTCGTCGTGGCATGAATGCACAAGCCGGCGTAATTGCAGACCTGGACGGTGCTGAGGTCGTAGATCGCTCGCCCGCTCATGACCTTGTAGTTACCGGCGTCCTGGCTGCTGATGCCGAAGTCGACGAGCCAGCCTGCCTTGTTGCGTTCGACCCAGGTGCGGTTCACGCCCCCGTAGACGACGCGTTGCTTGCTGCGGCTGTAGCAAAAGCGCGCCTGGTAGTGCAGCCAGCCGTACGCGAAGTGCTTCTTCATGTGGGTGATGTTGCGGCAGCGATAGCTGCTGGCGGCGCCCGCCGGCGGTGCGACCGACGCCGTCGCCAGAACGGCCAGACAGCAGATGCCGGTGATGCCTGCCGCGCGCCTACACCTCCTGGGGATGCTCATGTCCTACCCCCTGCTCATTGCACTTGCCCCGTTGGCGAGGGACTGCCCGGCGTGCGCGATTTCCAACCCGGGAGAGCGAGCTTGTGCGGGGGCGCACAAAGCCGTTGTAACGCGCGCCACAACGGCGACCTGACCTGACGCGTACGCGCGCTTCGCGCGGTGCCGTCGGGGCTCCGCGGTCGGTAGATTCCCGTGCCCGTGCCAGACAAGCCCAAGGACAAGAAGCCCAAGACGACCGCCGAGGCCCAGATCCCGGGGGCCTACGAGGGCGAGACCGTGACGCGCCGGAAGTTCATGACGGGCACAGTGCACGGCGCCGGTGCGATCGCCGCCGCGTCGTTCACGCTACCCGCGGTCGGCTTCGCGCTCGGTCCGGTCTTCGACAAGTCCGCGGTGCGCTGGCAGCCGGTCGGGCCGCCCACGGATTTCAGCTCCCTGCAGTACATCCCCAAGGTGATCACCCTGAACGAGGGCATCGGCGACGTTGAGAAGTCGACGGTCTACATCCGTCGCTACAACACCACGATCGACACCCAACCGCGCGACCAGTACAACGAGTACATCGCGATCTCGACGCGCTGCATGCACCTCGGCTGCCCCGTGCGCTACGTGCCGGCCTCCGAGCGCTTCATCTGCCCGTGCCACGGCGGCGTCTACGACAAGCAGGGCAAGGTCAACGGCGGCCCCCCGGTGCGCCCGCTCGATCGCTTCTACACCCGTGTGCGCAAGGGCCTCGTCGAGATCGGGCCGCGCTTCAGCCTGAACTCCGAGCTGCATCGGTTCTCCCCGCGCGAGCCGGGCCAGGCGCTCGACGGCCTCGGCCAGTACGCCTACCCGTCGCGCCCGACCGTCCGCAAGCTTCCGGGAACGTAGATGGCCAAGCTCCCCGCACCGCCCAAACCGCTGCGCCCTCGCCCCAAGGGGCCGAGCGAGGACAACGGCAACGGCACGCACGAGGACGGCGGCAAGCTCAAGGAGATCGGGATCTCGGCCGTCGACTGGATCGACGAACGCACCGCGCTGTCGGGCGGCGCACGCTGGCTCATGTTCCGCAAGATCCCGCGCGGGACCAACTGGTTCTACACGCTGGGTTCGGCGACGATGTTCGCGTTCCTGTCGCAGGCCGTGACGGGCGTGTTCCTCGCGATGTACTACGACCCGAACCCGACGCGGGCCTACGAGTCGGTGCGCCACCTGACCAACGACGTCTTCCTCGGCGAGTTCGTGCGCGGCATGCACAAGTGGGGCTCGTCGGTGATGGTCATCCTGATCTTCCTGCACATGGGACGCACGTTCTTCTTCGGCGCGTACAAGTACCCGCGCGAGATGAACTGGATCATCGGGGTGGTCCTGCTCATCCTGACGCTGCTCATGTCCTTCAGCGGCTACCTGCTGCCCTTCGACCAGCGCTCGTACTGGGCCACGGTCGTCGGTGTCGCGATTCAGGGGACCGGGCCGCTCATCGGGCCCTATCTCGCCGACTTCCTGCGGGCCGGTCCCGAGTTCGGGGCGACGACGCTGCCGCGCTTCTATTCCATTCACATGCTGATCCTGCCCGGCGCGATCGCGGCGCTGATCGGCGCGCACCTCTATCTCGTCGCGCGCCAGGGCACGACGGCGCCGCCGTGGATCAAGGCGGACATCGATCCCGACCTGCGCCAGGACGAGGCGTAGCGTGAACAAGCGCGAGAAGGAGGCCTACCTCCGCGAGTACTCGATCCTCAAGTCCCAGGGCAAGCCCTTCTTCCCGTACGCGGTCGCGAAGGACGCGCTCATGGCCGTCGTCGTCATGGCCGTGATCATCGCGATGGCGATCGTGCTCGGAGCCGAGCTCGGCCCCAAGGTCGACCCGACGACGACGACCTACACGCCGCGACCGGAGTGGTACTTCTACTTCCTCTTCGAGGTCCTGCGCGTCATCAAGCCGCCGGAGCTCGTGCCGCTCGCGGCGATCGGCGTCCCGACGCTGTGCATGATCCTGCTGTTCCTGCTGCCGTTCTATGACCGCGGTCCCGAGCGGCGTCCCGAGCGGCGCCCGATCGCCATGGTCTCCGCGTTCTTCACGATCGCCGCCATGGCGTACCTCACCTACGCCGGCGCGGTCGCGGGCTCGCCGAACCAGATCGACATGCCGACGCCGGCCCGCGTCCAGGTGTTGGGGGGAACCACGCTCCAGCAGTTCGAGGCCGGCAAGCTGGTCGTGGCGCAGTCCGGCTGCCTGGCCTGCCACAAGATCGGCGAGAACGGCAATACGGGTCCGGGGCCGGACCTGTCGGCGATCGGCGATCGCCTGCCGCGCCAGGCGATCCAGCGCACGCTGCGCGAGCCGTCGGCGCCGATGCCGTCGTTCAAGAACCTGCCGCCGGAGAAGTTCAGCGCCGCGGTTGAGTTCCTGGCTCAGCTGAAGTGAGGTCGTTGGCCGCGACGCTGCCGGCGGAGGGCCTGAGCTTTGAGGAAGACCCTTTCGCCTTAGGGTCATCGCGGGCGATGACCGGCGGCGACGTTGCGCCCGGGTCACCTGCGGCGACCCGGGGACCCGTTGCGGGGGCGGCGCTGTGACGGACAGGGGGACGCTCGAGGAGCCGCAGGTCCGGGCGATGTTCGATCGCATTTCCGGGTTCTACGACGTCATGAACTCCGTCATGACGGCGGGGCTGCATCATGCGTGGCGGCGGCGAGCGGCTGACCTGGCGGCGGTCGGGCCGGGGGATCGGGTGCTTGACGTGGCGACCGGAACGGGTGACCTTGCGCTCGAGCTGTCGCGGCGGGTGGGTCCCGATGGCGAGGTCGTGGGGTCGGACTTCTCCGACGACATGCTCGAGCGCGCCCGGGCGAAGGCGCCCGAGGCCGCGGCCCCGATCACGTTCGAGTGGGGCAACGCGCTCGAGCTGCCCTATCCCGACGGCGCGTTCGCCGCCGTGACCGTCGGCTTCGGGGCGCGCAACTTCTCAGACCTCGACCAGGGACTGCGCGAGATGACGCGGGTCGTGCGGCCGGGGGGCCAGGTCGTGGTGCTCGAGATCACGACGCCGACGCGGCCGCCGCTGTCGACGTTCTACCGCCTGTGGTTTGATCGCGTCGTGCCGCTGATCGGGCGCATCGCCGGCGACTCCGACGCCTACAGCTATCTGCCGAACTCCGTGAAGCGATTCCCAAGCCCGCGCGAACTCGCGGCGCGAATGGACGCCTGCGGACTCGACGTCCGCTACGTCCTCACCGCGGGAGGGATCATCGCTCTGCACGCGGGCACTCGCCGCGCGCCGGAGACGGCGTGACGAGCGCCGCCGCCCGCGTCGAGGCGATCGTCGAGATCGCGGGCCCGCAGATCCCGGCGCTGCTCGCGCGCGTCGAGGAACGTCTGGCCGCGCTGGCCGCGGGCCACGGCCCGGTGCTCGCCGAGCACGCCGGCGCCACGATCGCGGCGGGCGGCAAGCGTCTGCGGCCGCTGCTCGTCCTGCTCGCGGCGGGTGCAGGCGGGCCGGGATCCGGTGCGGACGAGGCGCAGCTGGTCGCCGCCGCGGCGGCGGTCGAGCTCGTGCACTCGGCGACGCTCGTCCACGACGACGTGCTCGATGCCGCCACGCTGCGCCGGGGGGTGCCGACGGTCTGGTCACAGGCCGGCCGCGAGCTCGCCACGGCGACCGGCGACCTGCTCTTCTCGCGCGCGTTCGCCGAGCTGACCGCCACCGGCTCGTTGGAGTCCGTTCGCACGCTGTCGCGTGCGAGCTCGGCACTCGCCCAGGGCGAGCTGCTCCAGCGCGAGGATGCGTGGAACGCCGCGGTCGCGGTCGAGCGCTACCTGTACCGCTGCGAGCTGAAGACCGCGCGCCTGTTCGAGGCGTCCTGCGAGCTCGGTGCGCTCGCGTCGCGGCGGGAAGCCGAGGACGTCGCGGCGCTCGGCGCCTTCGGCCGGCGCATCGGCGTCGCCTTTCAGCTGCTCGACGACGTCCTGGACATCGCAGGCCCGGCGACCGTCACCGGCAAGCACCGCGGCACCGACCTGCTCGACGGCACGGTCACCCTGCCGCTCATCCTCGCCCGCGCGCGCGACGCGTCGCTCGCCGAGCTCGACCTGCGCTCAGTCACCACGCCCGAGGAGGCCGAGGCGCTGTGTGATGCCATCGGAACCACCGGTGCCCTGGAGGAGTCACGCGACCGCGCCCACGCGATGGTCGGCGAGGCGAAGGCCGGGCTGGAGGCGCTGGAGCTCGCCGAATCTCAGCGCGCGGCACTGAACCTCGTGGCCGACGCCGTGGTGGCGCGCAGGGCCTAGGGAGATCGGGAGATCGGTTTCGCTGCTGGTCTAGAAGTCTTCGGGCAGGACATGCCCGGCAACCAACGCGTGCGCGAAGCGCTCGACGTCTTCTTCCATGTTCGCCCGGGCGAGCTGGCGCAGGTCCGAGACGAGCGCCTCGGTGCCGCGGTCGAGGGTCTCGTCGAAGCGCTGGATGGCGTCCTCGTCGAAGATCCCGGTGACGAGCCACTCGCAGTTGGGGCAGCGCAGCGTGACCTCCCAGGATGAGCGGTCCGCCTCTTCCCACGCGATCGGGTAGACGAGCTCGGAGCTGCAGTCGGGGCAGACGTGCAGGTCTTCGCCGGCGGGAGCCAGGTCGTCGAACGAGACGACTTCGATGGTCTTGCCGGACGGCAGAACGACCTTGCGGACGTACTGCTGGTGATCCGGTTCGGGCCTCTTTTCGAACTCCTGCATGACCACCTCATCGGCATGCGGGTAAGGAACTTGAATGTCCGTCCAGCGGTGTCCATTGGCTGTCCATACAGCGTCCGTCGAGCGTCGTGGCGGTAGGCTGTCGAGCAGCACTTCCGGAGTCCTTCATGCCGTCCATCGGTCCTCTCGAACTCATCATCGTCCTGGTCATCGCGCTGGTCGTCCTCGGCCCGAAGAAGCTGCCCGACCTCGGCCGCTCGCTCGGCGCGGGCATGCGCGAGTTCAAGGATGCGATCAGCGGTGGCTCCGACGACGACGATGACGACGACACGGCCGAGGCCATCGAGAAGAAGGCCTCCGAGCCCGCCACAACCGGGCGGCCGGACGCGAAGTAGCCCGCGCGCGCGGCTCTACAGCGCGATGCGAACCCGAAACTGATATCTGACGATGCCTCCCGCGCTGCGGCCCATCGGTCACGAGGACCGTCTGAGCCTCGTCGACCACCTCGACGAGCTGCGCAGGCGGATCATCATCTCGATCGTCACGCTCGTGGCGGCGTTCGCGATCTGCTTCTGGCAGAACAACGCGATCCTCGACATCGTCACGAGACCGGTCCGCTCAACGCAGAACCTCGAGTCGCCGTCCAAGAAGAGCAAGGACCCGCTCGAGCAAGCGGCGCTCTTCCAGCGCGAGCAGGGCCAATTCCTGCGCAGGCTCGCGCCCGCTCTGTCGCAGACCGCGGCGACGCTGCATTCCCTCGGCGGAGAGAAGGGTCTGAGCGCGGCTCAGCGCATACAGATCGCCACGGCGAACGCGACGCTGTTGGCGGCGTCGCGGCAGGCTGCGACGACTGCGGCGTCGCTGCCGCGCAACAACGAGCGCAAGCTCGTCACGCTCGGCGTCACCGAGCCCTTCACCGCCACGATCACGATCGCGTTCTACGCCGCGCTGCTGCTCGCGATGCCGATGCTGCTCTTCCAGGCGTACGCGTTCGTGTTACCGGCCTTCAGCCCGAAGGAGCGCAAGGTCGCGCTGCCGCTCATGCTCATGGTGCCGGTGCTCTTCATCGCCGGCGTGCTGTTCGGATACTTCGTCGTCCTCGATCGGGCGGTGCACTTCTTACAGAACTTCAACGACGGCGCGTTCGACATCCTGCTTCAGGCCAAGGACTACTTCAAGTTCGCAGTCCTGTTCGTCGCCGGGATCGGTCTGCTGTTTCAGATCCCGGTCGGTGTGCTCGCGATCACGCGCCTGGGCATCCTCACGCCGAAGCAGCTCGCGAAGAACCGCGGGTACGTGATCCTGGCCATCAGCATCGTGGCCGCGGTCGCGACGCCGACGCCCGATCCCGTGACGATGTCCCTCGCGATGGTGCCGCTGATCGTGCTCTTCGAGCTGAGTATCCTGCTCGCGAGGTGGCTGGACCGCATCAGGCCATCGGTCGAGGACGAGGACCTCGACGAAGACGACGACGAGGATCAAGACGAGGACGAGGATCCCGCCGCCGAAGATCCCCTCAAGCTGCTCCACAACGACCGAGAAGAAGACGAGGACTAACCGCGAATGTTGTTCGATCTGCGCGGCCGCGGCCGGCGCCGCAGCGTGCAAGCCATCTACGTCGTACTCGCGCTCCTGCTCGGGCTCGGGCTCATCGGGTTCGGCATCGGGAGCAACTCGTCGGGCGGCGGGATCTTCGACGCCCTGAAGGGCGGCGGCGGCGGGAACAACAACCGCGACAAGGAGCTCGACAAGGAGCTCACGCGCGCGGTCGCCAAGGTGAAGGCGAGCCCGAGCAGCCCGGCCGCGGTCGCGAACCTGACGAACCTGCGCGTCCAGCGCGCGAACCTCGAGAGCGATGCGACGAAGGCCGTGCCCCGCTTTCAGCTCGCGTCGACGTCGTGGGACCAGTACCTGGCGCTCAACCCCAAGAACCCCGATGCGGGCCTCGCGTCGCTGATGGTCCGCGTGTACTCGACCGGGCTGGCGCAGCCGAAGAAGGCCGCGCAGGCGATGGAGGTCGTCACGGCCCAGACGAAACCGCCGCGGGCGGGTCTCTACCGCCAGCTCGCCGAGCTCTCCTACCTCGCCGGCGACAATCGCACCGGGGATCTCGCGGCCGATCGGGCCGTCGAGCTCGCCAAGCCGAGCGAGCGAAAGGCGCTGCGCGCCTACCTCGACCAGCGCAAGTCGGCCGGCACAGCCCAGCAGCAGGCTCAGCAGACGCAGCCGAGTGGCTAGCCCCACCCGCTCGCTAGGATGCCCCGCTCGCCCCTGTAGCTCAACTGGCAGAGCAGCGGACTCTTAATCCGAAGGTTCCTGGTTCGATTCCAGGCGGGGGCACTGGGTGGGTGCGGACCGTCTCACTCGGGCGCGAGCGCCCACAGGGCCAGCGAGTAGCGCCGGCCTGCGATGACCGGCATGACCTGGTGGGTCATCGGCGACGCGAACGCGACGAGCAGTCCCGGCTCGCTGCGCACGCGGATGATGTGCTCAGGGCCGGCGCTCGCCGCGTCGGGCGGGGCGCAGCCCGGGTAAAAATGCAGCTCGCCGCCGCTGAAATCGCGCGCGCCGTCGTTGAGCGCGACGACGAGCGACACGCGGCGGCGACGGACCTCCGACGGGGCTTCGTCGTCGTAGCCGCCATCCGAGTGCGCGGCGAAATGGTCGCCCGGGCCGTAGACGAGCGCCGTGATCGCCGTGAGGTGGGACACCTCACATGCGAAGCGCTGCTCGAGCTGCGCGATGACCCCGTACAGGCGCTCGTGGACGAGCCGCTCGCCGTCCGGCGTGAGCGCGGCGATCGAGCCGAGGCGGCTGCCGGGGTCCACGCCGAACGCCTCGCCGGTCCAGATCTTTGCCCGCTCCTGGTGAGCGGCGTCGATCTCGGCGACGAGGTCGCGGCACTCTCCGGCGGAGAGGAAGCCGGGAAAGCAGGTCGGCGGCGCGGAGGTCGCGGTCGGTCCCTGGTCTCGCATCGGCGGCCAGGGTAATACGCTGCGAGGCGGCAATGAAGCTCGTCACGATCCCTCTGAGCCACTTCTGCGAGAAGGCGCGCTGGGGGCTCGATCGCTCGGGTCTCACGTACGACGAGCAGCCCTACGCCCCGGTCCTGCACCGCGCCGGGGTGATGCCGCGGGGGTCGACGACGGCGCCCGTGCTCGTGCTCGGCCGCCGGGAGGGCGTGGCGGGCTCGACCGCGATCCTCGAGCACTGCGACCGCCACGGCAACGGAACGATCCTGTTTCCCTCCGATCCCGCGGTGAACGCGGAGGTGCGCGCCCTCGTCGCGCGCTTCGACAGGCGCCTCGGCCCGCCGCTGCGCGCATGGCTGTACTCGTGGGCGGTGCAGGATCGAACTCGCCTGGCGCCCTACGTGACGCTCGGCGTGGCCCCGGCGCAGCGCCGGGTCGCCACCGCGATGCTGCCGGTCATCCAGCGCATCCTGCGCATCGCACTGCGCGTCACGCCCGACTCCCATGCCGTGTGCGCAGCCAAGGTCGATGCGGAGCTTGCCTTCGTGTCCGAGCTGCTCGGCGACGGGCGTCGCTTCCTCGTGGGCGACCGCTTCACGGCGGCGGATCTGACGTTCGCGGCGCTCGCCGGCTCGGGCCTCTCGGCGCCGGGCTATGGCGGTCGCGGTGTGACATTCCCGCCGGCTCCGGCCGAGCTCGCGCCGCAGATCGCGACCTGGAGGGCGACGCCCGCCGGGCGCTACGCCCTGACCATCTACGACGACTGGCGGTGACGGATGCCCCCCGCGGTGCTCGACGGCGTGCTCATGGATGCCTCGGAGGCGACGATCCCCGTCGTCGACGAGGGCCTGCTGCGCGGCGACGGCGTGTTCGAGGTCTTCCCGCTCTACGGCGGGCGGCCCTTCGGGCTGGACGAGCACCTCGCGCGCATGGGACGCAGCGCGGCATCGCTGCGCCTCCCGCTCGACCTCGATGCGCTGCGCGATGACGTCGCCACGCTGATCGCCGAGGCCGGTCCGGTCGACGCGGCGGTGCGCGTGCTCGGCACCCGGGGAGGGCGGCGGATCGCCCTGCTCGAGCCGATCAAGGACCTTCCCGAGACGCTGCGCCTGGCGACGATCACGTACTCGCCGTCGCGCGTGCTCGACGGGGTCAAGTCGCTCTCCTACGCCGCGAACATGCTGGCGACGCGCCTGGCGACCGAGGAGGGCGCAGACCAGGCGCTGTTCGTCACGCCGCACGGGCGGGTGCTCGAGGCGCCGACGTCGTCGTTCTTCTATGTCCTGGACGGCCGGCTCCACACGCCCCCGTTGGCAGAGCGGATCCTGGACTCGATCACCCGCCGGATGCTCTTCGCGGTCATGGAGATCAGCGAGCGCGTCACGACGCTCGACGATCTCGGATCGATCACCGAGGCCTTTCTGTCCTCCTCGACGCACGAGGTTCACCCCGTCAGCGCGATCGACGACGTCGTCCTCGATCCGGCGCCCGGCCCGATCACGTCGGAGGCCGCCCAGCGAGCGCGCCAGCACATCGAGGCGGCACTCGCGCGGTGAAGATCGCGACGGTGATCGGCAACCGGCCGCAGTTCGTCAAGGCGGCCGCGGTCTCGCCGCTGCTGCGATCCGGGCACGAGGAGCTGCTCGTCCACACGGGCCAGCACTACGACGACGAGCTGTCGACGATCTTCGTCACCGAGCTCGGCGTGCCCCGCCCGGAGGTCGAGCTGGGCCTGGGCGGCGGGACGAACACGGCGCAGACGGCGCGCATGCTCACCGCGCTGGGCGAGCTGCTGCTCGCGGAGCGCCCGGATGCGGTGCTCGTCTACGGCGACACGAACTCGACCCTCGCGGGCGCGCTGGCGGGCGCTCAGGCCCGGATCCCGGTGGCGCACGTCGAGGCGGGCATGCGCTCGTTCGATCGCGCGATGCCCGAGGAGCTCAACCGGGTGCTCACCGACCATCTCGCCGCGTTGCTGCTCGCACCCTCGGGCGTCGCCGTGACGAACCTCGAGCGCGAGGGTGTCGCGGGCGACGTCGAGCTCGTCGGCGACGTCATGGTCGACGTCGCGCGGCTGCTCGGTCCGCGGGCGCGCGAGGACGATGCGCCGCTGCGGGCCGCCGGGGTGCACGCGGGGGAGTACCTGCTCGCCACCGCCCATCGCGCGGGCAACGTCGACGACCCCGCGCGGCTGGAGTGCCTCGTCGAGCTGCTGCTCGGCTTCGACGCGCCGGTCGTGCTCCCGCTGCACCCGCGCACCCGGGCGCGTTTGGCCGACGCCGGATTGCTCGACCGCGTGTCCGCCGGGGCGGTCGTGCTCGCGCCGCTCGGCTATCTCGCGTTCACATCGCTGCTCACGCGCGCGCGCGCGGTCCTCACCGACTCGGGCGGAGTCCAGAAGGAGGCGTACCTCGCGGGCGTGCCGTGCATCACGCTGCGCGACACGACGGAGTGGGTGGAGACCGTCGACAGCGGGTGGAACACGCTGGTCGATCTGGACGGCGAGCTGGCTCGCGGCGCCCTCGAGCGCTCGCGGCCCGCCGATCGGCCGGAGCTCTACGGCGACGGACACGCCGCCGAGCGCGTCGTCGCGGCCGTGGACCGCCGGTTCTCTAGTCTGTCGCGCTCGTGAGCGTCAGCACCGCACCGGGCCTCGTCCTCAGCCCGACCGCCTCGGTCGGCGCCGACGTGCGCTTCGGCGCGAACGTCGTCGTCCACGACGGCGTCGTCATCGGCGACGGCTGCACGATCCTCGACGGCGCCGTGCTCGGCAAGTCGCCGAACCTCGCCAGGCGCTCATCCGCAGCCCGAACCGCGCTTGAGCCGCTCGTCCTCGGCGCGGGCGTGACGATCTGCACGCAGGCGATCGTGTTCGGCGGCACGACGATCGGCGCGGGTTCGATCATCGGCGACCAGGCCTACGTGCGCGAGCGCAGCACGATCGGCGCGGACACCGTCATCGGGCGGGCTTCCGGGGTGGACAACAACGTGACGATCGGCGACCGGGTGCGCGTCCAGTCGCAGGGCTACCTGACGGCGTACAGCGTCATCGAGGACGACGTCTTCTTCGGTCCGTGCGCGATGACGACGAACGACGACCACATGGGCCGCCATCCGAAGGGCGTCGCGCTGCAGGGCGCGACGCTGCGCCGCGCCTGTCGCATCGGCGGCGGTGCCGTGCTCCTGCCGGGCGTCGAGATCGGCGAGGAGGCGTTCGTCGCCGCCGGGGCCGTCGTGACAAGCGACGTCGCCGCGCGCAAGGTCGTCATGGGCGTGCCCGCGAGGATGGTGCGCGACGTGCCCGACGAGGATCTCATCGAGCGGTGGACCTGAGCCGCACGCCGACCCGCGGGCGGCTGCTGCCGGGAGCGGTCGAGCTCCCCTGGGCGCGCCGCCGGCGGCTGCGTGCCGAGCGCGGCACCGTCGCGCTCGGGATCGTCGCGTTCGGTCTGACCGCGACCGTGCTCGGTGCCGAGCTCGTGCGGTTCTGGCGCGCGCGCACCGAGCAGCTCGCCGAGCTCGACGTCGCCGACCCGGCCGAGGTGGCGATGCGCGAGACGATGGCCGCGGCGGTCGTCGGCTACGAGCACAGCCCCACGGGCGAGCGGGCGCTGCTGAACCTGCTCACCTCGTTCTCGGCGACGTTCGCGGTGGCGCGGGCTTCGACGTACGTCATCTATCGGCGCGGCGGCGGCATCGGCCCGCTGCGCAACGTACTCGTCGGCCAGCGCCACATCCATCACTTCGTGCCCGGGATCGTGCTCGCGTTCGTGGCCGGCGGCGCATCGGTCATCTCGCGCAACGATCGCTACGACCCGCTGCTCGCGGTCCCGTTCGGCATCGGCGTGGCGCTCACGCTCGACGAGTCCGCGCTCCTGCTGAGGCTCGACGACGTCTACTGGTCGGAGGAGGGAATCGTCAGCGTCCAGATCACGCTCGCCGCCCTCGCGCTGCTCTCGGCCGCGGCGATCGCGGCACGGGTGCTGCGCCGTGGCGAGCGGCGGGTTCGCGGAGAATCCGATTTCGCCGTCCGTCCGCCGGAACCGGCGAGCGATGTCTAGGCCGCCGCAGCGAGCTGCGGAGCGTCCTGCATCCAGATGACCTGATCGCGACCCGGCCCGACGCCGACCAGGACGACCGGCACCTTGACCTGCTCCGCGATGAAGTTCAGGTAGTCGCGGGCCGCCTCCGGCAGCTCTGACGGGCTGCGGCAGTCCGTGATGTCCTCGGTCCAGCCCGGCAGGTCGATGTACTCGCCGCGCGCGTGGTGCAGAACCGACTGGTGATAGGGGAAGTGGTCGAACTCCGCCCCGTCGGGCCCGCTGTAGGACATGCAGACCTTGATCGTGTCAAAGCCCGACAGCACGTCGAGCTTCGTGATCGCCAGCGACGTGAGGCCGTTGATGCGCGCGGCGTAGCGCAGCGCCGGGATGTCCAGCCAGCCCGTCCGGCGGGCCCGTCCCGTCGTGGTGCCGAACTCGCCGCCGCGGGTGCGGATCTCCTCGCCGACCTCGTCGTCGAGCTCGCTCGGGAACGGTCCAGAGCCGACGCGGGTCGTGTACGCCTTGGCAATGCCCCAGACCTCGTCGATGTCCTTCGGCCCGACGCCGGCGCCGACGCACGCCGCACCCGCGATCGGATTGGACGAGGTCACGAAGGGATACGTGCCGTGGTCGATGTCGAGCAGCGCGCCCTGGGCGCCCTCGAAGAGCACGAGGCGCTCGTCGTCCAGCGCGTCCCAGACGAGTCGAGCGCAGTCCGCGATGTGGCGCTCGAGGCGGTGCCCGTAGGTCAGGTAGTCCTCGGTCATCGACTGCAGGTCGAGCGACGGATCCTTGATGTAGGGCCGCAGGCTCAGGCGCTTGGGATCGATCGCCGCGGTGATCTTCTTCTTGAGGATCTTCTCGTCAAGCAGGTCCTGCATGCGGATGCCCAGGCGCGCGGCCTTGTCAGCGTAGGCCGGCCCGATCCCGCGGCGGGTCGTGCCGATCTGCAGCTTGCCGAGCTTCGTCTCGCCGGCCGTGTCGAGCAGCATGTGGTACGGCATGATCAGGTGCGCGTTGGCGCTGATGCGCAGGCCGCTCGTGTCGATGCCGCGTGCCCTGAGACCGTCGAGCTCGTCGGTCAGCACCTTCGGGTCGACGACGACGCCGTTGCCGATGATGCACGTCTTGCCGGGATAGAGGATGCCCGACGGGATGAGGTGGAACTTGAACACCTCGTTGTCGCGCATGATCGTGTGGCCGGCGTTGTTGCCGCCCTGAAAGCGCACGATCGCATCGGCGTGCTCAGCGAGCAGGTCGACGATCTTTCCCTTTCCCTCGTCGCCCCATTGGGCGCCGACGATGCAGACTCCGGGCATGGCGTCAGAGAGTCTAGGCGGGCCGCGCGTCAGGCCGACGGAACGTCGGCGACGTCGTGGTGTTGCTGGCGGGCGTCGGCGCCCCAGAGCGGCAGCACCTCGCACATCTCCTCGAGGCGCGACACGGTGCGCTCGTTGATCTGCTCGGCCAGCGCGTCGCGCTCGAGGTTCGTCGTGACGATGATCGCGCGCTGGTCCTCGTAGCGGGCGTTGACGATCGCGTAGAGCTGCTCGAGCACCCACGGGCTCGTCTTCTCCGCGCCGACGTCGTCGATGTGCAGCAGGTCGACCTCGGTGAGCCGGTCGAGCAGGCCAGTGTAGGAGTTGCCGCGATCGTCGTCGAACGTCGTGCGGATCTCGGCGAGCAGCCGCGGAAGCGAGTAGATCGCGACGCTGCGCCCGGCCTCGAGCGCGTGGCGGGAGACGAGCATCGCAAGCGTCGTCTTGCCGGTCCCGACCGAGCCGAAGAACCACAGCCCGCGACCCGCGTCGAGCTGCTCGTCGATGTGGCCGACGTAGCGGCGCACCGCGGCGACGACCGGGGTGGCGATCTCGGTCACCGGCGGGCGGTCGAACGAGACCCCGCGATACCGGCGCGGGATGACCCCGCTGAGCGAGCGCGAGCGTGCGCGGCTCACGCGCTGGGCGCGGCAGCGGCAGTCGCGCGCGTCGTTCGTCGCGTCGTCGACGACGAAGCCGCTGCCGTCGCAGAGGTCGAACGGGCAGGCGCCATCGCCGGCGTGGAGGTGCTTGACGTGTGGCTGCGCGGGCGTCATCGGAACCGTGGTTCAGCGTAGGACACGTCGCGGCCGGGACGCGGGGAGGGGCGTCGTGCTACGCGGAAATAACGTGGGGTTTCGGCGAAACCCGCTTACGCGCCGCCAGTTCGGCAGGCGGCCGCGGTCTGTGTGTTCAGGCTCTGCGCCTCCTGGAGCATCGCGTTGACGTCGGTTCCCGGGTCGGTTCCGGACGAGCTGAACTTGCGCAGCTTCCGTCGAGCGTCGCGGACGGCGCGGCTCACGGTCCTGAGCACCGGCGCATCGTCGGGCAGGTACTTGCGGTCGTCGTCCTGGAGCGTCGTGAAGTCGTCGGTGAGCTTCTTGATTGCGTCGTTGACGGCGGTGGTGCCGGTCGTCACGCGCTCCTGCTTGGTCTGCAGGGCGGCGACGCCGCTCTCGATCGCCTGGGCGTCTGACTGCACGAGCGCGGCACTCGAGCAGACGCTGAGCCTGTCGGCCGACAGCGCGGCCCGCGCGTGGTCCTTGAGCGAGCGCAGCGTGCTCTGCAGTCGGGCCAGGTCGGCTCGGTATGAGCTGCCCTTGGCCGGCAGCGACGCCGTGAGCGCGTTCATGAGCGCCGCGAGGTCGTCGATCACGGCGTCGGAATGGCCGATGACTCGGTTGCGCTCGACGTTGTCGGCCGCGGCGGTCTGCGCGTCCGCCTGCGCCTGGCCGGCCGAGTCGCTCAGCCCGGCGAGCGCGACGTTGAACTCGTCCGCGCCGGCCGGCTCCATCCGCACGGTCGTCACCCCGGAGGATCCGCTCAGATACTCGAGCGCGAGCGAGTCACCGCTCAGCGTTCCGTTCAGCCGCGACTTCTCGCCGTACTCGTTGGCGACGTCGACGGTCACGGTGTCGCCGCTGACCGTCCCGGTCAGCGCGCCCCGCTTCGTCGCCACCTGCGTCTTGCCTGCGGGGAGCGTGCCCTGCGTCAGCGATCCGGTCAGATCGTTGCCGCTGCGCGTCCAGGTCACGTAGAGCACGACCGAGTCGGTCTTGCCCACGAAGGACTGCGATCCGTTCTTGTCGCTGCTCCCGCCGCCGCAGCCGGCGAGCATCAGCGCGGCGAGCGCCGACGCGGCGAGCACGCACGGACGCATGCGCGCGCGCGGCCTCCCGCTGACGTTCCACCGCCTCGTTACGCGACCCCCCGCCGGCACGGGCGCGACGTTACTCGGCTGGCGCGACCGAGGCTACTTCGCGATCGCGCGCATCCGGTTGTTGCGCGGGTTGTGTTCGAGCTCGGCGAGCCCCAACGCCTCCATGAGCGGCGGGACGTACATCCCGAACCGGCCGCGATAGCCCTTCCGCAAGCCGTACCAGCCGCCGACCGGGTTGGACTCGTCGCGCGCCCACGCCTCGACGGTGTCGGGCTTCGCGGGCTTCTGCTCGTCGGGCTGCCGAGCGCGATCCAGTCGCCGTGCTCGACGAGCATCGCGTGCAGGTCGTCGAGGCAGCGCAGGTCGTACCTGAGCGTCGTGCTCCCCACCTGGCAGACGAGCGCGGACGGATCCGCATCCTCGTCCCGGTACATCGTGTACTCCGACGCACCGGGAGGAGTCTTCAGCACCCACGGATCGTCCTTGGTCCCCTGGCCCGGCGCGCCGCTCATCACGACCTCCTGTGGTTGGAATCCATCAAGCGGAGCGCTCCCGCTTGAGCTTGCGCCAGCCGCCCGCGCGGTTGTTGGCGACGATCTGCCGGAGCATCGCGAGGAGGGCCGGCTCGTTGATGGTCTCGCCGCGGCGGAAGGCCACCGTACGGGCGGTCTTGTTGTCGTGACCCCCGGTGATGATGCCCTCCGGATCGGGGACGATCGCGCCGTCGTAGAGAAACACGTTGACGTGGTCCTTCGCCGCGAGCAGCGCGCAGACGTTGCCCTCGAGCACGAAGTACGGACGATCGGTGCGCTTGATCGTCTCGATCACCTCGGGATCGGCGCGGTGGATCAGGTCGCGGACCTGCCGGCAGATCGACTGCTGCCACTCCGGCAGCGCCTCGATGTAGGCGTCGACGCGGGGATCGTTCTCGTACGCCACGATCGCTAGCCGTAGCGCTCCGGCGACGTGTAGTTCAGGAACTTGGGGTACTCCTTCGCGAACGTCAGCTCCACGTCGCCCAGGGCGCCGTTGCGGTGCTTGGCGATGATGATGTCCGCGATTCCCGCCCGCTCGCTCTCCTTGTCGTAGTACTCGTCGCGGTAGATGAAGGCGACGAGGTCTGCGTCCTGCTCGATCTGGCCGGATTCTCGTAAATCGGAGAGGATCGGGCGCTTGTCGGTCCGCGACTCGACCGCGCGGCTGAGCTGCGACAGCGCGATGACCGGCACATTGAGCTCGCGAGCGAGGATCTTCAGCCCGCGGCTCATCTGACCGACCTGCTCGACGCGCGACTCGACGCGGCCGTCGGCGCGCAGGAGCTGGAGGTAGTCGACGATGACGAGCCCGAGCGGGCTGGCCTGATGCAGCCGGCGCGCCTTGGCCCGGATCTCGAGGATGCCGACGTCCGACGAGTCGTCGATGTAGAGCGGCGCCTCGGCGAGCCGCTGCGAGGCCTCGAGGATCTTCGGCCACTTGTTCGCCTTCACGCGACCCTTGCGCAGCTCATCGCCCTTGATGCGCCCCTGTGAGGCGACGAACCGCTGGGCGAGCTCCGCCTCGGACATCTCAAGCGAGAAGAGGGCGACAGGCTTGCCGTGATCGATGGACGCGTTCTCGGCGATGTTGGTGACCAAGGCGCTCTTTCCCATCGATGGCCTCGCTGCGATCACGATCAGGTTGCCCGGCTGAAAGCCGCCCGTGATCTCGTCCAGGTCGCGGAAGCCCGACGGGGTGCCCGTCAACGCGGTGCCCTCGCGCGAGAGCTTCTCCATCTTCTTCAGCTCGTCGTGGAGGATCTCGTCGATCGAGCGGAAGTCCTTCTGGCGATCGTCGTGGGCGACCTCGAGCATCGCGCGCTCGGCCTGCTCGACGAGGTCGCGGGGCGGGGCCTCGTGGTTGAGGACCGAGGCCTGGATCTCGTACGTCGTCGTCAGCAGGCGGCGCATGAGCGCGTGCTCGCGCACGATCTGGGCGTAGCGGCGGATCCCGCCGAGGCCGGGCACCCCGCCGGTCAGCTCGTCGATCGAGGCCTTGCCGCCGGCCTCCTCGAGGCGGCCGGTCGAGCGCAGGTGCTCGGACACCGTCAGCACGTCGATCGGCTCGCTGTCGTGGTAGAGCGCGAGCATCGCCTCGTAGATCGCCCGATGGCGGTCGCGGTAGAAGTCGGTCGGTTTGAGGCCCTCCTCGATCACGAGGCCGTACATCGCGCGGTCCGACAGCAGGATGCCGCCGAGCACCGACTGCTCGGCCTCCAGCGAATGCGGCGGGGCGACGCCGGTGGCGATCTGCGCGGACGGTCGCGGCGGAGAGTCGGGGTAGGTGCTCACGGCGACAGCAGCGTAGGCGCCGAGCCGTCGACCGTGGCGGCGAGCCCAGCTAGTTGCGGACGAAAGTTCCGTGGCACGAACACATGTTCGCAGGTGGTGCGGAC
>JAWVGM010000103.1:0-6215 GCA_033855075.1 Solirubrobacteraceae bacterium | reverse complement strand
GAAGACCGCGACGTCGAGCGCCCGATCGCCGTGGCGGTGAAACGCGCGCAGCACGCCCTCGCGCTCGAAGCCGAGCCGCTCGAGCGCGCGCTGCGAGCGCGAGTGGTCGACGTTCGTGTAGGAGCCGATACGATCGAGGCCGAGCAGCGCGAAGCCGAGATGGCACATCAGCGCCTTGGCCTCGCGGTTGGCGCCCGTGCCCCACCACGCGCGGCCGATCCACGTGCCGATCGTAGCCCGGCGGTCGCGGCGCGCGATCTCGGAGAAGCCGACGATCCCGATCGGGCCGTCGCACGAGTGCTCGATGACGAGGTCGAGCTGCGTGCCGCGCTCGCGCTCGCCCGGCAGGCGCTCGAGGTACGCGCGCGCCTCGTCCTCGGACGTGTACGGGCCCCATGAGAACCAGCGCGTGACCTCGGGATCGGAGGCCGCGGCGAACAGCCCTGGCGCATCCTCGAGGCGAGGGATACGCACGCGGAGCGCCGGGCCGGTGAGGGCGAGGTCGTCGTCGCGCGGTGCCTGGACGCGCCGATCGCTCATGACCGGAACACTACGGCCATGCTCGCCATCCTCTACGACATCCACGGCAACCTCTCCGCGCTCGAGGCGGTCGTCGCCGACGCGCAGGAACGCGGCGCAGACAAGTGGCTCATCGGCGGCGACGTCGCGCTCTTCGGCCCCGCCCCGCGTGAGACCGTCTTCCGCCTCTTCGAGCTCAAGCCGGCCATCTGGATCCGGGGCAACGGCGAACGCTGGACCGGCCAGCCCGGCAAGGCGCCCGAGAACGTCCTCGGGGCGGTGGCCGCGGCGCGCGACGAGCTCGGCGACGGGCTCGTCACGTCGCTGCTGGCGCTGCCCGAGAGCGCGATGCTCGACGACCGCACGCGCGCCTGGCACGCCTCCCCCGTCTCCGACGTGCGCTCGTTTGCACCCGAGCCCGCCGACGACGAGGAGGAGCTCCTGAAGAACGTCGTCGAGCTGCGCCTCGTCTTCGGTCACACGCACGTCCCGTTTCAGCGCAAGTCGGCCGGCCACGGCGGGATCGAGCTCGTCAACCCCGGCAGCGTCGGCATGCCGTTCGACGGCGACCACCGCGCCGCGTACGCGCTCATGCACGACGACGGCACGATCGAGCAGCGCCGGGTCGGCTACGACCACGTCCGCGTCCCGGTCGCGCTGCGGGCGAAGTACGGCGACGCGCCGTGGGTCGGCGTGCCCGAGAAGCGCTTCGAGACGGCGACGTTCGAAGGCGCGTAGGCGCCCCGTGCCCGACGCCGAGGCCCCGAGGGCGGGCGGGGCGGAATCTCGGGAGCTCGCCATCGCGCTCGCGCGCAAGCTGCTGCACGGCAGCGGCGCGCTGCGCGTGAGCATCGCGCTGGACGCCACGCCCCCGGCGGTCGTCGAGTGCGCCCGGCTCGTCCCCGTCGTCGTGCACATGCAGGACGGCGAGCCGCTGACGCTGCCGCACGACGCCGCGGCGGACGTCGCGCTGCCATCGCTGCCGCTCATGCGCCAGCTGCCGCCGTTCGAGGTGAACCCGGAGACCGGCGCGGTCGCGGGCGTGCTCGGCGGCCTCGAGATGCTCGGCCGCGCGGTCCGCGAGATCGCGGCGCTGCTGCCGGGCGAGAGCGTCGTGGCCGCGGAGTTCGAGACGACCGACCCCGATGAGCCGCTCGGCCTCGCCGGTCGCCCGGGCGAGCCGGTCCTCGTGCTCGCCGGCGAGCACGAGCTCGAGCTGGACTGCTGAGATCGTCAGGCCGTCGCGGCGACGGACTCGTACGTCAGCGCCAAGCCGTCGGCGATCGGCGTGCTCGCACGCCAGCCGAGCACCTCGCGGGCGCGTGCGGCATCGAGGCAGGAGCGCTCGATCTCGCCCGTGCGCGCGCCCGCGAACTCGGTCTCGGGCGCAGCGTCGCCCCGCAGCGAACGCAGGACGTCGAGCAGCTCCAGCACCGACGTCTCGGTTTCCGTGCCGATGTTCACGACGCCGGTCGCCGTCACGTCGCCGGCGCTCATGAGCGCCTGCACAAGGTCCGCGACGTAGATGTAGTCGCGCGTCTGCGTGCCGTCGCCGTAGACCCGCGGGCGCTCACCGGCGAGCAGCTTTCCGCAGAAGATCGCGATCACGCCGGCCTCCCCGTGCGGGTCCTGGCGCGGGCCGTAGACGTTGCCGAAGCGCAGCGCGACGGTCGACAGGCCATAGAGGCGCTCGTACAGCCCGAGGTAGCGCTCGGCACAGAACTTGCTCTGGCCGTAGGCGGCCATCGGCAGCGGCTCGACGGTCTCGGGCGTCGGCAGCAGGTCGGTGTCACCGTAGATCGCCCCGCCGGTCGAGGAGAACACGACGCGCCGCGAGCCGGCCGCGCGGGCGGCCTCGAGCACGTTGATCGTGCCCTCGACGTTCGTCCGCGCGTCGAAGCCGGGGTCGGCGAGCGAGCGCCGCACGTCGACCTGCGCGGCGAGGTGGAAGATCGCCTCGGGGCGGGCGATGCTCATGAGCGCCGTGAGCGCCGCGCCGTCGCGGATGTCGCCGCGCACGAGTTCGGCCCCCGCGTCGATCGCGAGGGCGAGGTTCTGCTCGCGCCCGCTCGAGAGGTTGTCGACGACCGTGACGTCGTCGCCGCGCGCGACAAGCGCGTCGACGAGGTTCGATCCGATGAACCCGGCTCCGCCGGTGACAAGGGCGCGCATGCGGCGACGCAGCCTACGACACGCGCCCGATCCTCAGCGCCTCAGCCCGCGAGCGGCACTTCGGCGGGGTCGGCCCCGACCAGCGCCTGGGAGTCCGACGAGCGGATCATCACCAGCGCGGCGATGATCCCGAGGATCGCGAATCCCGCGCCTGCGAGGAACGCCGAGTTGAAGCCGTCGGTCAGCGATGCGGGATCGGGCCGCAGCGCGTTGCCGTGGGCGGCCGTGACGAGATCCTCCGTGCGTGTGGTGGCGATCGTCGCAAGCACCGCGAGCCCGAGCGCGCCGCCGATCTGCTGGCTCGTGTTGATGAGCCCGGACGCCAGCCCGGAGTCGTCCCGGGAGATACCGCTGACCGCGGCGATCGTCACCGGCACGAACGCGAAGCCCAGGCCGAACGCCGCGATGACCATCGGCGCGACGATGTGCTTGAGGTAGACGCCGTCGGCGGGCAACTGCGTGAACCACAGCAAGCCGATCGTGATCATCACCATGCCGGCGATCAGCACGGGCTTGAAGCCGAGCTTCGTCACGAGCTGCGACGCGACGCCCGCCGACACGATGATCACGAGCGCCAGCGGCAGATAGGACAGGCCGGTCTTCAGCGCGCTGTAGTGCAGGACCTCCTGCATGTAGCGCGAGAGGAAGAAGAACATCGAGAACAGCGCCGCGCCGATCAGCAGCCCGATGACGTTCGCCCCGGTCAGGGTGCGCAGCTGGAAGATCCGGAACGGGACGAGCGGCGCGATCGACCGTCGCTCGATCGCGACGAACACGACGATGAGCGCGAGCGACAGGGCCAGCAGGCCGATCGTCTGCGTCGAGCCCCAGCCGGCGTTGACCGTGTCGACGAGCGCGAACACGAGGATCGACAGGCCCGCCGTCACGACGACCGCCCCGAGCGCGTCGAAATGGCGCGTCTCGGACTCGACCTTGCTCTCGTCGAGCATCCGCGGCGCGATGAACGCCGCGATGACGACGATTGGCACGTTGACCCACAGCACCCATTCCCAGCCCGCGTATTCGGTCAGCACGCCTCCGAGCAGCACGCCGGCGGCGCCGCCGGAGCCCGACACGGCGCCCCACACTCCGAGCGCCTTGTTGCGCTCGGCGCCCTCGGTGAACATGTTCGTGACCATCGACAGCGCGGACGGAGCGAGCATCGCCGCTCCCAGGCCCTGCACCGCACGCCAGCCGATGAGCTGCTCCTCCGAGCCGGAGAACCCGCCCATCAGCGATGCGACGCCGAACACGCCCAGCCCCGCCATGAACAGCCGTCGGCGGCCGAGGAGGTCGGCCATCCGGCCGCCGAGCAGCAGGAAGCCGCCGAACGTCAGCGCATAGGCATTGGGGATCCACGCGAGGTTCTCCAGCGAGAACTTGAGGTCCCTGCCGATCGTCGGAATCGCGACGTTCACGATCGCCGCGTCGAGCACGATCACGAACTGCGTGGTGGCAAGGAGCGCGAGCGCGAGCCACTTGCGGCGCTGCTCATGCTGGGCGTCGGTCATCGAAAAGTGCTCCCAGATCCGCGGTCAGAACATCGGTGGCGTTTCTCGGCGCCAGCATATTGATGGCGCACACACGCGAGGGAGATCTACGAAGATGGCCGTAATGGCCGGCGAGCGGACGATCTCATGACCTGGCCCCAGCGGCTGCTGAGCGTCGCCTTCATCACCACGGGGATCCTGCACTTCGTGCGCACCGGGACCTACGAGCAGATCGTCCCGGACTACCTTCCCGCGCACCACGAGATCGTGCTCATCAGCGGCGCGGCGGAGATCGCGGGCGGACTCGGCGTGGCGTTCGGGCGCACCCGCGCGCTCGCCGGCGCGTGGCTCATCGCACTGCTCGTCGTCGTGTTCCCGGCCAACCTCCACATGGCGGTGAACTCCGAGCGCTTCAGCTCGATCGCGCCGGCGCTCTTGTGGGCTCGGCTGCCGCTGCAGGGCCTGCTGATCTGGTGGGCGTGGCGCGCCACCAGGCCCCGTGTCGCCAGGAATGGCGTGTTGTCCGAACCTTGACGCAACCTTCATGCTCGACTTACCCGGGGTTGATCTCACGGTCGGAGAATGCTTCACAGGTTCCCCAAGTCGGTTGGGTACCCCTCCCCCATTCAACCGACCCGCCAGCGTCAATAGCGCTGAGCAGGGAACCGCGGATCGCGCTCCCGATAGTCGTCGCGTCCGTAGACCGCGTGGGTCGTGGGGCGGCGGACCGATGCCGCCGCCCCGCACCCCGCGCGTCAGCTCCTGTGCGTTCGTCCAGGTTCCGAGTGTTCCGCCGGCTCGTGACGCGCCTGTCTCGCGTCGGCATAGGCGCCGTCAACCGACGCCGCGCCCGCCAGATCGTGGTCTGGCGGGCGCGGTTTCAGTCGTGCGGGGCGGAGGCCGCCCAGGGAGGCGAGAAAGCCTCCGCCCTGCGGTCCTGCGAGCTACGCGATACGGCCGCCGGGGGAAACGGCCGGTCGCGCGTGGGGTGGGAGTTGTCTGTGTTGGTTAGGCCAGCGACTCGACTCGGGAAGGCTCGAGCGCGACCTCGAGCGCCTCGCCGATCGTCATGACCGGGTGGAACGTCATGGCCTCGCGCACGTCCTCCGGCACGTCGTCGAGGTCGGCGCGGTTGCGCTCGGGCAGGATCACGTCCGTGAGCCCGGCCGCGTGGGCGGCAAGCACCTTCTGCTTCAGCCCGCCGATCGGCAGCACGCGTCCCTGCAGCGTCACCTCACCGGTCATGCCGACGGTGTGGCGCACCGCGCGGCCCGTGAGCAGCGACGTCAGGGCCGTCGTCATCGTGACGCCGGCGCTCGGGCCGTCCTTCGGGATCGCTCCCGCGGGGACGTGGACGTGGAACTCGCGCTCGTCGAACTGGTCCTCGTCGATGCCGAGCTCGGCCGCGTGGGCGCGCACGTACGTCAGTGCGATCCGCGCGGACTCCTTCATGACATCGCCGAGCTGGCCGGTCAGCGTGAGGCCGCCCTTGCCCTTCATAGTGTTCGCCTCGACGAACAGCACGTCGCCGCCGACGCCGGTCACCGCGAGGCCCGTGGCCACGCCCGGCACCGCCGTGCGAGCCGCCGCCTCCTGGTAGACCTTCTGGCGGCCGAGCGCGTCGCGCACCACGTCGGTGTCGACCGTCACGGGCGCCTCGACGGAGGCCGACGCGATCTTCGTCGCGACCTTCCGCAGCAGCGTCCCGAGCTCGCGCTCGAGCTGGCGCACGCCAGCCTCGCGGGTGTACTCGCTCACGACGAGCTTCAGCGTGTCGTCGCCAACGTTCACCTCGTCCTCGCGCAAGCCGTTGCGCTCGCGCTGACGCGGCCACAGGTAGTCGCGGGCGATCGCCGTCTTCTCGGCCACGGTGTAGCCGTCGAAGCGGATGACCTCCATGCGGTCGAGCAGCGGTCCGGGGATCGTCTCGGCGACGTTCGCCGTGGCGATGAACAGGACCTGGCTCAGGTCGATCTCGATGTCGAGGTAGTGATCGCGGAAGGCGTGGTTCTGCGCGGGGTCCAGGACCTCGAG
>JAWVGM010000102.1:0-32418 GCA_033855075.1 Solirubrobacteraceae bacterium | reverse complement strand
TCGAACAGCGCGGCCCCGGTGGGATCGGTGACGACGGTCTCGGTCGAGAGCCCCTCGACGAGCGGTCGCGCGACCTGCGTGTCGACCGGCGTGACGAGGCCGATCCACAGCGAGGACAGCCGCGGCGTCAGCAGCGGCACCGGAAGCTTCGGCCGCGGGCGCTTGCCGAGTGCGACCGCCATGCGGTCGAGCATCCGCGCGTACGGCAGGACATCCGGGCCGCCGATCTGAATCTCGCGCCCGCGCGATCCCTCGACGTAGGGCGCCGCCGCGAGGTAGGCGACGACGTCGTCGATGTCGATCGGCTGGGTCGGCGTGGACAGCCAGCGCGGCGTGATCATCACGGGGAGACGGGCGACGAGATGGCGCAGCGTGCGGTAGGAGTCACTGCCGGCACCGACGACCATGCCCGCGCGGAAGTACGTGAGCGGCGGGCCGTGCTCGGCCAGCGCACGCGCGGTGTTGTGGCGGCTGCGCAGGTGCTTGGAGCCCGGCGTGTCGCCGAGTCCGCCGAGGTAGACCACGCGCTCCACGCCCTCCTTGGAGCACATCCGCGCGAACGCCTCGGCCGCGTTGCGCTCGCTCTCCTCGAAGTCGCCTCCGCCTCCGCCTTTGCCCATCGAGTGCACGAGGTAGTACGCCACGTCGACGCCCTCCCCCGCCCCGTCGAGCGTGTCGGGCTTGAGGACGTCGCCTTCGTGAAGCTCGATCGCGTCGGCGGGCAGGTCGCGCGTCCGGCCCGCGCTGCGGACAAGCGCGCGGACGTCGGCGCCCTCCGAGAGCAGGCGCTCGGTCAGGGCGGTTCCGATGAAGCCGGTGGCTCCGGCGATCAGTGCTCGCATCCGGTCCTGTATACCCACCGCATCGAGGAGCAGCGGAGCATCCCGCCCCCGATCGCGCCAACGAGCCTCGCGCGCACGGCGTTCGTGGGCACCCGGCCGGACGCGGCGATCGACGCGTTCCTCGCCAACGGCGGCGAGGAGCGGGTCGTCGTGCGCATCGAGGACGAGGGGCGCTGGTCGGAGGGCCTGGAGGGGCTCGCCGGCGAGCGCGTCGGGCAGGTCGTGCTGTCGCCCCAGCCGTCCGGCGGCGGCGGCATGGGTGCGGACGTGCTCGCGACGGCCGCGCGATGGTGCCGTGCGCAGGGCGCGCTGCTCGTCGCGGAGGTCCCGGCGGTTGTCCGAAATGTCGAGGACGCGATCGCCTTCGGCGAGGCGCTGGCCGAGTCGGCGGGCGATGCGAGCGCCGACGTCGCGCTGTACTTCCCGCTGCTCGAGGGCGGCTCGACCGCGGGCGCCGTCGCGGGCGTCATCGCCCGGACATCCCCGTGGGTTGCGCCTGCCGGCCGCGAGACGACGCTCGTGGCGGAGCGCGGGCTCGCGGTCGAGCTCGGCGAGCGCGACGTGCGCGCGCTCGAGGTGACCGGCGTCAACGCGCTGCGCACGCTGCAGGACCACGTGCGCGTCTGGGGCGGTCGGACGCTCTCGAGCGATCCGGAGTGGAAATACGTCTCGCTGCGGCGTTGCGTCGCCTTCCTCGAGCGCAGCATCGAGCAGGGGACGCAATGGGCGGTCTTCGAGCCCAACGACGAGCCGCTCTGGCGGGCGATCCGCACGGCGATCTCAGACTTCCTCTTCAATCAGTGGAGCGGCGGCGCGCTCCTCGGCGCGACGCCCGACGAGGCGTACTTCGTGCGTTGCGACCACACGACGATGACCGCAGCCGACGTCGCCGCCGGCCGCCTCGTGGTCGTCGTCGGCGTCGCGCCGGTCAAACCGGCCGAGTTCGTCGTGATCACGCTGCAGCGCCTGGTGCTTCCCTGGCCGCCGCCCTGAGGTGTACGCGTGCGGATGCTCGAAAGCGTCGAGACACCGTCTGCCCATCAGTAAACGTGACCTTTGCAGGTGTCTCTTGAGCGCGCCCGACAGGATTCGAACCTGTGACCTTCGGTTCCGTAGGGCGACCTGGGCGCCGCGCGAACTGCCTGCGTAGCCCGCAAATCAGTGATCGAATTGCACTTAGGTGCAGGGGAAATGCAAGTGGTAGAGGGCGGCGCTCGGAGGCGTGGCGAGGCGCTGTGAGGCGGGGCTAGCAAGGGCAGGAGAAGGGCAGGCGCATGTGTCCGAATCGCGTTTCGGACCCTGGCCTAGCGTCAGCCGCATGCCTCGGAAGCCGCCGACAGTCGCTCGTGTGCCGCCGCCCAAACCGGCGTCCAAGCGCAAGCCCAAGTTGCAGGGCGCTGCGCTGAAGGCGCACCAGACGAAGACGTGCCCGGCGCCGCCCGCGAAGAAGGGCAACATGCGCGCGGTCAAGCACGGCGCCAAGACGGAGCAGCTGGTGGCACCCCGGCGAGAGGCGCACCTGCGCGTTCTGCGTGAGGACTACCCGCACCTCGACAACCGGCGGCTCGCGCTGATGGCCGATCGGCTAGCGCGGATCGACTTGGCGACGGCGTGGATCGAGAAGCAGAAGAGCCTGGTCTACGACAAGCAGGGCAACGTCTTCCAGGTAGCCCAGCAGGTCGAAAAGTGGGCAACGCGCGCCGAGCAGGTCTTGGCCGAAGCCGAGAAGGAAGGCCGCAAGACCCACCGCCGCGACCTCGCCATTGACATGGCGGCGCTGGAAGAGGGCGAGGCGGCATGAAGCGCACACCCGTCGAGCGCCAGACGGTCGAGCGCGTCAAGGTTGATCGCAACGCCAAGGCTGCGCCACCGGCCGCGCCCAAGGCGCCGACGATACGGGTGCTGGATTCCGAGATTGAAGCGGCGTTGGCGCTGCCGGGGCCACGCGGGCCAGACGGGCCGGAAGGCCCACCCGGCCAGAAGGGCGACAAGGGCGATACCGGCGACGGGCGCCGGGGTCGCACTGGCCCAGCGGGGCTAGATGGCCAGCCGGGGTCACCCGGCTCTAACGGCACGCGCGGCAGGACCGGCCCGCCAGGGCTAACCGGCCCGCAGGGCATCCCCGGCGCGCCGGGCGCCGACGGGGCGGGGAACGTCACGACGAGGGTGGCCGCGATCACGCTCAGCGGTCACCGCGCCATCAGGCCGCTGGAAGACGGCAGCGTCAGCTACGCGTCGGCTGACAACCCTTCGCATATGCATGGCCCGATCTGGCTGTCGACCGGGGCTGCGCTGGCGGGCACCGAAGTGTCTGTGCTCACCCTCGGCGAACTGATTGAACCGTCTTGGTCGTGGGCGCCGGGTGAGCCGATCTTCTTGGGCGTGGACGGCGTGTTGACGCAGACCCCGCCGGACGCAGACGACGGCGCCGCGTTCTTGATCGAAGTGGCCTCAGCCGAAACCGCCACCACGATCTTCTTTGACGCGAAGTTCCCCATCGTCCTCATAGGGAGCGGCTCATGACCCGCTTCCAGCCCCGGCCCGGCCGCCACGACCTGATGAAGGCGCCCGTCTACATCGGGCAGATCGCCATGAAGAACGTCACGACGGGCGAGGTGCGCATCCTGTACCAAGGCAGCCCCGAGCTCGCCGCGCTGCGCCGCGAACGGCACCCGCTGATCTGGCACCGCCCGGCCTGGCAGCAGGTCGCCCGGCCGACGCGCGGTCGTCGTGTCTGACGTAGCCGTTCTCCGCGACGACTTTGGCAAGTTCTCGCAGGCCATCGGCAGGCCGCTCGCGCGGTGGCAGGCCGACGCGCTGACGTTGGACGCCGCGATCACGGTGGCCCTCGCGCCACGGCAGTCGGGGAAGAGCCGGTCGCTGGCGAACCTCGCTCTCTGGGTTGCCTTCCGGCGGCGCCAGCAACGCGTCCTGGTCGTGTCCGCGTCAGACGATGCCGCCCGGCGGCTGCTGGCCGACATTCGCGCGGTCGCCGCCGGGAGCAAGCTGCTCGCGGGGTCGCTTGTCGTAGAGCAAGCCCAACTCGTCACGCTCACCAACGGCTCAGAGATCAGATGCGTCCCCGCGTCCGAGCGGCAGATCCGCGGCTGGAGTGTGGACCTGCTGCTGGTGGACGAGGCGGCGCTCGTGTCCGACGAGATTCTGCTTGGCGCGGCCTTCCCCACCACCGCCGCCCGGCCGGAAGCGCGCATCGTCATGGCGTCCAGCGCGTCGCAAGCATCCGGCGCGTTCTACGACCACGTCAAGCTCGGCGACACCGGCATCCGGCACGTACGAACGGTGCGCTGGGCGCTCCAAGACTGCGACTGGATCACGCCGACGCAGATCGAGGTCATGAAGGGCTCGATGAGCGAGACGCGCTTCAACGCCGAGATGCTCGGCATCTACCCCGAGGGTTTCGAGAGCCTGTTCAGCCGCGCGATCCTCGAGGCCGCTACCGCCGACTACGCCACCGTCACGCTGACCGACCTCACCGGCCCCGCCCGCGTCCTCGGCGGCGTCGACTGGGGCGCCACCAACGACCGCTCCGCATGCGTGGCAATCGGCCGCTTGCCCATCGACAGCGACAAGCCGGTCTTCGCCGTCGTCATGGCCCAACGCTGGGCAGCCGGGTACCCGCTCACCGACGTCATCGGAGAACTCGCCGCCTGCCGCGCGCATTGGGCGTACCTCACGCTGGAACGCAACGGCCTGGGCGAACCGTGCTGTCAGATGCTCGCCCGGCGGCTGCGCGAGCGCCCCGACGAAGAAGGCGGCGCCCCGCCCCGCGCGTGGTCGATCATCGACGACTCCGGGTACATCCCGACCCCGCCGCCGCCCTCGGGCTGGCAGCAGAAGAACCCCGCCTGGCGCTCGGCGCTCAACGCGGTTCACGTATCCGCCGACACGAAGGCCGCGACGTACAGCGCCCTGCGCCTGCTCATCGACGGCGGACAACTCGTGCTGCCGGCCAGCGCGACCGAGCTCCTACGCGAGTTGATGCTCCTGCGCGTCGACCTCGCCCCCAGCGGCACCGAACGCATCGAAGCCAGCAGCGGCCACGACGACGTCGCAGACGCCCTCGCCCTCGCGATGGGGCCACACCGCGACACATCCAAGCGCTGGCGCACCGTCCTCGGAGACCTAGCCGACCCGCGCCGCCCCGCCCGCGCGCCCAGCCTCCCCGACACGCCGCTACGCACCGTCCAAACCGGCAGCGGCCTCGCCGTGCCCGCCCAAAGCGTCTTCCAGTCGGTCAACGGCCGCGACATATCCGCACCAGCCGACGTCCTCGGCCGCGAGCACCAACCGGTCCGCGTCGGCGACTTCATCCTCAACACCCACTAAGGAGTCACATGAGCAACCGCCAATACGAATCTGGTCGCGACGCTGGCTATGCGGCTGGCTACCGCGATGCAACCCGCGCCCATACACGCGGCGACGACGAGCAGGAACCCCTCACCCTGGAAGACGTCAAGCTGATGTCCCAGGACGAGATCAACAGCCGCTGGGACGAGGTCCTGCCCGTCCTGGAAGCCGACGACGCGGCATGAGCGCCAAAGCCCAAGCGCTGGCCGACGGCAAGAACGTCCTCGCACAACACACCACACTCGGCAAAGAACTCGCCGCCGCCCACTCCGCCGAACACGAAGAGCGCCGCGACGCGATCCGCCACGAGGCCGCAGCCGACGCGTTCAACGAAACCCGCATGCGCCTGTACGTCGACAAAGCACGCGGGCGGCTCGACGGCCTGCAAGAACTCAACGAGGCAGAGCAAGGCTGGCAAGAGGCCCGGCGCCAAACCGCCACCGCCAAAGAACAACAAGCCGCAGCCCACAGCGCGATCACCACCGTGCAGGCCGAAATCCAAGCGCTCTACGAAGCGCACCTCGACGTCTTCGCCGCCGAAGCCGAACGCTTCACCCAAGAGGCCGCAAAGCTACTCGCGGACCTCGCAGGCCCGTACGAAGCCGCCTGGGTCGCCTGGCACCAAGCCGTCCAGGCGTGGGCGCCGCTCGCCCCGACCATCACGCACGCCGTTCTCACCGCCAACGCCAACGACGGCATCTGGCGCGACCAGACCAAAGCGCACCTCGCCGCCCGCGTCCCCGAACTACCCCTGCCGCCGCCCGGCTTCCTCGGCGGCATCCCCGCCGCGCGCCCACCCGCCATGGAACCCGCCGACGCCGCCGAGGCGGACAGCGCCGCGTAAAGCGCCTGTGCGCGCCTGCCTCCGAATCGCAAAGCAGCCGCGCGAGCCGCTCCGGTAAGGTACGGCTGAGTAGCCAGCTCACCCGGCGTCCGCTCAGGACGCTTGCGTAGGTGACACCCGTAGTTAGGCGACGCGCGGAAGGCCGCGTCCAGGAGCAAGCCGAGAGGCGAGCGACAAGTTCTGTCACTCACTTAGTTGGAGGCTTGCCCATGGCTGCTCGCACCTCCGTCCCTGCGGCGGAGCCCGTCAAGAAGCGTTGGACCGACGTCCCCGGCCTGGCCGCGTATCTGTCGGTCAGTCCGTGGTGGGTCACGCGCAACGTGAACGAACGGCGCATCCCTTTCACGAAGGTCGGGCGCCACCTGCGCTTCGACCTGGACTTGATCGACGCATGGCTAGCCGATCGCTCATTCGACCCAACCGACGAGCCCGGCTCCCGCCGGAGTGGAGGCACCGTGCGGGAGGCGGGCAAGGCATGAACCGAAAAGGAGACGCGACCCGGCGGCAAATCAAGTGTACCGCCGAGCCGCGCCGCGATCGCACACGCGTCTTGCAAGGAGCGAGGGGTGCGCACAGTGAACGCTACTGAACCTCAGCCTTGCAAAGTTACCGAAAGCGCTGGCCCCTGCCCGGCGTGCGACGGCAACATGGCGGTCACGTTCAAGCCCGACCGCGACGGTTGCTGGCGGAACTTCATCTGGTGCTTCCAGTGCAACGCCGACCTAGACACGCTGGCCAACCTGACCGGCGCCCCTAGCGCGGCTGCGCTCCTCGAAGACCCGCTGGCCTACCTAACCGGCTTTGGCCAGCCGCACACCAACGGCCCGGCCCCGCCGCTGCCCAGTAACGAGCAGGCCATACGGTGGGGCGTAAAGCTGCGTAGCGGCTCGCCGGGGCTCACCTGGCTCCGTACCTCCAAACGGCTGTCGCTAGGGGCGCTACGGGACGCGCGCGTCGGCTGGGACCCCGCGCGTCAGCTCATCGTCCTGCCGTACTTCCTCGGCGGCAACATCGTCGCGTTCAAGACCTGCCAGGTGGGCGACAAGCTGCACAAGCCGGGCAGGTCTGGCGAGTGGACCTGGCCGCTGTACCCCGAGCCGCAACGCGCGTTCGGCTGGACGTGGCTGGTCGAAGGCGAATGGGACGCGCTGCGGCTGCGCTCCATCGGTCTGCCCGCCGTGTCCGTGCACAACGGCAAGGGCACCCGGATCGACCCGTCGCACGGCGAGCAGCTGCGAGGGCTCTACGTCCGCGTCATGTTCGACGTCGGCGCGGAACCCGAAGCGCGCAAGGCCGTCAAGCGGCTCAGGCGAGCCGGCATCAACGCTCGCCACCACCCGGCCCGGCTCCTAGGCCTGACAGAGAAGAACGAGGACGTATCCGACTATCTCGATCAAGGCGGCGACCCCAAGCAACTGCGCCACCGAGGAAGAAGCACCACATGACCGTCATCCACTACGACTTCACGAATCAAGGCTCGCCACCCGAGTCGTTCCCCACCGGGCGCGCGGAGGCTGCACCGCCGCTGTTCCCGCCGGAGGAGATGTACGGCCTAGCTGGCGACGTCGTACGGGCGCTGGCGCCGTGGACGGAGGCCGACCCCGCGCCCATGTACTTCAACTTCATCACGGCGTTCGGCTCGGCGGTCGGGCGCGGCCCGTGCATGGCTATCGGCGCAGACCGTCACGAACCGCGCTTCTACGTGGCGACCGTCGGCCCAACCAGTTCCGGGCGCAAGGGCACCGCCTGGTCGGTCATCCGGCAGGTGTTCGACCTTGCCGCGCCCGAATGGCTCGACCAGCATGTCAAGAGCGGGCTGTCGTCGGGCGAAGGGCTCATCCAGGCAATGGCCGACATGAAGGACGAACGCCACCTGCTCGCTCACGAACCCGAACTTGGGCGCGTCTTCACGGTCGCCGGGAGGAGCGGAAACACCGTGTCAGACCAGCTACGGCAGCTTTGGGACGGCGACCGCGTCTCGCTACTCAACCGCAAGGCCCTCTACCTCACCGGCGCTCACTTGTCGCTCATCGGCAACATCACCGAGCAGGAGTTGCGCGCGAAGATCGCGGACCTCGACATCTGGAACGGCTTCGGCAACCGCATCCTCTGGGTGTACGGCGAACGGTCGAAGCTTCTGCCGAGCGGCCCGACGGTCCCGCCCGAAGTCCTCACGCCGCTCCAGCGGGACGTCGGCCGGGCGGTGCGCAGAGCTCGCGCCATCACTGGGCTAAAGCGCACCGCCAAAGCCCAGGCGTACTGGCAGGAGATCTACCTGCAGATGGCCGACACCGACCCGCCCGGTAAGGCGGGCGCGGTGACGGAACGCCGCGAGGCGCAGACGGCCCGACTGTCGATGGCGTTCACGGTCATGGACGGGCAGAAGCTCATCCGCCCACATCATGTCGAGGCCGCGTGGCGCGCATGGCAGTACGCGCAGGCATCGGCCATCTACGTGTTCGGCAGCAGCAGCGGCAACCAGCGCGCAGACCGCGCGCTAGCGGCGCTGCATGCGACCCCCGGCGGGAGCATGAAGCGCGGCGACATAGGCCGCCACGTCTTCTCGAACAACCTCAAACGTGACCAGTTGAACGTGCTGCGCGATGAGCTGGTCGAGGGCGGCGCCATCGTCGTGGAGCGCCAAAGCACATCAGGGCGCGCCGCCGAACTTTGGACGCTTACATAGTTAGTAAGTACCGGGAAGCTTATCCCTATATGTGTATTTCTAGTATTTCTAGTACCAGTTTTGGGGTCGCGGGTGCTCCCAGCGTCGGACTTACTAACTATCTTTACGGGAAAAGACCGCTCACCGCAGACGCCCACGCTTCCACCCCGGCGGCAGCCCTCGCAACAGCGCCAACGCGTGACGTTCCCCGTACCGAACCGAAGGTCATACGTGCACGATCACCAGTAGCCGCTAGCGAACGCATGCTGCAAAGAACTCCGCGCGCCCTTCACCTGCCCTCCCGCTCCAGTACCTTTCGGCAGTTTGTAACAACTGCCACTAAGTGTTGGAGGATGGATATGAGGCTCACGGATAGGGCGCTGAAGATGTACCGCGCAGAGGCGCGGCGAACCGGCTCGTACGTCATAGCCAGGCAGACCGTCATGCGGCACTACAAGCTGACCGCCCGGCGCTTTGACCAGATGCTGCGCATGCTGGGGCGGGAGCGCTGATGGCCGGCCACGTCAAGAAGCGCGAGGGCAAGACCGCCAACGGCACCAAGTTCACCAAGTGGCGCGCCCGCTACCCCGACCCCCTGCGCGGCGGCTGCCAGATCGAGCGCACGTTCCCCACCCGCGAAGCGGCCGACGCCTGGCTGGACGAGATGCGCCACACCGCCCGCAGCGGCGCCTACATCGACCCCGGCGACGGCAAGCGCACGTTCGCCGCGGTGGCCGACGAGTACAAGACCACCTGGGCCGACCTCGAGCCGCGCACCAAGGCCGGGTACGAGCACATCTTGAAGAAGCACCTCATTCCCCAGTTCGGCCGCGCGAAGATCGGCAACGTCACCGCCGACGCCTGCCAACGCTTCATCAACGAACTGTCCCGCCCCACCGGCCCGGCCAGCAATAGCAAGCCCCGCGCCCCCAACACCGTCAGGCGTATCTACGGCGTCCTCAACCAAGTCCTCGAAACCGCGGTGCAGCGGCGGTACATCACGGCGAACCCCTGCGACACCGTGCGCCTCCCCAAGCGCGCGCCCAACCACGGCCAGCACCAGGTCATCCTCACCCCGGCCGAGGTCCACCAACTAGCGAACGCGATGCCCGAGCACTACCGGACCGCTACCTATGTCGCCGCGACGTGCGGCCTGCGCGCCGGGGAACTCTGGGCGCTACGCCGCAAAGACGTCGACCTCCTCACCGGCACGCTGCACGTGCGCCAGGCCTTGAAAGAGGTCAACGGCGGCGCCGACGCGACCACCCTCACCGACAAGGAACGCGGCCTCATCTTCGGCCCGCCCAAGTCAGCCGCCAGCCAGCGCAAGCTGAGCATCCCAAGCCATACCAAGGATATGCTCACCGCGCACCTCTCCAAACCCCTCCCCGGCGGCAACAGCCCGGCCAGCCTCATCTTCACTACGCCGAGCGGCCTGCCCATACGCCACGGCCTCTTCTACCGGCGCGTGTTCCGCCCCGCCGTCCAAGCCAGCCTCCCCGCCGACAAGCAAGCCCTCCGCTGGCACGACCTCCGGCACACCTGCGCGAGCCTCTCGCTCTCGGTGGCGCCCAACCTCCACGTCGTCAAGGAACGCCTCGGCCACGAAGACATACGCACCACGGTGAACACCTACGGCCACCTGGTTCCGTCCGTCGACGCCGCCCTCGCAGACGGTCTCTCCGCCCTCTTCGCCGCCGCCGCCCCCGCCGAGACCAACGTCATGCCCCTACACGCGGCGGAATAGCTGGCGGCCAGGCTCAGGCAGGCCGACTCACGCCGCGTCCCGGCTCGACCGATAGGGGCGTATGAGCACCCCGCCACCGGGCACGGCAAGTCCGCAAACCGCCCCCGTCCCGCCCGAGGCGGCGGCGCCGACTCCGGGTCAGCTATACGACTCGCAAGGTCGCCCGGTCGTCATGGTCGCCGGAGGCACGAACAGCATGGCGGTGACCTCGTTGGTCATGAGCATCCTCTGGCTCGGCTGGCTGGGGTCGATACTCGGCCTGATCTTCGGTCTCAAGGCCATGGACGAGATCGACTCGTCAAACGGCCTTCAGACCGGCAAAGCCCTCGCGATCGCTGGCACCATCATCTCCGCCATCAGCCTGATTCCGCCCGTAATCTTCATCATCCTGCTGTTCAACTAAGCCCGCCCTGGAACATACGGTCCTCCTAGGGCCACACCTAACGGCTCGCGCGGCCTGAACCTGGGCTACCTCCTGGGTTTGGGCCGTGCCGGGCAAAGGTGTGGTCAGTACATCGGCTGCGATCCAAACATCGGCCGTTCCCGGACCTCATCGAGCGTGTCGGCCCAAAACACTTGGCGCACACGTAGTCGCGGGCCGTCGCCGTATGCGTCCAGTTGGCCATCGGGCTTGTGTAGGTCGAGACGAACGGCTCCTCGCACTCGCCCGCTCACATCGCTGTACTCAATAGCCGCGGAGAACGTTTGCTCCCTGCTGGGGGCACCGGACGGGATGAACGGACCCTGACGAAGTATCGAACTCGACTCCCCTGGCGGGATGACAGGGTCGTACGCAGCGCCGAGGGTCACGTCCCCATTGGACGATACGAACACTGCCCTCGTGACGATCGCCGTGCCCGGCCCCGCATTGCGAACGTGGACCGAGTCGAAGTTCATGACTTCCGGCTTCCGAGTGCCAACCGTCAGGAACGGCTGGGTTTGCGCGTCGAGAGCGGCCGTTGCGATAGCGGCCTGCTCGGTCCCGACCTTGACTGCGTCGCGGGCTGCGCTCGCCTCGTCTTGGGACGCGCGCACTACGTCTCTCGTCTTCATCGCGAGCGAGAATGTCGCGGCGGCCAGGGCCAGCGTCCCCACCGCCGTTGCGATCGTCCCTATGGCGATGGCTCTGTCGAGGCCGTCGGCTTTGACCTCGATCCTGCCGCCGCCAACCAGGAGCCATCCGACCAACACCCCCAGGGCGCCGACGGTCAGGCACAGCGCCACACGCTTCCATGTCACGGCCGCAACATATTGCCGAGAGCGGACGCTCCGCCTGACAAGGGCAGGAGAAGGGCAGCCAATATGGGCACCCCGCCCCAGGAACTAGAAAACCCTGCTGTTAGCAGGGCTTTCCTGACGCGCCCGACAGGATTCGAACCTGTGACCTTCGGTTCCGTAGACCGACGCTCTATCCAGCTGAGCTACGGGCGCTTGGGGGTCGTGCAGTGTAGAGCGGAGAGGGCGGGATTCGAACCCGCGATGGGGGTTGAGCCCCATACTCGCTTAGCAGGCGAGTGCCTTCAGCCACTCGGCCACCTCTCCCGGGGGAGTTCCCCCGCCAGTGTAAAGGCGGCTGCCAGAAGCGCGCACCCGAGCGCTACGGTCCGTCTTTGGAGGGGTGGCAGAGCGGTTTAATGCACCGGTCTTGAAAACCGGAGTCCGTGCAAGCGGACCGCGGGTTCGAATCCCGCCCCCTCCGCTGGAGATCCCGTACGCGATGGCTGAGAGCGACATGCATTCCTCGAGGCCTTCCGCGCCGCCGGCCGTGCCGATGGCGCCTGAGTGGGCCGCGCGGGGTCTCGTTGTGTTGGCCGGAGCCGGGGTGTCGATGGCTGCGCCGGCGAATGTCCCGGGTTGGTGGGAGTTCAACCAGGCCGTCCTCGCCGGGCTGCGACGACAGCTCTTCGCATCCTCGGTCGTCCCGGTGAGGGCTCGTCGTGCACTGAAGCGTCTCAGCCTTGACGCACTCGACATCACAGAATTCAGCCGGGTGATCCACACCGCCTTCTCTGGCGTGACCTGGTCTGAGCTGCTGCGCGTGCTCGACGGCGAAGCACCCAACCACTCACACCAGACGATCGCCTCGCTGGCGCAGACCGGCGTCCTACGTGCCGTCATCACGACCAACCTCGACACGCTGTTCGAACGGTCGCTCCCCGCCTCCTTCGCCCGCGTCGACGCGTCGCTCGACGACGTCCCGCGCGCGCCCGGTGGAGTGCTCGTCAAGCTGCACGGATCGGCCGGCCTGGCGGACTCGCTCGTCGACCTGGCAGCGCAGAAGCGGCGCGGGATCGGGTCGGCCTGGTGGACGTGGCTCAGGGAGATCTTCGCCAACCACTCTGTGCTCGCGCTCGGGTTCTCGGGAGGCGACCTCGAGCTCGGCGAGGACTATCTCGCGCTGCGCGCTGCGAGTCGGGCCACTCCGTGGCTCGGTTGGAACGTCCGCCCGGGTGCGACGCCGCATCCCAAGGTCGCGGAGATCCTGGCTGCCTGCGGTGACCGTGGCCGGCTCGTGTCCGGCGATCTCCCCGGCGTCCTGGCAGACCTGGGGGTGAGCCCGGTCCCCGTTGCCCGCGCGAGTGGCGAGGCAGCCGCGCGGGTAGCGGCCGCCGTCGATACATGGCTGGCACAGCCGCAGGTCGACGGCGACGTCTGCGGCGTCGCGCTCGCCCGCCTGCTGGATGCCGCCGGCTCGCGCTGCGCCGCGCGAGCATTGCGCCGCTCCCTGCACACACGCATGAGTCGCGACCCGCGCGGTGGCATCGACCTCGACCGCGCCGAACGGGCATCGGTGGTCCTCGGCCAGCTCGCCGCCGACGACGAGGACCGGCGGGCGGCGGCCCTCGACCTCGCCGACGCCGCTGGAGGAGGCGAGCGTATGCCGGACGCGTCCGACGTCGACGCGGTTCGCCGCCGGCGCTACGGACTGGCGACCGATGCCGTCATCCTGCATTGCCCGGGTCCGCTCCGCGCTCCCGGCAACCCGATCGAACCCGAGTGGCGCCAGGCCCAGCAGCGGTTCTTTGCCGACGACGCGACCAAGGGCGCCTTCGGCGACGACCCGGGCTTGACCCTGATCACCTACAACACGCTGTCGGAGCCGTCGCTGCTCGAACGCTGCGCCCAGCACCTGGGCGTCGGCGTCACCGTCCTCGGAAGCGGGCTCGACGACTGGAAATGGGAGTACAAGGTCACGCTCGTGCGCGACCATCTGCGCGCCCAAGACGTCGGCGGATGCGTGATCTGCCTCGATGGGACGGACACGCTGCTGCTGGCCAGCCCTGAGACCGTCCTCGCTCGCTTTCGCGCCACCGGAGCCGACGTGCTCTTCTGCAGCACCAGCGCCGACTGGCCACCGTCGGACGTCCACCGGCGATTTGAAGCACGCGTCGCCGCCGATGCGTCGCCCGCGCACCGGTATCTGAACGCCAACTACATCGGGGCTGTCCCTCACGTCATCGCCTGTCTGGACGAGATCGTGGACGGCCTGCGATGCGGCGCCGACTGGTGCCGTACCGCGGCCGGCTTCGACGACCAGCTTGCCTGGCGAGAGCTGCACCGGCGCCATCACCCGAGCCTGCAGGTCGACCGGCAATGCACGATCTTCGCCCGCTTCGATGAGGACCGATGAGCCGGCCTCATTGCACGTGCTGGACGAGCCAGCGGTGCAGCGGCGCCAGGCGACTCCAGATGTCGACGCACGTCGCCATGAGCCGCTCGGCGTCGCTTGCGAGCTTCGCCGGCTCCTCGTGGTGCACGTTGAGCGCGCCATGGCGCAGGAAGCGGGCGGCGGGATCGTCGGCGTCGACGTCCACGTCGCGCGGCACGCGGGCGTAACGCTCGCCGCCGATCTCGAAGCCCTGGCGCTCGAGGTCGTCGGCGACCGCGAGAAGCTCGTCGCCCCGGTCCGGGTCCGCCGCCGCCGCACGGAAGCGCATCAGAGCGTCCCTGTCGAAGCCGTGACTGCCGGCGCCGATGCCCACGAGCGCAGGAGAGATGCGCAGGAAGAAGCCGGAGACCGCCGTCTTGCGCTCGCCCTCCCAGAACCACAGGTCGAGGTGGTCCTTGTACGGGCGCTTGTCCTTGGTGAACCGCGTGTCGCGGTTGATCCGGAAGATCGAGGCGAGGATGCGCGGCTCGGCGTGGATGCCGGGCGCGATGCGCTCGAGCGCGGGCGCGACGGCCGAGACGAAGGCCTTCGCCGGCTCGACGTACGCCGCGTGGTACTCGTCGCGGTGCGCGTCGAACCACGCGCGGTCGTTGTTGTCGCGCAGCGTGCGCAGGAACTTCGTTGTCGCCTTTGGGAAGGCGCGGTCGGTCACGTCGTCGATGAGTTGGGAGGAAGGCATGCGGCCATCGTGGACGGCGCCTTCACACAGGGCTACGGGGCAATCGCAACAAGGCTGCGCAGACTCTGTGACAACTTTGCGACGTCTGCCGGGGACGCGCGCTCTTCGTGCTTGGCTTGCTCGCATGTGGTTCGGCCTGCTCTACGACGTAGACGACGACGCCCCCGCGGACGGCGAGCGCGAGATGGTGATCCTCTACGCGTGGGAAGAGGGGCGCGAGCGCCCCTTCACCGTCGGCTGTCCCCTGAGCGCGGTGCCCGCGATCGCGCGACTCCTGCGAGACGCGGGCACGGGTGCGGACGTCTTGACGCCGCAGTTCGACGCGTGCCGCACGCCCTTCGACCTGCCGCTGCTGTGACGATGCACTTCGCGCTGATGCATCTCGATGACACCGCGGCGCCCGCCGAGGAGGCGCTCATCGCCGTGCCGGGCGCGGGCAAGACGGTGATCGCGGTGCCCCTCGACGCCCTGCCCGGATTTCTCCCGATCCTCGACGAGGCGGTCGCCGACCAGCCGCCTGCGTGCTGCCCAGCGTGCTCCGCGGAACTGCCCGCGCGTGGGCCCGAATGAGCCGCGATGAGTGTGTGTCTCGACGCACAGACGCCCGCGCTCAAGTTCCGGGTAGACCGGGTTGTACCCGACCGCTCATGAAGAGCGCCCAGGGAGATATCTAGGAGCTATGACGTGACGAACCCAGACAACCCAGAGCGAACGCGCGGCGGTCTCGCCGGCAAGCTCGCGGGCCGGGCCAAGCAGGCCGCCGGAGCGGTCCTTGGCGACCGGGAGCTCGCGCGCGAAGGCCGGCTGCAGCAGGCCCAGGTCGATGCCGAAGCCGATGCTCAGCGCGCCGCTGCTCGGGCCGAGCAGGCCGAGTCCGAGGCCGAACTCGAGGCCGCCCGCCACGAGAACGAAGTCGAGCGCGAGCGACTGCGCAACGAGCTCGCCGCCAAGGAGCGCGACGAGGCCATCGAGCGCGACCGCCGCGAAGCCGAGCAGAAGGCCCAGGCCGACGCCGCGCGGCGAGAGCAGCAGGCCGCGGCCGAGCGACGGATGAAGGAAGCCACTGCCGCGCACATGGAGCAGGCCGCAGCAGTGGAGCGCGCCGACGCCGCGAAGACCGCGGCGACGCTGCGGCGTCAGGCAGAACGCGCCGAGGCGACCGCGGACGCGATTGATCCGGAGGACCGTTCATGAATCTGAAGGCAATCCCCCGAAGCGCCGTCGGCAGCACGCTGCGTCTCGTGCGCTGGCCGTTGGACGCCGCCATCGCGATGCTGCCCCGCAACGGCTCCGGCGCGGGAGCCACAGCGGGCGTCACGCTCGACCGGGCCGATGCAATGGTGCGCGACCTCGCCGGCGTGGCGCTGCGCGACGAGAAGCTGCGCCAGGACGCGGGCCGTCGCCGCACGGCGGCCGACGAGCGCGAGCGGGCGGCGCGGTTGCGGCAAGCTGCCGACCGCACGGCCGAGCGCGCCGACGAGGAGATGGAAGAGCGGCGCGAGCGTGCTCAGGAGCAGCGCCAGAACGCCTCCGGACGCGCGGCGGCGCGGCGCGGCGCAGCGCAGCGGACGCGCGAGACGCGTACGCAACAGGCCGCGCAGACCGCGAGCACGCGCAAGAGGACGAACCGGCAGACCCGGGCCAAGGTCGCCGAGGCGATCGAGCACGAGGCTGCCGAGACGCGGCTGCAGCAGCTCGAGCGCGAGGCTGAGGCGCTCGACAAGCGCGGCGAGGCGCTGACCGCCGAGGCCGAGGCGCAGCGGCTACAGGACGCAGCGTCGCGAAGGAAGGCGGCGCGCAAGGGCAGCTGACGGCGACGACATCCGGCTCGGCTGGACTGGCGGCGAGGCGCGCGCAGGCCGTACATTCGTGGGCGTGCGCGTGCCCGCCGGCCCCACCACCGCCGAGCGCTGCCCCCGCTGCGGGGAGACGTTCGGGTGCGGCGCCAAGAGCTGGGGCTGCTGGTGCGGCGACCTCGCGTTGAGCGACGAGCTGCGCACCCAGCTGGCCGCGGAGTATGCGGGCTGTTTGTGCGCAGGGTGCCTGCGCGAGCTGGCATCGCGACCATGAGCCCTCCGCCGCCCGGACCGCACATGCGCTGGTGGGGCTGGGGCGTCGACGGGCATGACGGGCCGCTGCCAAAGGCCGCTGCCGCGCTGCTCCGCGATGAGCTCGGGGCGGGCGGGGCGACGCTGCGGCCCGTCGAGCTCGACCGGGTCGAGCTGCCCGGGTCGCAGCTGCCCGCTGGCGCGCGTGAGCGGCTCGCCGCGATCGTGGGCGCCACGTGCGTGCTCGACGACCGCGTCGCCCGCATCACGCACGCCGCCGGTCGCAGCTATCCGGACCTCGTGCGGCTGCGCACCGGACGCGGACTCAACCCGCCCGACGCCGTCGTCTACCCCGGGACTCGCGAGCAGGTCGCCGCGCTGCTCGCGGCCTGCGCGAAGGACGGAATCGCCGTGGTTCCCTTCGGCGGCGGGACGAGCGTGGTCGGCGGCGTCGAGGCGCTGCGCGGGTCGTTCGACGCCGTGATCAGCGTCGACCTCGCTCGCCTGAGCGCGCTCATCGCGGTCGACGAGCGCTCGCAGCTCGCGACGTTCGCGGCGGGCACGCTCGGGCCCGAGCTCGAGCGGCTGCTCGCGACGCGCGGCCTTACGCTCGGGCACTTCCCGCAGAGCTTTCAGTTCTCGACCGTCGGCGGCTGGGCCGCGACGCGCTCCGCGGGGCAGGCCTCGACCGGCTACGGGCGCATCGACGAGCTGGTCGTCTCGCTGCGGGCGGCGACGCCGGCCGGCGAGATCGAGACGCGCACGGTGCCGGCGACCGCGGCCGGGCCCGACCTGCGCGAGCTGCTCGTGGGCTCGGAGGGCGCCCTGGGGATCATCACCGACGTCACGCTGCGCGTTCGACCGCAACCACGCGCGCGCCGGTACGAGGGCTGGTCGCTGCCGAGCTTCGCCGCCGGGACCGAGGCGCTACGCGAGCTCGAGCAGTCGGGCGCCGCCCCCGACGTCTCGCGGCTCTCCGACGAGGAGGAGACGCGGCTCACGCTGGCGCTCGCGTCGGGGTCGACAGGCGCGCGGCTGCTTCACAGCTACCTGCGCGCGCGGGGACGCGGCTCGGCGTGCATGGCGATCCTCGGCTTCGAGGGCGCGGACTCCGGGCGCGTCAACGCGCGGCGCGCGCGCGCCAAGACGATCCTGCGCCGCCACGGCGCGCTGCAGCTCGGGCCCGCGCCCGGGGCCGCGTGGCTGAAGGGTCGCTACCACGGCCCGTACGTCCGCGACGAGCTGCTGACGCGCGGCGTGTTCGTCGAGACGCTCGAGACCGCGGCCACGTGGACCGCGCTTCAGGACACCCACCGCGCGGTCGGCGACGCGCTGCGCCACGCGTTCGCGGCCCGCGGCACCCCCGCGCGTGTGATGTGTCACGTCTCGCACCTGTATCCGACCGGCGCGTCGCTGTACTTCACGTTTCTCGCGCGCCAGGAACATGGCTCCGAGCTCGAGCAGTGGCAGGCGGCGAAGGCGGCGGCGTGCGACGCGATCCTCGCCTCGGGCGCGACGATCACCCACCACCACGCGATCGGCCGCGATCACGTGCCGTGGCTCTCGCAGGAGATCGGCGACCTCGGCGTCGAGGCGCTGCGCGCGGTGAAGCAGCGACTCGATCCGGCCGGGATCATGAACCCCGGCAAGCTCGTGCCCTAGTACACGCGGCCTAGCCAGCGGCCGACGCGAACGCCGCCATCGCCGCGTTCCACGCCGCGTCGAGATCCGCGTCGGCGGGAAAGCGGCCCGCGAGCTCGAGGTCGACCATCCCGTGGGCATACGCCCACACGGCGCGCGCGAGATCCGGATCCCCGCCGACCGCTCGCACGAGCGGCGCGGCCGCCCGAGCCTCGAGACCCTCCGGGAGCTCCGCGCGCGGGAGCGGACGAGCGGTCATCAGCCGGTAGCGCGCGGGGTTCTCAAGCGCGAACGCGCGGTACGCGGCGGCGAGGTCGGCGAGGTTCGGACCAGCGACCTCCATCGCCGCGGCATGATGCTCGAGCCCCTCGGCGATGAGCAGCACCTCGAGCTCTCGCTTGCTGGCGAAGTGCTTGTAGAGCGAGGGTGCCTTGATGTTCAGCGCGGAGGCAAGTCGCGCGACCGTCAGCGCCTCGACCCCCTCGCGAGCCAGGAGGTCGCGAGCGGCGCCGAGGATCTCCTCCTGGCGCGGCGTGCGCGCGTCAGCCACCACGCTGAAAGCCGGCTGCGTCGCGCAGGCCATAGCCAATTGTGCGATCGAGCGCGACGTGCGTGGCCCACGCGAGGGCGAGCACGAGCCAGCCGCCGCCCAGCACGCCCGCGCCACAGGCGGCGAGGACCGCGAGCGGACCCCACACCCGGTGCACCGCGTTGTACAAGCCGACCGCGCGCGGGTGCAGCTGCCCGGGCGACAAGCCGCTTCCGCCGCCGAAGGCGAGCGCGAGGTCGGGCGCGACGAGGCCGATCGCGAACGCGAGCCAGAGGTCGTGCTGGCCGGCTTGAACGATCGCGAGAGTGAGCACGCCCGCCGTGACCGCGCCGTAGGCGAGGCGGCGAAGCGCGGGATGAACGAGGAGGACTGAGGCGGTCAAGGGAGGCTCCTTGTGTTGTGGCTAATGCTGTTAGCCACACTAGGCTAATGCCATTAGCCTGTCAAGTGTCCCGGGCCCTCAGCGAGCACCGACCGCCGCGAGCGCATCGGCCACGCACGCGTCGCGGACCCGCTGCGGGTCGAAGTGCACCTCCGCCGGCATCCCGTCGGCGGTGACGCGCACGCCGGCCCCCACCCGCGCGAGGTGCATCGTGCCCAGCGTCTGGGCGTAGAGACGATTGGCGACGAAGTCGGGGTCGTCGACATCGAGGACGCCCTCGGCGGCGCCCGCGGCGAGAATGGACGCAAGCGGCCCGATGCACGCCGACATCGCCTGCCCGAGCTGCAGCCAGATCGCCTCGGACACGATGTCGCGAAGGTCGGCCGCCGGCCGGCGCATGAGCGACGTCGCGCAGTCCAGGAACGCGGGGTAGTCGAGGCAGAAGTCCGCGTAGCGTCCCCAGCCGTCGCGCAGCCGTTCGACCCCGACGAGCTCGGCGTCGATCCCGCGCAGGCGCTCGGCGAGCTCGTCGAGATAGAGCGTCAGCGTCGCGACGAACAGCTCGTCCTTGGAGCCGAAGTGACGGTAGATGAGCGCCTTGTTGATACCGACCGCGCGGGCGATCTCCTCGATCGGCGCGTCGCGCAGCCCGCGCTCGTCAAACAGCGCGCGGGTCGCCGCCACGATGTCGCGCTCGCGCGTGCGGCGAGCGTCGCGTTGGGCGGCTGCGGTGGCCATGCGCTCCCACCATACACCCGGTGTAAACAAGAGGTTGACAATCGTTTACACCGGGCATAGCCTGAGGACATGGCCACCACCGACATCGAGGTTCCCGAGGGCGAGGGCCCAGAGGCGCCCGCGCAGGACAGCCAGGACCATCCGCCGTTCTCGCTCGAGCTCTCCCAGGATCAGCGCGACATCCGCGACTGGGTCCACGGCTTCGCCGAAAACGTCGTCCGGCCCGCCGCGGCCGAGTGGGACGAGCGCGAGGAAACACCTTGGCCGATCATCAAGGAGGCGGCGCAGATCGGCCTCTACGGCTTCGAGGGCATGGGCCAGTTCTGGGCCGACCCGAGCGGGCTCATGCTGCCGATCGTCAACGAGGAGCTCTTCTGGGGCGACGCCGGCATCGGCATGGCGATCATGGGCACGTCGCTCGCGGTCGCGAGCATCTTCGGCTCGGGCACGCCCGAGCAGATGGGCGAGTGGATCCCGCAGTGCTACGGCACACCGGAGGATCCGCAGATCGCCTCGTTCTGCGTCTCCGAGCCCGACGCGGGCTCTGACGTCTCCGCGCTGCGCACGACCGCGAAGTACGACGAGGCCAAGGACGAGTGGGTCCTCAACGGCCAGAAGGCCTGGGCGACGAACGGCGGCATCGCGAACGTCCACGTCATCGTCGCGAGCGTCGACCGTGAGCTCCGCGCCCGCGGCCACGCCGCGTTCATCGTCCCACCCAACACGCCTGGCCTCACGATGGGCACGAAGGTCAAGAAGCACGGCCTGCGCGCCTCGCACACCGCTGACGTCTTCCTTGACGACTGCCGCATCCCCGGCAGCTGCCTGCTCGGCGGCAAGGACAAGCTCGACGCCAAGCTCGCACGTGCCCGCGAGGGCACGCGGTCCAACTCACAGGCCGCGATGCAGACCTTCGAGGCCACGCGCCCGGTCGTGGGCGCGCAGGCCATCGGCATCGCCCGCGCTGCCTACGAGTACGCGCTCGACTATGCCAAGGAACGCAAGCAGTTCGGCCGCGCGATCATCGAGAACCAGAGCATCGCCTTCGCGCTCGCCGACATGAAGATGGAGATCGACGCGGCGCGCCTGCTCGTCTGGCGCGCCTCCTGGATGGGGCGCAACGGCCACAAGTTCACGGCGGCGGAGGGCTCGATGAGCAAGCTCAAGGCCGGCGAGGTCGCCGTCTGGGCGACCGAGCGCGCGATCCAGATCCTCGGCGGCAACGGCTACGCGCGCGAGTTCCCCGTCGAGCGCTGGCACCGCGACTCGAAGATCTACACGATCTTCGAGGGCACCTCCGAGATCCAGCGGCTCGTGATCGCACGCGCGATCTCCGGGCTGCAGATCAAGTAGGCGCGGTCATGGCTCGCGCGGCACTCTCGCGTAACGAGATCACGCTGCACGGCCACCGCATCAGCTACCGCATCGGCGGCAAGCCGGATGGGCCGCTGCTCCTGCTCGTCCACGGGATCACGAACTCCTCGGCGACGTGGGAGCCCGTGCTGCCCCTGCTCGCGCCGCATTTCCGGCTCATCGCGCCCGACCTCCTCGGCCACGGCGATTCGGACAAGCCGCGCGGTGACTACTCGCTCGGCGCGGCGGCCTCGCTCATGCGCGACCTCATGCTCGCGCTGGACCATGAGCACGCGACGATCGTCGGCCACTCCCTCGGCGGCGGCATCGCGATGCAGTTCGCCTACCAGTTCCCCGAGCGCGTCGAGCGTCTGGCGCTCATCTCGAGCGGCGGTCTCGGCCGCGAGGTCAGCCTGCTCCTGCGCGCTGCCACGCTTCCCGGTTCGGAGTACGTGCTGCCGCTGCTCGTCTCCGACCCGCTCATCAAGGGCGGCGACGCGGTCGGGCGTTTCCTGGGCAAGGTCGGGCTTGGCGTGGGGCGCGATGTGGCCGAGATGGCTGCGGGCCTGGCATCGCTGCAGGACATCGAGGCGCGCAAGGCGTTCGTCCACACCGCCCGCTCGGTCATCGACGTCGGCGGCCAGCTCGTCGACGCCACCGACAAGCTCTACCTCGCCGAGGCGGTGCCGACCCTGCTCGTCTGGGGAGAGCGCGACCCGATCATCCCCGCCAAGCACGGCGTGCGGGCGCACGAGCTGATGCCGGGCAGTCGCCTCGAGCTCTTCGAAAAGGCGGGGCACTTCCCGCATCACGACGACCCGATCGCCTTCGCGGCCGTGCTGCGCGACTTCATCGAGACGACCGGGCCTGCGCGGGTGGGTCCGGGCCGCATGCGCGAGCTGCTCGCCGGCGCGGGCCGAGCCACGAGTCGGCTCAAGTCCTCGTCGGCGGCGGCGATGGCTCGGCTGGCGTCGGGGCCGGCTGGGTGATCCGGATGTGGTTGCCGAACGGATCGCGGATCGCTCAGCCGATCCCGTAGAAGCGCTCGACGGTCTCCTGCATGGACTCCACGCCCTTGGCGCTGAGCTCCTCGTCGGCGATCTCGTGAAACGTGCGGCTGAAGCTCCCGAGGCTCGTGATGCCGACACGCGAGCGGTGCACGGAGTTTGCGAGCGCCTCGACGTCCAGGGCGTCGGCGAAGCTGCGATCGATCGCCTCGCGGGCTCGCCGTAGGCGTCGGCTGGCGTCGTGACGCGGCTCGGCGGGGGCCATCGCCTACGTCAGCTCCTCCGCGAGCAGGTCCATCAGCAGGCCGTCGTGCCACTCCCAGTCGGGGCCGCGCGAGTAGCGGCGCATGATCCCGACGCGGCGAAAGCCGATCGCCTCGTAGGCGCGGATCGCCCGCTCGTTGCGCACGTCGGGGTCGATCGTGAGGCGGTGATGGCCGCGCTCATCGACGAGCCAGCGCGCGACGAGTCGCAGCGCCGCCGGACCGAGCCCGCCGCCCTGGAACTCGGGCGCGAGAAAGATGTCCATGCTCGCGTGGTGGTAGTCGCCGTCCTCCTCCTCCCAATAGCCCAGCCAGCCGGCCAGTTCGCCGTCGACGTCGATCGCGAACGCCGGCTGGTCTTCGAGGAGGTTCTCGCACGTGTTCTCCGTCCCCCACCACTCGCGCACGCCGGGCCGGTCGATGATCGCGACGAGCGCATCGGCGTCGTGGTCCTCCAGAGGGCGGAGCGTAAGGCGGTGGGTGTGGAGGGTCGGCTGCACGCATATCACGATAGGCATGGCGGGGTGCCGATTGACAGCGCGCCGCGTTCTCGTTCTAGTAGGGCTCCGTGTCCCCCGTCGTCCCGCGCTTCGAACTTGATGAGGAAAGTCCCGAGGGCGCGCACGTCATCAACGTGCGCGGGGAGATCCACGTCACGACCGCGCCCGAGTTCTCCCAGCGCCTGACGAGCGCGATCGAGGCCGGCAAGAAGGCGCTCGTGCTCGACCTCAGCGGCGTCGAGTTCATCGACTCGACCGGCCTGAGCGTGCTGCTCAACGGCCTGCGGCGGATAAATCAGCTCAACGGCCGGATGGCGCTCGTCACCGAAAATCCCACGGTCCTGCGGCTGTTTCACATCACGAAACTCGACTCGACGTTCGACATTTTCTCTGATCGCGAGAGCGCGATCGGGCATGTGACGAACCCCGGCTGACGCCGCCGCCTCGCCGCCGCCGCCGGTCCGACAGCTGGTCGAGCCGCCAGCGCCAAACCTTGGACAGCGGTCCGGACCGAGACCCCCGCAGCCGGGGATAGCGTCGCTGCGGGGCTTCACATCATTTGACCCAAGGGAGGCGCATTGCGCGGGCTCGGCACGACGAGATGGGCGATGGCAGGGCTGGCTGTCCTGGGAGTGACGGCGGCGGGCTGCGGCAGCAGCAGTAACAGCAGCACGACCCCTGCCTCGACGACGGCGCAGCCGGGAATCAGCGGCAACACGATCAAGGTAGGCGTTCTGCACTCCCTGAGCGGTTCGATGGCCATCAGCGAGGTGTCCGTCAAGGACGCCGAGTTGCTCGCGATCGACGAGATCAACAAGTCCGGCGGGGTCCTGGGCAAGCAGCTCAAGCCCGTCATCGAGGACGGCGCAACCGACTGGCCGACCTTCGCCGAAAAGGCGCAGAAGCTCATCTCCACCGACAAGGTCGCCGCGACGTTCGGCGGTTGGACGTCGGCGAGCCGCAAGGCCATGCTTCCGGTGTTCGAGCGCAACCACGCGCTGCTGTACTACCCGGTCCAGTACGAGGGCCTCGAGTCCTCCCCGTACATCTTCTACTCGGGCGCGACGACCAACCAGCAGATCGTTCCCGGCCTCGAGTTCCTCAAGAACAAGCTGCACGTCAAGAAGCTCTTCCTCGTCGGCTCGGACTACGTGTTCCCGCGGACGGCGAACAAGGAAATCAAGGCGTGGGCGAAGGCCAACGGCATGTCGATCGTCGGCGAGGAGTACTCGCCGCTCGGCAACACCGACTACGCGACGACGATCAACAAGGTCAAGGCCGCCAAGCCGGATGCCGTGTTCCAGACGATCAACGGCGACTCGAACGTCGCGTTCTGGAAGCAGTTCCACGCGGCCGGACTGAACTCAAAGTCGCTACCGGTCATCTCGGTCTCGACGGCCGAGGACGAGGTCAAGGGCGTCGGACTCAAGAACATCCTCGGCCAGTACGTGGCGTGGAACTACTACGAGACCACGCCGGGCGCAACGAACGCGAAGTTCGTCAAGGCGTTCAAGGCCAAGTACGGCGCCGACCGCGTCACCGACGACCCGATCGAGGCCGGCTACGTGCAGGTCCACCTGTGGGCGCTGGCGGTCGAGAAGGCGGGTTCGACCAACCCCGAGAAGGTCAAGGCCGCGTCGAAGGGCCTGACGTTCGACGCACCGGAGGGCAAGGTCACGATCGACGGTGAGAACCAGCACCTCTACAAGACCGCCCGTATCGGGCAACTCCAGCCGAACGGGCTGATCAAGGAGGTCAGCGGATCGGGCAAGCCGATCAAGCCTGACCCGTACCTGAAGTCCTACTCCTGGGCGAAGGGGCTGTAGGGATATGCGGCGGGCGGCAGGAGCGACGCGATGAGTGTGTTCTTCAATCAGGTCTTCGTGGGCCTGAGCATCGCGTCGATCCTGCTGCTCGTCGCGCTGGGACTGACGTTCACGTTCGGCCAAATGAACGTGATCAACATGGCGCACGGCGAGTTCATCATGGCCGGCGCCTACACGACCTACGTGCTGCAGACGGCGCTCGGGACCGGACTCATCACGCTGTCGTTCGGTCTCGCGCTGCCTGCCGCGTTCCTCGTCGCCGGGACGTTGGGGCTGATCCTCGAGTTCCTGCTCATCCGGCGGATGTACGGCAGACCGCTCGACACGCTGCTCGTCACATGGGGCGTGAGCCTCATGCTCCAGCAGCTCGCGCGTGACATCTTCGGCGCACCCAACGTCGACGTGCAGTCGCCGTCGTTTCTCGACGGCGGCCTGACGATCGGCGGCGTCGACATGTCCTACGCGCGGCTGGCCATCATCGCGGTGGTCACGATCGTCGTGATCGCGATCGCCTTCTATCTCGGCCGCACTCCCGCGGGGCGACGGATGCGCGCCGTCATGCAGAACCGCCCGCTCGCGGCCGTCAGCGGCGTGAAGACGCCGCGCGTCGACCGTACGACGTTCTTCATCGGCTCGGGGCTTGCGGGCATCGCGGGCGTCGGCATCACCCTGCTCGGGCCGATCGGACCGACGCTCGGACTCGGCTACATCATCGACGCGTTCCTCGTCGTCATCGTCGGCGGCCTCGGTCAGCTGCGCGGCGCGATCCTCGCGGCACTCCTGCTCGGGATGGCGAACTCGTTCATCGAGTACAACACGACCACGAGCATCGCCAAGGCGGGCGTCTTCCTGCTCATCGTGATCTTCCTGCAGGTGCGGCCGCAGGGCATGATCGTCCAGCAGCGCCGGGGGCTTGCGTCGTGAGCACGGTGGCGCGGCTGCTGCCGAGCACGATCAAGCCGTCGGGCTTCGTGGTGCGCTTCGCGCTCGTGGCCGCTGCGCTGCTGCTCCTGGCGCCGGCGATCCTGTCGGACTTCCGGCTCTCGCTGCTGGCGAAGTTCCTGTGCTTTGCGATCGTGGCCCTCGGCATCGGCCTGGCCTGGGGCCAGGGCGGGATGCTCGTCCTCGGGCAGGGGCTCTTCTTCGGGCTCGGCGGCTACTGCATGGGCATGTACCTCAAGCTCTCCGAGGCCGGCGCGGGGCAACTGCCGGACTTCATGACCTGGAGCGGCGTCGACAAGCTGCCGCCGCTGTGGGAGCCCTTCCGCTACGCCTGGTTCGCGATCCCGGCGGCGATCCTCCTGCCGATGGCGCTCGCGACAATTCTCGGCGCGCTGATCTTCCGCCAGCGCGTCCGGGGCGCGTACTTCGCGATCCTCAGCCAGGCGCTCGCCGGCGCGTTCGTGATCGTGCTGGTCGGCAACCAGGGGCTGACCGGCGGCACGAACGGCCTGACGAACTTCCAGACGTTCTTCGGGCTGTCGCTGGCCAATCCGCAGGACAAGAAGATCCTCTACTTCATCGTCGTCGCCGCGCTGCTCATCGCGTTCCTGGCGACGCGCTCGTTGGTGTTGAGCCGCTACGGGCGCCTGCTGGTCGCCGTGCGCGACGACGAGGACCGCGTGCGCTTCCTCGGCTATGACCCGACGCGGGTCAAGCTCGTCGCCTACGTGGCCGCCGCCGGGCTCGCGGGCCTCGCCGGAGCGCTGTTCGTCCCGGTCGTCGGCATCATCTCGCCCGCGCTGCTGGGCGTCATCCCGTCGATCGAGATGGTCATCTGGGTTGCGCTGGGTGGGCGCACCGCTCTGGCCTGGGCGGCCGCCGGGGCGATCATCGTGAACTGGGCGAAGACGAGTATCTCCGAGCAGTTCCCGTCAGGCTGGCTGTATCTGCAGGGGCTGCTGTTCATCACGGTCATCGCGTTCATGCCGAAGGGCATCGGCGGCGCACTGGAGCAGCTTCGCGCGCTCATTGCGCGCTCGCGGCTCTCGCTGCCGCGATTGCGCACGCACGCCGTGAAGCCCAAGGAGGTGGCGTGAGGTGAGCACGCCTGCACCCACGCTGCTCGAGATCAGCGGGCTGCACGTCGCCTTCGGTGCGTTTCAAGCCGTCGACGGCCTGGACCTCGCGCTGGCCGAGCACGAGGTGCGCTTCGTCATCGGGCCCAACGGCGCCGGCAAGACCACGCTCATCGACGCGATCACGAACCTCGTCCGCCCGACGAGCGGCTCGATCCGCTTCGCGGGGAACGAGCTCGTCGGCCGCAGCGAACACGCGATCGTGCGTGCGGGCATCGGGCGCACCTTCCAGACGCCGTCGGTCTTCGAGGAGCTCAGCGTGCTCGAGAACATCGATGTCGCCGCGAGCTTCCGGTTGCCGTTCCGCTCGCTCCTGCGCCGGCGGCGCGGGATGTCCGACGAGGTCGATGCCGGGCTCGCTGCCGTCGGCCTGCTCGAGCTGCGCGACGAGCCGGCGGGCTCGCTGTCGCACGGCCAGCGCCAGTGGCTGGAGGTCGGCATGGTGCTCGTGCAGCGCCCGCGCCTGCTGCTGCTCGACGAGCCGGTGGCGGGCATGACCGAGAAGGAGCGGCTGCGCACGGGCGAGCTCATCACGAAGATCGCACTCGAGGGCACGACGGTGCTCGTCGTCGAGCACGACATGGACTTCGTCCGGCGTTTCGCGCACAAGGTCACGGTCATGCACGAGGGCAAGGTGCTGACCGAGGGCTCGGTCGCCGAGGTGCAGCAGAACGAGACGGTACGCGAGGTCTACCTCGGCCGCCCGCGCGACGCCCGCGGCGCCGCGGCCGAGACGGCGACCGTATGAGCGCCGCGCTGGCCGCTCCGATCCTGAGCGTCGCGGACCTCGAGGTCGCCTACGGCTCGACGCAGGTGCTCTTCGGGGTGTCGCTCGATGTGCCCGAGGGCGGGCTGTGCTGCCTCATGGGCCGAAACGGGGTTGGCAAGAGCACGCTGCTGCGCACGATCGTCGGGCTGCAATCGGTCCGCAGCGGCTCGCTCACATTCGGCGGCGAGGACATCACCAAGCGGCCCTCCTACGGCCGGGTGTCCGACGGGATCGCCTACGTGCCGCAGGGGCGCGAGTCCTTTCCCTACCTCACGGTCTACGAGAATCTGCGCGTCGTCGCGGAGGCCGCCGACGGATCTGACCTGGGCGTCATCGAGGAGGCGCTCGAGCGCTTCCCGCGGCTGCGCAAGCTGCTCGAGCGGCCAGCGGGCTTTCTCAGCGGCGGCGAGGCCCAGCAGCTCGCGATCGCGCGGGCGCTCGTCACGAAGCCCAGGCTGCTCCTGCTCGACGAGCCGACCGAGGGCATCCAGCCGTCGATCATCCTCGAGATCGAGGATGCGATCGCCGACCTGAAGGCGACCGCCGGGATGTCGATCCTGCTCGTGGAGCAGTACGTCGATTTCGCGATCCGGCTCGCGGACTCCTACGCCGTCATGGATGTCGGCCGGATCGTGGCCGGCGGCGACATCGCCGACTTCGAGCGCGAACGCGTGCAGGAGCTGATGGCGGTCTGACGGGTCGGTCGACTGGCCCTCTGGACAGCGGGTCGGGCCGGAATTTCGACGCCCGTCACAGGCGGGCTGCGCACCGCGCGGCCTAGGTTGCCGGGGTGCGCCTCTCCCCCGCAGATCAGGACAAGCTGCTGCTCTCGGTCGCCGGGATGATCGCCCGCGACCGGCGCGCGCGCGGCGTGCTGCTCAACGAGCCCGAGGCGGTCGCGCTGCTGTCCTGCTGGGTCATCGAGGGCGCGCGCGACGGGCGACGCGTCGTCGAGCTCATGGATGAGGGGCGCGGTGTCTTATCGCGCGAGGAGGTCATGGAGGGCGTGCCCGAGCTCGTCGCCGAGGTTCAGGTCGAGGCCACGTTCCCCGATGGGCGCAAGCTCGTGACGCTGCACGACCCGATCTCGTGATTCCCGGCGAGCTGTGGTGTGCGGAGGGCGAGGTCGAGCTCAACGCGGGGCGTGAGACGGTGTCTGTGCGCGTCGTCAACGCCGGCGACCGGCCGATCCAGGTGGGGTCGCACTTTCACTTCGCCGACGTCAACGGCGCGCTGGAGTTCGATCGCGTCGCGGCGACGGGGTTCCGGCTCGACATCCCGGCGGGAACGTCGGCGCGCTTTGAGCCGGGGGCCTCGCGGGTCGTGGCGCTCGTGGCTTTGGCCGGCGCGCGGCGCGTGCCCGGGCTGCAGGTGCGTGACGTGGTGGATCCGTGAGCCGGATCGACCGCCGGCAGTACGCGGCCCTGTATGGGCCGACCGTCGGCGACCGGCTGCGGCTGGCCGACACCGATCTGTGGCTCGAGGTCGAGGAGGACCGCTGCGTCGGCGGCGACGAGGCGGTCTTCGGCGGCGGCAAGACGATTCGCGAGTCGATGGCGCAGGGCACGACGACAACGACGCAGGGCGCGCCCGACCTCGTCATCACGAACGTCGTCGTGCTCGACCACACGGGCATCGTGCGTTGCGACGTCGGCGTGCGCGGCGGGCGGATCGTCGCGCTGGGGACGGCCGGCAACCCGGACATTTCAGACGGCATCGATCCCGCGCTGCGAATCGGCCCGACGACCGACATCGTCGCGGGCGAGGGGAAGATCCTCACCGCGGGCGCGATCGACTGCCATGTGCACTTCATCTGCCCGCAGATCGTCGAGCAGGCGGTCGCGTCGGGCGTCACGACGCTGATCGGCGGCGGCACCGGGCCGAGCGAGGGCACGCGCGCCACGACCTGCACGCCGTCGCCGCGGGCTTTGGGGGAGATGCTGATCGCGCTGGATGAGATGCCGGTGAACGTGCTGCTGCTCGGCAAGGGCAACACGGTGTCGCGCGAGGGGCTGCTCGAGCAGATCCGCGCGGGCGCCGGGGGGCTGAAGCTGCACGAGGACTGGGGCTCGACGCCGGCGGCGATCGACGCCTGCCTGGCTGTGGCGGAGGAGACCGGGGTGCAGGTCGCGATCCACACGGACACGTTGAATGAGGCCGGCTATGTGCAGTCGACGTTGGAGGCGATCGCCGGGCGGGGCATTCACGCCTACCACTCCGAGGGCGCCGGCGGCGGGCACGCGCCGGACATCATCGAGGTGGCGTCCTTCGAGCACGTCCTGCCGTCGTCGACGAACCCGACCCGCCCGCACACGGTCAACACGGTCGACGAGCACCTCGACATGCTCATGGTCTGCCACCACCTCAACCCGCGGATCGCCGAGGACCTCGCCTTCGCCGAGAGCCGCATCCGCGCGACGACGATCGCCGCCGAGGACGTGCTCCACGACCTCGGCGCGATCTCGATGATCGGCTCGGACGCCCAGGCGATGGGGCGCGTCGGCGAGACGATCGTGCGCACGTGGCAGACGGCGCACGCGATGAAGGCGCGGCTCGGGTCCGTGGGCGGTGGGCGTGCCGACAACGAGCGGCTGCGCCGCTACGTCGCGAAGTACACGATCTGCCCGGCGGTCGCGCACGGGATCGACGGCGAGGTGGGCTCGGTCGAGGTCGGCAAGCTCGCCGACCTCGTCCTGTGGGACCCGGCGTTCTTCGCGATCCGGCCGCGACTGGTGTTGAAAGGCGGCGCGATCGCCTGGGCGCCGCTGGGGGACGCCAACGCGTCGATTCCCACGCCGCAGCCCGTGCTGTCGCGGCCGATGTTCGCCGGGACGGGGCGGCTGGCGGCACGTTCGTCGGTGGCGTTCGTGTCCGAGCTGTCTCTGGCTGAAGACTCGCTGGAGTCGTTGGGGCTCGAGGCGGCTTTGGTAGCGGTGGCGAATACGCGGTCGGTGACGAAGGCCGACATGCCGCTGAATTCGGCTCGCCCGTCGATCCGCGTGGAACCCGACACGTTCCAGGTGTGGGTCGACGGCGAGGAGATCGCGCCGATGCCGGCCGAGGTGCTGCCGCTGACGCAGCGCTACGAGCTGTTCTGATGGTCGGTGTGCTGGCGATGCTCTTGGCGGACGGGCGGTTCCCGGCGGGGAGCTACGCGCATTCGCTGGGGCTCGAGCAGGCGGTTGTGGATGGCTTGGGCGCGTCTGGGGTGCCGGCGTTCATGGCGGCGCGGCTGCGGCTCGTGGCTGAGCCGGAGGCGCGGATCGCTGTGGCGGCGCGGCGGGCTGACGGCGTGGCAGGTGCCCGTTTAGTCGACGAAGAGTTTGCGGCGCGGTGTCCCAGCCCGGTGCTGCGCGAGGCTGCGCGGCGGCTCGGGGTGGCGTTGCTGCGGTCGGCGGTCGGGGTGTGGCCCGATTCGCTGCTGCTCGCCGAGTACCGAGCCTCCTCCCTCGCCACCCCCCGACCAGTCGCCCTCGGCGTGGTCGCGGCTGCGAACAGCATCTCTGAGGAAGAGCTTGCGGCGGTTGTGTTGTACGACGATGCGGCGACGGTGGCGTCGGCGGCGTTGAAGTTGTTGGCACTCGATCCTGCGGTTGCGAGTGGGTGGGTGGCTGGGTTGGCCCCCTGGATCTCCTCGGCCGCCGTCCTTGTCGCCTCTGACCGTCGGCCGCTGGCCGAGCAGCCCGCGCCGGCGGCGGTCGGGCTGGAACTCGCTGCGGCCGTTCATACCGATCGAAGGGAGCGTCTCTTTGTCAGTTGATCGTGCGTTGCGGATCGGGGTCGGAGGGCCGGTGGGCTGCGGCAAGAGCAGCCTCATCGCGGCGCTGTGTGGCGAGCTGTCTGCGTCGCTTCGGATCGGTGTCGTGACGAACGACATCTACACAACGGAGGACGCGGAGTTCCTGCGCTCGACCGGCGTGCTCGACGCCGAGCGGATCGCGGCGGTGCAGACCGGCTGCTGCCCGCACACGGCGATCCGCGATGACATCTCGACGAACCTCGAAGCGGTGGCCGACCTCGAGGCGGCGACCGGCCCGCTGGACCTCGTGTTCGTCGAGAGCGGCGGCGACAACCTCACGGCGGTCTTCAGCCCCGCGCTCGCCGACGCGCAGATCTTCGTGATCGACGTGGCGGGCGGCGACGACATCCCGCGCAAGGGCGGGCCGGGCGTCGCGCGGGCCGATCTGCTCGTGATCAACAAGACGGACCTGGCGCCGTACGTCGGGTCCGATGTGGCGTTGATGGTGCGCGAGGCGACGCAGCGGCGCGGGGGGTTGCCGGTGGAGGCCGTGTCGCTGGTCTCGTCGGCGGGCGCTGCCGGCGTTGCCGGGTGGGTGCTTGAACGCGTGGACGCGTTCCGTTCCCACGGTCATGTGCATTCGAGCCTCGCTGGGATCACTGAGGAACATGGGCACAGTCACGGTCGTTGAGCCTCGGGCGGCGCTGCT
>JAWVGM010000101.1:0-4305 GCA_033855075.1 Solirubrobacteraceae bacterium | reverse complement strand
TGCTTCAGGAGCGTCGCCATGTGCTTCTTGATCTGGTTCTCCATCGTCGACGCGGGCAGGCCCACCCGGACGAGGTACTCGGTGATCGTCTTCTCGCGCTCGGCGTTCTCTTTGAAGCGCGCGTCGGCGAGGTCCTTGGAGACGTAGGTCACGAAGGACGGCGTGGCGGTGGACTTCTCGGTGATCGGGTGGCCGTGGTGCGCGCCGTCCATCCGCAGACACTGCGTCGCCTCGCCGTAGTCCGCGCCGATCTCCACGTCGAAGCGGTGCACGGTCGTGAAGCTGCCGGCGACCTCGAGACCTTCCTTGAGCGCTGTCGACTCGAGGTCGATGACCGTCTGCGGGTCCATCGAGAAGTACCTCGCGTCGTTGCCGCCTACGGTCGACTCGATGATCTTCTCGCGGTTGGAGAACGCCGGCCGGTGCTTGCCGCCGTGCGGGAACTCGACCGTCTTGACCTCGGGCGTCTTGGCGCCCCTGCGCGGCGTCGGCTTCTCGTCCTCCACGTCGACCTTGGGGGGCTTGACCTCCGTGCCGAGAGGGAGCTGCGCAAGCACTTCGTTGATCACCTTGAGGCTGCCCGCGTTGACGCCGTGGAACTGGGCGTTCGTGCGGCGATCGTCCCCCGACGTGTTCGCCCGCTGCTTGAGCCAGGTGGTTAGCTGGGGCGGCTTGAGCGACGTCGCGGTCGGATGGACGACCCGCAGCGCGGCCGCCGCCGTCTGCGGAGTGCGCTGCAGAAGCGGACCGCGGACGGCGGGGATGCCGCGCTGGCCGGCGACCGCGCGCGCGAGCTGGCGGGCAAGCGCGTCATCGCGAGCGGTCGCGTCGGGCCGCACGCCGTCGTCCGCCTGTGGCGGCGCTGGTGGATTCACCGGGTTCCTGCGGGCTGCGGGCGGTCCGAGGCGAACGTCCTGCGCGTGGTCAAGCATGGAACCTCCGACATCCGGGAAGCGACGACATCGCGATGGTACCGCCGGACCGCGATGGCGCCGCGCAGTACCACCCCGGATTCGGCGCAGGCGTAGCTTGTCGCGGCGGAGGCTGGCGAAGCCGTCGCTTCGTCTCACGGAGTTAGAGAACGGCGAAGTCGCTGAAGGGAACGCGGGGACACCTCAGCCACCGCCACGGCTCGGACGACGGGATCCCGGAGTGCCGCGGTCAGGCTGCCGGGCGGCGGCGCAGCTCGACGACCTGCGCGCCGCGCGGGCGGTTGCGCCAGATGTCGCGCAGGCAGATCGCGTCCAGCGCGAGCAGCCCGACGATGCCGCCCAGCACGAGGAACGCGAACAGCGTGCGCGTGACGATCGACGTCGACTCCGACAGCTCGGCGCGCGCGACCGCCGCCGGGTCGTCGCGGTACAGCGGCGTGGCCTTGAAGGCGTCGCGCGCGACCTCGAAGGCGGGCTTCGGCTTGCCGTCGTAGGCGATCAGCGCCTTGTTGTGGATCGAGTCGCGCACGAGCGGCTGCGCGCCGCCGTCCCAGTGCGGCTTCACGGCGAACTCGCGCGCGGTCCAGTAGATCGCCCCGCCCATGAACCCGAGCCGGTCGATGATGTCGAGGTTGTCCTCGATGTACTTCGACTGAAACGCGTAGGTCTGCTTGATGTCGGCGGGGCCGGGCTCGGTCGCCTCGGCGCCGAACTCCGTCATGACGAGCGCCTGGCGCGGGTACTTCGCGTGCATCGCGCGCAGGTACGGCTCGAGGTCGTGGAGGTTCGCGGTCGACCGGTCGGGCTTGCCCTCGTACCAGCCGTAGTACGAGTTGATGCCGAGCAGGTCGAAGGCGTCATAGGTCTTCTGGCGGCGGATGCCGGGATAGGAGAGGACGTCGATGGAGACCGGCAGCGTCGGATCGAGGTCCCGCGCGAGCTCGGCCGCGTTGAGCATCCAGACGCGCGTCGTCTTCACCTCGTCGGGCTGCGGCGTGAGCTCGTTGGCGACGGAGTGCGTGATCACGGACGGGTGGTTGCGCGCGGACAGGATCGTGTTGCGCACGACGTCGAGCTCGAAGGAGCGCTCGCCCGGCGTCTTCAGCATGGCGTCGCGGTGGTACACCGGCGCCTGGCTCCAGACGAGGATTCCCTCCTCGTCGAAGCGCCGCAGCATCCGGTCGTCGAGCAGGTAGTGGGCGCGGGTGACGTTCACGTGCAGCGCCTTGAGCTCGTCGACCGTGGTCTCGATGTCGGCATCGGTGAGCGCGGGTCCGCGGCCGGGCGTGTCCTCCTGGATCGACGCGCCGCGCAGGTCGAGCACGCGGTCGTTGAGCCGCAGCGCGCCGTTGACGACGGCCACGGTCCGCAGGCCGATCCGACGGCGGTCGTTCTGGATGACGCGGGCGCCGACGAGCGTGCGCACGGTCGCGTCGTAGAGGTTCGGGTGCTCGGGATCCCAGAGCTTCGGCTTGCCGTTCACCGCGACCGTGTAGCGCACGCGGACGCGCTCGCCGGGTCTCAGGGTGCGCGGGCGCCCGCTGCCCACCGACGTCGTGCCGTCGGGCGAGCGCAGCGTCAGCCGCACGGACGGGCTCTGCGAGCGGGCGCTGCGGTTCTCGAGCCAGCCGTCGACGATCGTGTCCCAGCGGCACTTCGCGGCCTCGCCCTCGCCACACGTGCGGCGCGGCATGACCCCGACGTCGTGCAGGACGACCGGGCCGCGCGAGACGAGCGACACCGGCCGCGTGATCCCGCCCCAGTTCCACCAGCCCTCGCGGGTTCCGGGCGTGCGGCGGTTGTCGGCGCGCACGACGAGCAGGTTCGGCTGGCCGGGCTTCAGTCCGGCCGCCGGGATCTCGAACGGCGTGTAGGGATCGGTGTGCGCGCCGATCTCGACGCCGTTCAGCCAGACGCGCGCTTTTCGCCGCACCTGCTCGAAGCGCAGCCACCAGCCGGTGCCCTCGGCGGTCGCCGGGCCCGTGAAGGCGACGCGATACCAGCCGACCGTGCCTTTGAAAAGCTCCGGGAGCGGGCGCGCGTCGAAGACGTGCGGGACGGTCGTGGGCTCCCACGTCGCGCCCATGTGCCCGCTCTGCCAGTTCGCGACGACCCCCCGGTCCGCGGGATCGGGCGAGTACTGCCAGCCCTGTGCGAGCGGCACGGGAGGAGGAGGATCAGCGGCGCTCGCGCCTGCCGGGCACGCGAGGACGACGACGACCGCGAGCACGGAAAGCAGAACGCGCGACAACGTGGCGGACATGATGGCGTAAAGATCGGCAGCAGTGGCCGGTTGCGTTACACGAGCTTGTCGAGGCGCTCCGCGAGGCGGTTCATCCCGCGCGCCCGGGCGGCGGCGGCCGCGGCCGTCCCGTTGGTGGGGACGTCGGGGGGCCGTGGGAGGTCGACGTCGCGCAGCGTGGCGATGTCCTGGAAGGCGCGCAACGCGTCCGGATCGTCGGTCAGGGCGCCGGCTTGGCGCGGCGTCATCTCGCCCGGCTTGCCCGCTGCAGCGATGACGCCTTCGAGCGTGCCGTGCTTTCGCAGCAGGTCGCGCGCGCCCTTCGCGCCGATGCCCTTCGCGCCCGGCAGGCCATCGGACGGATCGCCGCGCAGCGCGATGAAGTCCGGCACCTGCCCGGGCTCGATCCCGTAGCGCTCGCGGACCGCGTCGGGCCCGATGATCTGCGGCCCGTCCTTGCCGCCCCGCGGGAAGAGCACGGTGACGTGACCTGAGACGCACTGAAACATGTCGCGGTCGCCGGTGAAGAGCAGCGCGTCGCCGCCGGCGTTCACCTCGATCTTCGCGAGCGAGCCGAGGAGGTCGTCCGCTTCGAGCTCAGGCGTGTGCAGCGTGGCCCAGCCGAACGCGCCGAAGAACGCGGGCGCGTCGGCCCACTGGCGCTCGAGCTCCTCCGGCATCGGCGGGCGGTCCGCGTGGTACGGAGCAAAGGCCTCGGTGCGGTACTCGGCCGCCTCGGCGCCGAAGCACAGCACGACCGCGCGCGGGTCGTGGCGCTCGACTTCGAAGAGCACGAGGTTCGCCATCCCGAGCAGCGCGTTGACGGGATGGCCGTCGTCGTCGGTGATGGTCTTCGGCAGCGCGAAGAACGCGCGGTACAGCAGCGAAGGAGCATCGACGGCGAGCAGGGGACCGGGCACGGTGGCGAAGCCTAGGGGTCGCTCAGCCGCGAGCGCTGAACGATCCGCGGATCGTGATCGGCGTGCTGTCGATGTACTCGCTGCCGATCACCGCTTCGACCTTGAAGCGGAGGTCCAGGTGCTTGCCGCAGTGGACCCTCGTGAACGTGATCCGCCCGCTGGACTCCTCCTCGGCGGTCGAGGCCTCGTTGCGCCCCTCGGCGGCGAAGAG
>JAWVGM010000100.1:0-7504 GCA_033855075.1 Solirubrobacteraceae bacterium | reverse complement strand
CGTTCTTGATGTTCATGTACTGCTGGATCCCCTTGGGGATGACGACATGCAGGAGCTTGCGGGTCGACGTCGGCGTCTTCGCCGCGACGGCGGGATTGCTTCCGGCCTTGAAGAAGACACGGTTGCGATTCCTGCCGAGAATGAAGTTCTTGCCCTTGATCGTGAGCACGTCGCCGACCGTAGCCGTCATGGGCGCCACGGAACTGACCGTGGGCCGCTTCTTGGTCGTGGACTTGGCGGACGCGCTCGCCGCGGGCAATGCAGCGAGCAGTGAGAGACTGAGGCTGAGCACTGCCAGGCGGGATGGGCGCGTGAGAATCATGCGACCCTCATCGGCTGCGTTCAGGCTTTCTTCAGCTTGACGCAGAACGTTGGACGATCAGCGGGCTTCGCGGCGCCTATTCGACCGTCCGCAGCTCCTTCGACAGGCCGCTCAGCACCTCATGGCCGTCGTCGGTGACCGCGACGAGATCCTCGATCCGCACGCCAACGGCGCCGGGGACGTAGACCCCCGGTTCGACGGTGACGATGTTGCCGGCAGCGAGCACGTCCTCGCCCTGTTTGGACAGCCGCGGCCCCTCGTGGACCTCGAGGCCGACGCCGTGGCCAAGGCCGTGGCCGAAGTGCTCGGCGTGGCCGGCGTCGTCGATGATCGCGCGCGCCACCGCATCGACCTCGCGGCCCGTCGGGCCGGGGCGCACGGCAGCGAGCGCCTCCTCCTGAGCACGGAGGACCAGGTCGTAGACCGCGCGGTCGCGCGGGTCGAGCTCGCCGGTCGCGATCGTCCGGGTGCAGTCCGACACGTAGCCATCGAGCTGGGCGCCCCAGTCGATGACGACGAGCGTGCGGGCGGGGATCTGCACGTCGCGCGGTACGGCATGCGGCAGCGCGCCGTGCTCGCCCGCGGCGACGATCGGCGCGAACGAGATGCCCTCCGCGCCGCGACGGCGGATCGCGATCTCGAGCTCGAGCGCGACCTCGCGCTCCGTGCGCCCGACGAGCCCGTCGGCGAGCACAGCCTCGAGCGCCGCGTCGGCAAGCTGTGCGGCGGCGCGGATCTTGTCGATCTCTTGCGGGTCCTTGACGGCCCGCAGCGACTCCACGATCCCGCCGGCCGCGACGAGCTCCACGCTCGACGGCACGGCGTCGCCGAGCTTGGCGTGCAGGCGCACCGACAGGTCGTCGTCCTCGAAGCCGAGCCGCAGCGGCGCCTCGCCGTCGAAGCCGTCCGCGGCGCGCCCGAGCAGGTCGGTGGCGATCTCGCGCTCCCAGCGTTCGTCGACCTGCTCGGCGGCCTGCGTCAGATAGCGAAAGTCGGTGATGAAGCGGCGCGTGCCGGGGCCGACGAGCACCACCGCGCTGGACCCGGTGAAGCCGGTGAGCCAGCGCACGTTCACGAGGTTCGTCACGAGCAACGCGTCGAGCTCGCGCTCGGCGAGCCGCGCGACGACCGCGTCGACGCGCGGCTCGCTCATCCGCCGAGCGCCTTCTTGAGCGCCGCGAGCGCGTCGCGGTAGCCGTCGGGCCCCTTGCCGGACACGGTCGCGATGACGCCGTCGGCGAGCACCGAGACGTGGCGCCACGGCTCGCGCTTCATGACGTCCGACAGGTGCACCTCGACCGCGGGGACGCCCGCGATCTCGAGCGCGTCGCCGATCGCGCGCGAGTAGTGCGACCACGCCCCGGCGTTGATGATCACGCCGTCGGCGACCTCCGAGACGCGATGCAGGTGCTCGACGAACTCACCCTCGAAGTTCGTCTGATAGAAGCGGGCGTCGAGCCCGAGCTCGCGCGCGAAGCCGTCGATCGTCTGCTCGAGCTGGCTGAAGCTCATGCCGCCATAGTGCTTCGGATCGCGCCGCCCGAGCTGATCGAGGTTGACCCCGTGCATCACCTGGACGCGGTTGTGGCTGAGCGCGGTCACGGCGCGCAACTCTGACACAGGGGTCTGCTCAACCGACGTACCGGCGCATCGCGGCGACCGCCGAGGCGCCGTAGCCGCCGCCGAAGAGCGCGGCGTGCGCGAGCAGCGGCATGACCTGCCAGAGCTCTGTGCGGTCCTCGTGGCCGTCCGCGAGCGGGGCGACCTCGTCGTAGGCCGCGAGGAACGCCCGCGACGGCGAGCCGAAGAGCTTGAGCATCGCGAGGTCGACCTCACGGTGACCGCCGTAGGCCGCTGGGTCGATGAGCCACGGGCGCCCGTCGGCGGCGACGAGCACGTTGCCGCTCCACAGGTCGCCGTGCAGGCGCGCCGGGGGCTCGGCGGGCCCGCACAGGTCGTCGAGGCGGCCGACGAGCCGGCCGAGGACCGCCGGGCCGTCGGCCGGCAGCGCGTTGCGCTCGGCCGCCATCCGCGCCAGCGGCTCGAGGCGGCGCGCCGCGTAGAACTCCGGCCAACCGGCGGCCGGCGCGTTGGGCAGCGTGAGTGGCCCGAGGACGAGGTCGGCGTCGCCGCCGAAGTCGTCGGCGCCGGCGGCGTGCAGGGCCGCAAGCCCGCGGCCGAGCTCGTCGTCCGTGCCGTCGTCTCGGCCGCCGCGCTCGATCCACTCGAGCGCGAGGAACCGCGGCCCGCCCGGCTGGTCGCGGACGGCGCGCACGACGGCGACCGGGAGCGCGTCGGCTGCCGCCAGCCACGCGAGACCCTCGGCCTCGCGCGTGAAGGCGTTGGGCGCCGCGTTGGCGGCTGTCTTGACGAAGACGCGGTCGCCGTCCTCGAGCTCGGCGGCGAAGGCGTCGTTCAGGTCGCCGCCGGCGATCTGGCGCAGGTGCGCGACCGGGCGCCCCAGCGCCTCGGCGACGGCGTCAAGCAGCACCGACACGTCGTCGCAGGTCGTCGAGCAGCCCGCAGCAGGCCGCGTCGACGAGGTCGAGCACGTGCCCAAATCCGTCCGACGCGCCGTAGTACGGGTCCGGGACATCGAGGTCCTGGGCGTCACTGGCCGGATCGAACTCGCGCAGCAGACGGACCTTCGCCGCCGCCTCGTCATCCGGGGCGAGGCGGCGCAGGTCCCGCGCGTTGGCCCGGTCGAGCGCGACGATAAGGTCGAAGTCGTCGAAGTCCGAGCCACGCACCTGGCGCGCCTCGCCGTCGATGGCGATCCCCCGCCCCGCGGCCGCCGAGACCGCTCGGGGATCGGGCGGACCGCCCACGTGCCAGCCGCCGGTGCCCGCGCTGTCGAGAACGATCCGGTCGCTCAGCCCCGCCTCGTCGACGAGCCGGCGCATGACCCCCTCCGCCGTCGGCGAGCGGCAGATGTTGCCCATGCAGACGAAGAGGACGCGCGCGACGGGCATGCGCGGGCAGGGTAGCGGCGGCGTACGGTTTCGCGATGCACGAGTCGCCCGCCGACATCCAGGCCCTCCAGGAGCTCGTCGACCGCAGCTACGCGGGCGCCGGCCCGCATCTCCTGAGGATCCACACGCCGCAGCGGCGGCTCGGCGCCGAGCAGGTGGCCGAGCGGCTGACCGGGATGTGCCTGCTGGCGCTGGCGACCGCCGGGCGCGACGGGACGCCGGTGGTCGGGCCCGTCGACGGGATCTTCTTCCGCGGCGCGTTTCATTTCGGCTCGGCGCCGGACTCCCTGCGGATGCGCCACATCCGCGCTCGGCCGCAGGTCAGCGCCACCCATCTCCGCGGCGAGGAGCTCGCGGTCACCGTCCACGGAACCGCCGTCCCGGTCGACGTTCGCAGCGAGGAGGATGCCGGGCTCCGCCAGGCGCTGCTGGACATCTACGTGCCGCGTTACGGCAAGGAGTGGGAGCACAACTTCCTCGATTCCGGGCCGGTCTACTGCCGCATCGACGCCAAACGGATGTTCACGTTCTGGATGGCGCCGGGAGGCTGAGCGCGCGCGATCCTCGCCCGAGTCGCGCGTTGACGAAAAACAGCATCGGTAAAGCAACAGGGACGAAGCGCGCGGTCGTTCGGCGAGGTGCAGCGTCACTCCAGAATTCAAAGCGTTGAAGTTGTACCGCGTATATCGGCTCAACTGCGCACGCTTATCGCACTGCAATACGGTGCGACCGAGATTCGGAGTTACGGTACGGGTACGCGCGGGGTCGCGCCGCGGCGCACCGCTCCCTCATCCTTTATCGCTGCTGTTCGAATCTCCCCACCGCCGGCCCTCATCCGTCCACCAGTTCCGTCACCGCGGCAAGCACATCGGCGGCGTCGACGGGCTCGCCGAAGCGCACGTCGCCCGGTGCGTGCACGAGCACGAACGGGACCTCGTCGCCGCGACGCTTCTTGTCCAGCCGCGTGGCGGCGACGACATCCTCGGCCGAGGCGCCCTCAAGCGCCGTCGGCAACCCGCGCGCGGCGAGCAGCGCTGCAACCTGGGCGCGCAGCTCGTCCTGGCCGCTGAGCCGCAGCGCGGCGAGCAGCCCGAGCGCGACCGCCTCGCCGTGGCGGTAGCGAACGTAGCCCGTCGCCGTCTCGATCGCATGACCGACGGTGTGGCCGAGGTTGAGCAGCTGGCGCGCGCCGCCGTCGCGCTCGTCCGCCGCGACGACCGCGAGCTTCGTGCGCGCGCAGTCCAGGACGACACGCTCGTCGACGTCCGCGCCCGACACCACGCGCTCCCACAGGGAGCCGCCCGCGATGAGCGCGGTCTTGAGTACCTCAGCGTAGCCCGCCGCGTGCTCCTCGGACGGCAGCGTCGCAAGCGTGTCGACGTCGGTGATCACGGCAGCCGGCTGGTGAAACGAGCCGACGTAGTTCTTGGCCTCGGGCAGGTCGACGCCCGTCTTGCCGCCGTACGCCGAGTCGACCTGGGCCACGACCGTCGTGGGCACCTGCACGACCGGCACGCCCCGCTGGTAGGTCGCCGCGCAGAAGCCCGCGAGGTCGCCGACGACGCCGCCGCCCAGCGCGACGATGTGGTCGTCGCGGCCCATCCCCTGGGCGGCGAGCTCGCGCCACACGCCCTCGGCTGCCGCGAGCGTCTTGTGCTCCTCCCCCGGCGCGATCGCGATCGTGTGGTGCACGTCGCGCAGCCGCTCGCCGTAGTGCGCGGCGACGTGCTCGTCGGTGACGAGGAACGCACGGCGGCCGGGACGCGGCAGCCCGCCGAGCAGCCCACGCCCGACGTAGACGGGGTAGTCGCCGCCGGCCGTCGAGGCGTACACGAGCTTCGTGCCGGGCGGCGCGTCACGCAGCGCATCGAGCGCCGGTCGGGCCGCGCGGACGAGCCGGTCGCCCTCGGGGATGAACGCGTCGGCGACGGAGGCATAGAGCGACCGGCGCTCCTCGTACAGCGCCGCGAACGACGCGCGGTCGCCCGCGAGCGGGCGGTCGTCGCCGGCGGCGCGCTCCCACGCGGTGTCCAGCGCGACGTCGAGCCAGACCACCGTGTGGCCGGCGAGCGCGGCGCGCACGGTCTCCGACAGCACCGCGCCGCCGCCGAGCGCCACGACCGGGGCGCCGGAGCGCAGCGCGCGCAGGACGACGGGCTCCTCGCGCTGGCGGAACTTGCGCTCCCCGTAGGCGGCGAAGAACCTCGCGATGCTCATCTCGAGCTGGTCTTCGACGAGCCGGTCGGTGTCGAGCGTGTCCTCGAACGCGGACGACTTCCCCGCGCCCATGAACCCGATGAGGACTAGTGACCCGCCAGCCAAGTCAGTGATCCGTCCGCCATCCGATGCGCTCGCGGTAGGCGTCGACCGCCGCGATGACGTCGCTCATGTGGTCGCCGCCGAACTTCGTGCGGTAGGCGTCGGCGAGCACGTAGGCGACCATCGCCTCGCCGACGACCCCGGCCGCAGGCACCGTGCACGAGTCCGTGCGCTCGCGCAGCGCCGCGGCGGGCTCCTTCGTGTCGATGTCGACCGAGCGAAGCGGCTTGGTCAGCGTCGGCAGCGGTTTCATCGCGGCGCGCGCGACAAGCGGATCGCCGGTCGTCATGCCGCCCTCGAGGCCGCCGGCGTGGTTCGTCTCGCGGTAGAAGCCGCGCTCGTCGGAGTAGAAGATCTCGTCGTGGGCCGCCGAGCCCGGCTTGCCCGCCAGGTCGAAGCCCTCCCCCAGCCCGACGCCCTTGATCGCCTGGATCGAGCACAGCGCGCCGGCGAGCCGTCCGTCGAGGCGCTCCTCCCAGGAGACGTGCGAGCCCAGGCCGGGAACGAGCCCGTAGGCGACGACCTCGAAGACGCCGCCGAGCGACTCGTTCGCCTTTCGCTGCACGTTGATGTGGGCGACCATCGCCCGGCTGGACTCCGGATCCAGACAACGGACGGGATCGTCGTCGACGCCCTCGAACTCCTCCAGCGCCACAGGCTCTTCGCGCTCAGGAGCCGCGACGCTGCCGATCTGGACGACGTGCGAGCGGATCTCGACCCCGAGCGCGCGCAGGAAGCTCCGCGCCACGGCGCCGCCCGCGACCCGGGCGGCGGATTCGCGCGCGCTCGCGCGCTCGAGCACGTTGCGCACGTCGGTGAGGTTGTACTTCTGCGTCCCGACGAGGTCGGCGTGGCCCGGGCGCGGCAGATGGACCTCGGCCACATCGCCCTCGACCGGCCACGGGTTCATCCGCTCCTCCCAGTTGGCGTAGTCGCGGTTGGCGATCTGCAGCGCGATCGGGCCGCCCATCGTGAGGCCGTGGCGCACGCCCGCGGTGACCTCCGCGCGGTCGCGCTCGATCTTCATCCGCCCGCCGCGCCCGTGGCCGAGCTGGCGGCGGGCCATGTCACGGTTCAGCGTGTCGGGATCGAGCTCGAGCCCGGCCGGCATGCCTTCGATCAGGCACGTCAGACCGGGCCCGTGAGATTCGCCGGCGGTGATGAGACGGAGCGCCATAGCGCCGCTCAGTCTATGGATGGATTAGTTGCCGGCTGGTACCGGGAACGCGCTGGTCTTCACGATGACGCCGTGGCTGCGGTCGTAGACGAATCCGGTCGCCGCGGTCTTGGTCGCGCTGTCCGAGAGCATGAGCGCCAGCACGTCGCGCCCGTCGGGGTGCACCTGCCGGCGGACAGCGGCGGCATCGGCCGCGGTGCTGTACGTATGGCGCTTGACCGACACGACCTTGAGCTCGAACTGGCTCGGCGTGGCGTCGTCGGGCTTGAGGTCGATGATCTGCGTGTCCCCGGGATGCAGCGAGATCACGCGGCACGACGCTTCGCGGCACCCGGCGTCGCCGGCTGACACCGCCTTGGGACCGAGCAGGAACAGGGCGCGCTTGCCGTCCTGGGAGACCCCGATGAACATCGCGGCGGGCTCGAGAACGTCGTCGCCGAAGGATGTCAGCCGCCGGATCGACTTGGCCTTGGAACCATCGCCGTGGTCCCAGCGCACGGTCGTGCTGTACGCGTACAGCGACGGCTTGGGCACCGTGGTGCCGGGCGTCGCCGGGGTGGTCGAGGTCCCGCCGGGGGCGGTGGTCCCGCCGGGGGCGGTGGTCGCACCGGTCGTGGCCGTCGAAGTGACCGGCCCGGTCGCGGTCGTCGTCTTCTGCTTCGAGCGACGGAACGGGTCGACGAGCTTGCCGGGACGCTTACGCACGGCGGGCGG
>JAWVGM010000099.1:0-96408 GCA_033855075.1 Solirubrobacteraceae bacterium | reverse complement strand
AGGCGACAGCTACCGCCTCAAAGACCGCGACCTCGCCCGCACACCGCCGCTCGAAAACTGACCCCCCTCCCGGCGGCCACGCGCGCCGGAGCTGCTACGCCTCGGCCTACGGCCTCGGCTCCGCAGCTCCGGCGAGAACACTCCGCAGGGTGGCCTAGTTTTCGACCGGCGCTACCGGCCTAGATTTGGACCGGCCTTGACAGGCAGGCCTCTGGGGTTCGCCTCACGTGGGCGTGCATCGCTGGCGTTGTGGGCTGCCGGCGTGCTGACGCTCGGTGTGCTCGTCGCCTTGGGGGCCTCGTTGCACCACTCGCAGGCGAACGCCCGCCGGGCCATCGAGAGTCGCTTCGCGGAGCGGGCGAACCTCAGCGCCGCGCTGACCGAGTCGTTGTTTGCGTCGGCGGCCACGGTGTCGCAGGCGACGAACGCTCAGCGCTACGGCGGCGCTCATGTGCCCACGGCCGTGCTGAGCAGGGAGGCCGCCAGGGGGCGGCTTGCAGGTCTCGTCCTGCTGCGAGCCGATGGCACGATCATCGCCAAGTCTCGTTCGACCTCCGACGCGCTCGTGCTGGCGATCGAGGCCAAGCCGGCGTTCGTACGGGCCGCGCTGAGCGGGACGAGCTACGCGCTGTCGGATGTGTTCGCGGCCGCGAGCGGCGCGGACGCGATCCAATTCGCTCAGCCGTTTTTCACCCCGTCGGGCCGCCGCGTGCTCGTGAGTGCGTTTTCGCCTCAGTTGCTGCATGCGTTCATCAGCGGGTACGTAGCGCGGGTCCCGCAGAGCGCAGGCGGACATGCCTATGTGCTCGACGGGAATGGGGCGCTCGTCGGTGGTCCGACCGGCGAAGGGCGTGGCGGCCTGCCGTTGACGGAGCGCGGTCTGGTCGCGGCGGTCGGTCGCGCGCACCAGGGTACGTTCGGTGACGACAGATGGTTTGCCGCCAACACGGTGAGGAACTCGCGCTGGCGCGTCGTGGTAACCGCACGCGCGAGCGCACTCTTCGCTCCGGTGACGGGCGCCAGCAGATGGGTGCCCTGGCTGCTGTTCGCGGCGTTCGGAGTGGTTGCCTCGGTCGCGCTGCTTCTCGTCAGCCGCCTGGTCGGTGGGGCCGCGCAGCTGCAGGTCAGCCAGGAGCGCTACTCGCTGGCCGTCGAGGGCGCCAACGACGGAATCTGGGACCGCGACTTCCGGACGGGGATTGTCTACTTCTCGCCGCGCTGGAAGGCGATACTCGGCCACGCGTCGGACGAGGTGGGGGACGATCCGGAGGAGTGGACAGCGCGCGTACACCCCGACGATGTCGGAGCCCTGCGGGCGGCCTTCGAAGCGCACCTGCGCGGTGACGTCGCGTCGTTCGAGAGCGAGCATCGCATGAAGCACAGCGACGGCAGCTACCGCTGGTTCTTGACCCGTGGCGTGGCGATCCGCGACCGTCATGGCGAGCCGACGCGGATCGCCGGTTCGACGTCGGACATCACGACCCGCAAGGCTGCCGAGGAGCGTCTGCGCCAAACTGCCCTGCACGACGACCTGACGGGGCTGCCGAACCGGGCGCTGTTCCTCGATCGCCTGTCGCTCGCTCTGGCACGCGCGACGCGCGAGCCAGAGCACCACTGCGCGGTCCTGTTCCTCGATCTCGACCGCTTCAAGCGCGTCAACGACAGCTTCAGTCATGCCGTTGGCGACGAGCTGCTGGTGGCCGTCGGGCAGCGTCTGAGCCGCATCCTGCGGCCGGACGACACCGTGGCACGCGGCGGCCCGGACGGGTTGATCGCGCGTCTCGGCGGAGATGAGTTCACGATCCTGCTCGAGAACCACGATCCGGCCGATGGGCCGGCGGCCATCGCCGAGCGAATTCAGGCGGCGCTTCAGGAGTCCTACCGCATCTCGGATCGCGAGCTGTTTGTCACCGCGAGCATCGGGATCGCGATCGGCGCACCCGGTGCGACCGCGCTTGAGCTGATGCGTAACGCCGACATCGCGATGTACGACGCCAAGCGCCAGGGGACCGGCCGCTGCTCGGTCTTCACCGAGGAAATGCATATCCACGTCCTCGGTCAGATCGAGCTCGAGGCCGAGCTCCGCGCGGTGATCGAGGAAGGCCGCGTGCGGGTCTTCTACCAGCCGGTGGTCGATCTACTCAGTGGCGACCTCGTGGGGTTCGAGGCGCTCGCTCGCTGGCCGGCCGCAGAACAGCCCGTGTCGCCGGAGCGCTTCATCGCGATCGCCGAGGACACCGGCCTGATCGCCGATCTGGGGAAGCTCGTTCTCGAGAGGGCCTGCGAACGTCTCAGCGACTGGCGCCGGCGCGCAATCGTCCGCGACGACCTGACGGTGAGCGTCAACGTCTCGGGCCGGCAGCTCAGCGATCCCCGGAGACTCGTCGACGACGTCCAGGCCGCGTTGCGCAACAGTGAGCTGCCCCCGTCGTGCCTGCGACTGGAGATCACCGAGAGCACGGTGATCAGCAGGCCCGAACGTGCACGCATTGCGCTCGAGGAACTTCTGCGCCTCGGCGTCCGCGCCGAGATCGATGACTTCGGCACGGGATACGCGTCGCTCACCGTCCTGCAGTCCTTCCCTGGTGACACGCTCAAGATCGACCGGTCCTTCATCAGCACGATGCACGAGGACGAGGCCCACCGCGCGCTCGTGCGCGGCATCGTCGCGCTCGCCCACAACCTCGGCATGCAGGTCGTCGCCGAAGGCATCGAACATCCGCAGCAGGCGGCCATCCTGCGCTCGATCGGCTGCGAATACGGCCAGGGCTACCTGTTCGCCCGGCCGCTGGACGCCGACGAGCTCGAGCCGAGGATCATCGCCTGGGGGCGGGAGGTCCGCCCGACGGCCGACATCGCGCCGATGCCGTCGGAGCTGCTCTGAGCGCAAGCCTTCTCCCAGCTCCATGACGGCATGGGCACGGCTGGTTCGGTTAGGAACCAGTGACGGCGATCACTGCGGAGACGTCCTCGTCGCCGTGGCCGTCCGTTATCGCCTGTTGCCAGCGTCGCGATATCGCTTCGGTGATCGGAAGTTCCAGGTCCCGCTCGCGAGCCGCATCGAGCGCCAGGCCGACGTCCTTGAACGCGAGGCGCAGGGCGAACCCCGGCGCGGACTCGCCGGCGAGCGCGGCGCGCGCCTTGGTCACGGCATATTGCGACCCCAGCGGTCCGCCATCGATCGCGGCGATGAAGAGTCGCGGGTCAAGCCCGAGTGCCTCGGTGAGGGCGATCGTTTCGGCCACTCCCTCGGTCAGCGAGGCGAGCCAGTCGTTGAGGACGAGCTTCAGCCGGGTCCCGTTTCCGGCAGGTCCCAGCCAGAGCGTCTTGCGACCGATCGCGTCGAAGATCGGTTGCAGCTGTGCACGGATCCCTTCCGGGCCGGAGGCCAGCACCATCAGCTGGCGGTCTCGGGCCGGCCCGTCGCTGCCGGAGACCGGCGCATCGACGAACTCAACGTTGTTCTCGGTCGCGAGCGTCGCCATCCGCCGCGTCCATTCGTCGCCGATCGTCGCCATCTGGATCCACGCCGAGCCCGGCCGCAGCGACGCCAGGGCGCCGTCGGGCCCGGTCATCGCGTGATTGACCGCGTCGCCGTCGGACAGCATCGTCAGCACCGTGTCTGCCGTCCGCGCCGCCTCGGCCGGCGAGGACACGAGCCGGGCGCCGTCGGCGGCGAGCGGGCGGGCCCGCTTCGCGGTGCGGTTCCAGACCGAAACCTCGAAGCCGGCCGCAAGCAGGTTGTGGGCAATCGGCGCGCCCATCCTGCCCGTCCCCAGTACCGCGATCGTGTGCGGATCGGGATCTTGTCCTGGCGTCGTCGGCATTCTGCCTCCTAGCTCACGTTGGTTTCGGTGAAGACGCTTGTCTCGCTGGTCAGACGGCCCATCTCGGGAAACGGCCCCGCGATCGGGACCGAGCCGCCCATGATGCGGGCGATCCGCTCGAGATCGGCCTCGCTCAGGCGCAGCTGGGCCGCTGCCACGGCCTCCTCGATGTGCCCGGCGCTTCGCGCGCCGACGATGGACACCTGGACGGCAGGGTGCGCGAGCGTCCAGGCGATGGCCAGCTGACTCACCGAGCCTCCCAATTCCTCGGACGCGAACCGCTGCAGTTCCCGAGCGGTGTGGAGGTTGCGGCGATAGTGCTCCCCCTTGAAGAACGGAGCTCCGCTGCGCCAGTCGTCGGCGGCGAACTCTGTCTGCTCGTTCAGGCTGCCCGTGAGCAGCCCGTGGGCGAGCGGCCCGTAGACGAGCACCCCGATGTCGTGCTCGCCGGCGTAGGGGAGCAACTCATCCTCGATCTCCCGGCGAAACACGTGGTAGGGCGGTTGAAGTGTCTCCACGGGCCGCGTCCGCGCGAACTCGTCGATCTGCGACGCGTCGAAGTTCGAGACGCCGACGTGGCGGATCTTGCCTTCCTCCACGAGCTCCTGGAGCGCCCCGGCGGTCTCGGCGAAGGGGACGCTCGGGTCGGGCCAGTGGACCTGGTAGATGTCGACGTGGTCGGCCTCGAGCGCACGCAGGCTCTCCTCGACTCCGCGGCGAAGCCAGGCGGGGCTCGAGTCGCGGACGACGCCATCCCCGGTCATCCGGAGACCGCCCTTGGTGGCGATCACGACCTCGTCGCGACGGTGGTCGAGGTCGTCGCGAAGGGCACGCCCCAGCAGCCGCTCCGAGGCACCAAAGCCATAGCCCTGGGCGGTGTCGAAGAGGTTGATCCCGAGCTCGCGAGCGTGGCGAATCGCAGCGATCCCCTCCTGCTCGTCGAACTGCCCCCAGTCACCCCCGAGCTGCCAGGTGCCGAAGGCGATCGGGGCGACCTCCAGGTCGGTCATTCCGAAGGTCACCGTTTTCATGTCGCTCTGTGTCTTCATCGGGTCTCCTTGTTGGTGATCAGAGGGTCGCGGCGGCTCGCCTGAAGGTCGTGATGCAGGTAGGTGGCGAGCGGCATTCCGGCGGCGGGAAGGTGTGTCGTCAGCGCCGGGTCGTCGTTCCCGGCGAGCCACGCTTCGAGGAAGCGCCCGGCCGGCAGGCCGGCCAGGTCGCCCCGACCGGCGGGAGCGAAGGGGCGCGGCTGGACGGCTGCGCCGGCGGCCGCGGCGATGTCCTCGGCCGCCACGTCTGCCTGCTCGGCGGCGAAGCCGCCCGCCTTGAGCGGGAAGGCGGTGCCGTCGCCGGCGGCCCACACGTCGTCCAGTCCGCGCACGCGGCAGTGCGGGTCCACATCGACGAAGCCGTCGGCGCGCGTGGGTATGCCAGCGATCGCGCTGCCGTGCAGGGTGGGGAGCGCGAGGATGCGGTCGACCTCGAGGCGGCGCCCCGATGGCTGCAGGATGACCGCGTTGGGATGGCCCTGCTGCACCTCGGCGCCGGTACAGGACGCCACGGTGATACCGGCGAGCTCGAGCTCCATCGAGACGAGCTGCTCGAGCTCCGCTGAGCCCAGCAGCGTCAGGGGCGACGGCGTCGGCGTGACGATGGTCGTCTCGATGTCGATCGACATGCCCCTCGCCTCGAGCGTGATGAACAGGGCGAGCTCGTAGGCGCGCAAGGGCCAGACCGGTCCGGGCGGGATCATGACCGCCAATCGCCGGCTGTAGCCGTGCTCGAAGTCCTGAAGCAGTCCGCCGAGCATTTCCTGGTCCGAGCGATCGTCCCAGGTCGTCGCGCCGCCGACGGCGGGCACGGGTCTCGCGCCCACGGCGAGCACGAGCGCGTCGTACTCCAGGGTGTCGCGTCTCGACGTGTGCACGAGCTTCTGATCAGGATTCACCGACGCGACGGTTGTGGCGACGAAGTCCGCTCCGGCCGTGCGCGCGAGTTGGTCGAGCCGGATCCGCCGGCTGCGGCCCACCGCGAACGGCGCTTCGACCCCCAGCGGCCGGTAGACGAACTCGTCTTCGGGGGCGATCAGCGTCAGCTCGACGCGCTGGCCGGCGAGTGCCCGCAGCGCCATGAGCGCCTCGAGACCGGCGATGCCGCCCCCCGCGACGCAGACCCGGAGGGGCCGCAGCTGCGCGGGGTCGCTGGGGTGGTCCAGTGCGGTTGCGTTGCCGTCAAACACGATGTGGCAATGCTGTCGGCAACCCGGCGGCGCGTCATCGTCGCTGTGTCGCATCTTGCTCGTACTCCGCGGGTCGTAGTGCGCCGGGATACGTCGCACGGAGTAGGACGAAGAGTCGACCGCTGCCCGACGACAGAAGCCCGGCGCGTGGCGAGCATCTGTCGCCGTGCTCGAACAGCGAAACAGGAAGTGGTGGACGCTCGGCGCGGTGGCCCTCGGGCTGTTCATGATCATGCTCGACAACACGATCGTGAACGTGGCGCTGCCGTCGATGCAGCGCGACCTCGGGATCTCCGTCTCCGAGCTGGAATGGATCGTCAGCGGCTACGCCCTGACCTTCGCGGTGCTCTTGTTGACGGGCGGCAAGCTCGCCGACTTGTACGGGCGGCGCCGCATCTTCGTCGTCGGCCTCGCGGTCTTCACGATCTCCTCCCTCGCCTGCGGTCTGGCCCCGAGCGCGGCAGTGCTCATCGGCGCGCGCGTCGTGCAGGGCGTCGGCGCCGCGCTGATGAATCCGGCGACGCTCTCCATCATCGTCGCGACGTTCCCGCCGAGTGAGCGAGGCAGGGCGATCGGGATCTGGGTCGGCGTGTCAGCCATGGCGCTCGCGATCGGTCCGCTCGTCGGCGGAGTGATCACCGAGCACGCCAGCTGGAGCTGGATCTTCTTCATCAACGTGCCGATCGGTGTGCTGGCGATGTTCGCTGCGCGCGTCTTCATCGATGAGTCGCGCGACACCTCGAGCCAGCACCGTCTCGACCTTCCCGGGCTCCTCAGCTCGGCGATCGCCCTGTTCGCACTCACGTTCGGGCTGATCGAGGCCGACAGGTATGGCTGGACGTCCGGCCTCATCCTCGGGCTCTTCGCGGTCGCGATCGTGGGCTTCGCCGTGTTCGTCACGCTCGAACTGCGCCAAGGAGTCCCCATGCTCGACCTGTCGCTGTTCCGGCACGGGACCTTCGCCGGCGCGAACACGGCGATGCTGCTCACGGCCTTCGCCATGTTCGGCATGCTCTTCTTCCTCTCGCTCTACGTGCAAGACGTGCTCGGCTACTCGGCCACGCGGGCCGGCGCGGCGTTCTTGCCGATGACGGTCATGATCACGCTCGTCGCTCCGATCGCCGGACGACTCTCGGATCGCGTCGGCTCCAGGTGGCTGATGGGGGGCGGTCTGACGCTCGTCGGGGTGGCGCTCATGCTGTTCTCGCGCCTCGGCGTGCACTCGAGCTACTGGATGATCCTGCCCGCCCTGATCATCGCGGGCCTCGGAATCTCGCTGACGATGACCCCGACCACCGCCGCCGTGATGGCCTCGGTGCCCGTCGACAAGGCCGGGGTCGGTTCCGCGGTGCTGAACAGCTTCCGGCAGGTCGGCGGCTCGCTTGGGATCGCCGTGATCGGCGCGATCGTGACGTCTCAGATCGCCGTCGCACCGCAGTCGCCGCAGTACGCGGGTCAATTCGTGAGCGGCATGCACACCGGCTTCCACGTGAGCGCCGCCATGGCGTTCATCGGCGCAGTGGTCGCGGTGGCGGCCGTGCGCAAGTACCCGTACCGGCCGACCGAGCCCGTGCCCGAGGCGGTCTGATCAGGCTCGGATAGGGAGCGTGGCCACGAGCACCGTGCCGCCACCGGGTGGGCTCTCGACGCGCAGCGTTCCGTCCAGGGTGGCGAGGCGATCGGCGAGTCCGCTCACGCCCGCGCCGTCCGGGTCGACGCCCCCCACACCATCGTCGTGGACCTCGATTCGCAGCACCCCGTCGTCGATCGATGCGCTGACGACCGCCTTGCCGGCGCGCGCGTGCTTCGCAACGTTCGTGAGGGCCTCCGCCACCACGAAGTACGCGGTTGCCTCGATCGCGGCTGGGAGCCGATCGACCGGAACGTCGACGGTGACCGCCACCGACGCGCGCGATGCGAGCGCGTTCACGCCCGAACGCAAACCACCGTGAGTCAGGACCGAAGGCAGGATGCCGTGGGCGAGTTCGCGCAGTTCGACCGTGGCTTGCTCGGCGTGATCGAGCGCCTCCCCGATCAGCTCGTCCACCGCCGGGTCGTGGTCCGCGTGCGCCCGGCGGACGAGGTTCAGCGTCATCACCGTGTGAACGAGACGCTGCTGCGCGCCGTCATGCAGGTCGCGCACAACTCGTCGCCGCTCCTCATCCGCAGCGGCGAGCACGCGCTCCCGAGAGGCGCGCACTTCGCGCACCTGGATCCGCTCGGCGTCGCGCTGGCGAAGCTCCTCCTCGAGCCGCAGGCGCCCCTCGGCCTCTTGCGCTCGCAAGCGCGCCCGGTCACCGATGACGCTCGCAACGGTCGCCGTCAAGAACAGGACGCCGATCGCCACCAGGTCGCCCTCGTTGTGGAGGTCGGCATGGAAGTAGCCCAGCGCGAGCGCGCTGGCCAGCGACGTCACGAGCCCGAGCCACAAGCCCCAGTGGATGGAGAGCAGGAGGACGCCGAGGACGTAGAGCACCCCGCTCGACACGCCCGGGTCCAGGTCCGAGAGCGGGTAGAGCAGGAGCGTCACGCCCGTGACGACAGCCGCGGCGAGCGCCAACCCGAGCACCGGCGATCGGCCCACGTGGCCGCCGGCGCCTGCATCTCCTGTTGTCTGATGCCCGGATTCGACCGTCGCCCCGAGGACGCTATCCGATGACCGCGGGTCGCGGCGTCGCCTCTGGGGACCGTCCCCCGCCGTCGTAGGTTCCCCTCGGGTCTGCGCTCGGCGCGGTAGCGCCAAGAGCCCCCCGCGGGCCGACGACAGAACGACGCCGTCGGTGGACCATCGATGAGCGTCGAGACCGAGATAGGAGACCGTGATGGCAACCAGCGAACAGAGCGCCCCGACAGCCCCTCGCCGCATCCTCGTGGCGGTTCGCGCGGAGGGCGACGACGGAGCGGTCGTGAGGTACGCCGCCGAGCTCGCGCGCTCGCTCGGTGCCGAGTTGATCCTCGTCGCGATCGCGCCGGTCGTCCCCGTGCTGACGACTTCGCAGTACCCGTTTGACCCGTTCTCCCCCGCAGCGGAGGTAGATCGGCAGGAACTCGCCGATCGCCTCGCGCGCGAGGGCCTCGACGAGCTCGTTGCCACGCTCGAGGCTGCGCTCCCCAAGGAGTCGGTGCTGACCTGGGGCCCGGTCGGTCTGGCCACGGTTGAGGCGGCACGCGAGCACGCTGCCGATCTCGTCGTCGTCGGCATGCGCGCGCGCGACCACGAACTGGGACACATGCTGCACGATCACGCCGACCGCTACGTCCTGCATCACTGCCACGTCCCGGTGCTGGTGGTCCCCACCACCAGTTGACACCCGTGGCGCGTCAGCGCGCGGCGAGGAAGGTGAGCACCGCGAGAACCCGGCGGTGCGGGTGCTCGGTCTCGGGGACCGGCAGCTTGCTGAGGATGCTGTGCACGTGCTTTTCGACCGTACCCTCGGTGACCCAGAGCTCGCGCGCGATGCCGGCGTTCGAGCGACCCTCCGCCATGAGCGCGAGGACCTCGGTCTCACGCGGTGAGAGGGCCTCGAGCGGGTCGTCGACACGGCGCGCGACGACGAGTTCCTGGACGACCGCCGGATCGACGACGGACGCTCCTCTGACGATCCGCTCGAGCGTGTCGATGAACTCGTCGACGTCGGTGACGCGACGCTTGAGCAGGTAGCCGCAGCGCTGCCCGCTGGCGAGCAGGTCCATCGCGTGCTCGACCTCGACGTGCGCCGACAGGACGAGAATCGCGGTCTCGGGGAACTCCTCGCGGATCACCTTTGCCGCGTCCAGGCCCTCGGTGGCGTGCGTCGGGGGCATCCGGATGTCGACGAGGGCGAGCTCGGGCCGGTGCTCTCGAACGAGCGTGATCAGCTCCGAGCCGTTGTCGCACTGGCCGACGATCTCAAAGCCGGACCGCTCGAGGAGGCTCGCCAGTCCTTCGCGCAGGAGCACGTCGTCGTCTGCCAATGCCACTCGGGTGCGACCCATCGTCACGGTGAGTATGACCGCTCAGTAGCAGCCAGCAGGTAGACGCGGACTCCGGCCTACGGGGGCACGAGATGCCCGATGGCCGTGCAGACGCGGGCGCATGTGTGGGCGATGCTCACGAGGCCGCACGACTGTGGGCCCACGACAGGGAGAGCATCGCAATGACGACGACCACGACGTTTCTTCGTGGCGGACAGGGATCGGTTGGGAGCCGCGCGTTCTGGGGCGTCGCCTACGCCTATTTGGTGATGATGCTCGGCACGACGTTGCCGACGCCGCTGTACGAGCTCTACCGGAACGAGTTCGGCCTCCCGGTGCAGATGGTGACGATCGTGTTCGCCATCTACGCCTTCGGTGTGGTGCTCGCGCTGGCGCTGTTCGGATCCCTGTCTGACCGGCTCGGCCGGCGGCCCGTTGCGCTCGGAGCCCTGCTCCTCGCAGCGCTCAGCAGCGTCGTCTTCCTGCTCGCCGACGATGTCGGCCTGCTGCTCCTCGGACGGTTGATCTCAGGCCTGGGAGCCGGCCTGATAAGCGGTGTCGCCGCGGCCACCATCACCGAGCTCGAGCCCCGCGGTGACACCGATCGCGCCTCCGTCGTCAGCACCGCGGCAAATGTGTTCGGGCTCGGGCTCGGCCCGCTGATGGCGGGCCTCCTGGCGGCCTACGCCCCGGCCCCGACACGCCTGCCCTTCATCGTCTACGTCGGACTTCTGCTCCCTGCGTTCGTGGCGATATGGGCGGCGCCCGAGACGGTCGCCGATCGCGTCAGCCGATCGCACTGGCGACCTCGCTGGCCAGGCGTCGCGCCAGAGCTGCGGGGGGCATTCGTGATCGGCGCCGCGGCCGTGTTCGTCTCGTTCACGATCGTCGGCTTCTTCGCGGCGCTCGCACCCACCTTCCTCGGCAGCGAGCTCACGATCAGGAGTCCTGCCGTCACCGGGGCGGTCGTCTTCTCCGTGTTTGCCGCCTCGGGCTGCGCCCAGCTCGTCCTGCGTGCGCTGCGCGCCAGGATCGCGATCGCGATCGGTCTCGCCGCGACCGTGCTCGCGCTGCTCCTGATCGTGCTCGGCCTCCGCGACCGGTCGCTGCTCTTGTTCCTCGGGGCCGCCCTGATCGGCGGCGCAGGATCCGGGCTCACCTTCATGGGCAGCCTCGAACAGATCAACCGGCTCGTCTCACCGTCCGAGCGCGCCAGGACGATCTCCGCGTACTTCGTCGTCTGTTACCTCGGTCTCGCCATACCGGTGGTGGGGCTCGGCTTTGCCGTGCAGGCGCTTGGTCTGTACCCGTCCGCAGTCGCGTTCGCGGTGGTCATCGGCGGCCTGGCGCTCGTGGCCGGGTTCCTCGACACCCGCGGGTCCGGCGCGCGGACTACTCAGCGGTCCGCGTGGGGGACGAAGCGCGAGCTTCTTCGTCGGTGAGCGCGGCCGGGACGATCACCAGAAACGCGCTGATCATGAACCCGAAGAGCGCCACGACGCCGGCGGCGTGCGCCCAGCCCGCATCTGCCACGGTGAGCAGCCCGATCCCGGCGATCAGGCAGGCGACCGCGCTGCGCGTCATCGGCCGCGGCATGCCGGGGGCGCGTCGGCGGGAGGCGGACTCAGCGGCAGCGGGTTCGCTGTGCTCGAAGCGGCCCGTGAGCGCGAGCCTGAACAACAGCGCGAGCGACGGAAAGAGGATCGCGCCGCCGGCGAGGACCGCGGCGATCAGGGTCACCAGCGTGTCGTGCGAAGCGGCGGCCTGCTGGACAGTCAACCCCGGCAGGATCGTCGGCCAGCGGGCGAGCGCCCAGCCGGCGACGATCGCCGCGACGGCGACGGCGGCGCTGTAGCGCGCTGCCTCGAAGCGGCGGCGGTACACGAGCGTGAACGTGCTCATGCCCGCGAGCGCCGAGCCGATCACCGCGACCAGGGCGCCACCCGAGAGCAGCTCGTGGAAGAGCGGGTCGGCGTCGGAGTGCAGTACGGCGAGGCCGCCCAGCGCGACGGCTCCGGCGAAGATCCCCGTGCCGAGCGCGCGCCGGCGCAGTGCGTCTTGCAGACGTGGCTCGCCGACCCGCGCGGCATCGGCGGCGAGGAAGACCGCCGCCAGGTAGGCGGAGCTGACGACGGCGAGAGCGCCGATCAGGATCGAGGTCGGGTTCAGCCAGCTCGAGAACTCATCGCCCGTGGCGTTGCCGACCGGCACGCGATTGGAGGCGATCGCGCCGACCGCGGCACCGAGCGCGAACGGCGTCAGGATCGAGGAAGCCGAGAAGACCGCGTCGACCAGCCGCAGCTCGCGCGGGTTGGACGTTCCGTCCCGCACCACGTACGCGGCGCCGCGCAGGACGATGCCGATCCCGGCGATGAACAGCGGAACGGCGAGGGTCGAGGCGATCGATCCGAACGCGGTCGGATATGCGGTCCAGAAGACGGTGAGCACGAAGATCAGCCACACGTGGTTGGCCTCCCAGACGGGCGCCATCGAGTTGTGCGCGTGCTCGCGGATCCGTTCGCCCTGCGCGCCACGCCCGGCGAACAGCTGCCAGAAGCCGGCGCCGAAGTCGGCCCCGGCGAGCACCGTGTAGAGGGCGACGCCGACGAGGACGAACACGAGGGGGAGGGCGTCGAGCATGCGCTAGGCCGCCTGGTCGCCAGCCGGTGGCTCGAGTGGGATGCGGGCCAGGCGGCGCAGGATCCACGCGAGCCCGCACGCGACACCGAGGTACGTGAGCGCGAGGACGCCGTAGCCGATCGGGATCCTCTTCGCTCCCGTGACGGCGTCGGCGGTCGGCATCACGCGATAGACGACCCACGGCTGGCGTCCGACCTCGGTCACGACCCAACCGGCGATCAGCGCGACGACCGACAGTGGCCCGGCCGCCACGAGCGCGCGGTAGAACCAGCGCGACTCCGGAAGTCGCCTGCGCCTGATCCGCACCGCCAGGTACACGGTCCCGAGCAGCGCGAGGAGCGTCCCGATGCCGACCATCGTCTGGAACGCGATCCTGACCACGTTGACCGGCGGTCGCTCGGCGGCCGGCACGGACTGCAGTCCCTGTACCTCGGCGTTCCAGCTGTGGAATGACAGCAGTGACAGCAGGTGCGGGATCTCGATGCCGTACTTGACCTCATTGTCGGTGTACCAGCCGAGTAGATGCTCGGGAGCGCCCCGGGTCGTGCCATACAGCCCCTCGATCGCGGCCAGTTTGACCGGTTGCGACGTCGCGACATCGCGCGCCGCCCAGTCGCCGACGAGGATCTGGACCGGCGCGGCGATCGCAGCGATCGTCAGCGAGACCACGAGCGCGGTGCGCTGGTAGCGCCCCCACTGGCCGCGCAGTCGCGAGAACGCATACGCGCCGGCCACGAGGAAGCCAGACACGATGTAGCCGGCGATGTACATGTGAATCAGCTCGTGCCACAGGTGGCTGTTGGCGAACAGCGCCTTCAAGGGATCGACATCGACGACCTCGCCGGCACGCAGGTGAAACCCCGACGGGTGGTTCATCCACGCATTGACCGCGATCACCATGAGCGACCCCGTGAAGCCCGTGATCACGATCGGGATCCCGCTGCGGAAGTGGGCTTTGGGCGAGAGCCGGCCCCACCCGTACACGTAGATGCCGATGAAGATCGCCTCCATGAAGAACGAGAACCCCTCGATCGCGAACCCGAGCCCGAAAACGCTGCCGAAGGTGGCGGTGAAATTCGGCCACAGCAGCCCCATCTCGAAGCTCAGGATGGTGCCCGTGATCACACCCACGCCGAACAGCGCGGCCATCACCCGCGACCAGCGCTGCGCGAGCGTGCGGTACAGCGGATCGCCGGTGCGCAACCACCTCCACTCGACGAACAGCACCATCGCCGGGAATGCGATCCCGAACGCGACCAGCGGAATGTGGACCGCGAAGGAGAGCGCCTGCATCTGGCGCGCCTCCAGCAGATACTGCTGATGGACCGGCGACAGCGCGAAGGCGTACGCGCCCATGGGACGGTTATAACGCCTCCCCGCCCACAGGTGGCGGACCGCTCAGGTCAGCGGGGAGTCTGGCGCTTCGGATCGCTGCCGACGAGGTCGTACACCGCTTGCGCCGAGAGCTCCGCCTTCGGGATGAAGCCCAGCGCCGGGCTCGCCTCGATGAGGTCGGCGAAGTCCACTTCCGCGTGCGACGAGACCAGGATGACCCTCGCATGCTCCGCGGTGGTCAGGTCACGAGTGAGCTCAAAGCCACTCTCACCGCCGAGGTCGATGTCCACGAGCACGACATCGGGCCGCAGCTCCGCGGCGCGGGAAAGCGCCTGGGCGGTCGAGCTGGCCGTGCCGACCACCTCGATCCCGTGCCGCTCGAGCAATGAACTGGCGAGTTCGAGGAAGCGCACGCTGTCATCGACGATCAAGCAGGTGACCCCCATCGGACTGAGCATCGCACCGGAGGAGCGCGCCCACATTGCAGCTAGCCTGAATTCGCCGCGCCGGCCGGGGAGCACGCCGAGGCGCATCGCCAGCACCGTTCCGGCCTCCGCGAACAGCCAGGCATCCCAGAGCTGGATCGGTTCCGGCTCGCGCGATCCGAGAGCGCCGGCGACGTCGATGGGAATGACGGACACGGGCATGGCTCCTCTCGGTCACGCGGCCGCCGGGCTGGCGACGGGGTCGCCGGGGACGACCAGCCCGGTCTGGTAGGCGAGCACCACGACCTGCGCGCGGTCATGCGCGTGGAGCTTCATCATCGTGCGACTCACGTGGGTCTTCGCCGTGGCCGGGCTGACCACGAGCCGCTCGGCGATCTGGGCGTTGGTCAGGCCGTAGGCCACGAGCGCCATCACCTCGAGCTCGCGCGGGGTCAGCTCCTCGAGCGCGGACGGCGTCGAGCGGTGGCGTTCTGGCCACGCGGCGTACTCGGCGATGAGCCGGCGGGTGATGCTCGGCGAGAGGAGCGCTTCTCCGGCGAACAGCAGCCGCACCGCTCGCAGTACCTCCGCCGGCTCGCTGTCCTTCACCAGGAACCCGCTCGCCCCGGACTTCAGTGCGTCGAAGACGCACTCGTCGGTCTCGAAGGTCGTGAGGATGAGGACCCGCACCGCCGCGAGACGATCGTCGGCGGCAAAGCGCTTGGTGGCCTGCACCCCGTCGAGCCGTGGCATGCGGATGTCCATGAGGACCACGTCGGGCCGGGTCTGGAGAGCCAGTCGGACGGCCTGCTCCCCGTCGCCGGCCTCGCCGACGACCTCGATGTCGTCCTCGTTCTCGAGCAGGACGCGCAGGCCGGCTCGGAGCAGCGCCTGGTCGTCGACCAGCAGGACGCGGATCATGACTGCACCCCCACCGGGAGCGAGGCGCGGACGCGGAAGCCGCCGTGGGGGCCCGGTCCGGCGTCGAGCTCGCCACCGAGCGCGAGCGCGCGCTCGCGCATGCCGCCGATGCCATGTCCGCCGCCCGGCTCGATCTCGCCTGGGGCCTGCGCGGGGCTGCGGCCGTCGTCGACCACCTCGACGACAAGCCGGGCCGCTTCGTAGCTCACGGTCACGGCGGCGGACGCCGGTCCGGCGTGGCGCAGCGCGTTGGTCAGGGCCTCCTGAACGATGCGGTAGGCGGCGCGATCGACAGCCGGCGGCAGGCTGCGCGCCCGGCCGGACACGACCACGCGCGTCGCGAGCCCGGCGCTCGTGGTCATGTCCGCCAGGATGTCGAGCCGATCCAGGCCGTGGATCGGCGACTCGGCGCGATCGGTGGTTCGCAGGAGCCCGAGGATGGCGCGGAGCTCGCGTGAGGCCTCGCCGCTGATCGCCTTGATGGCTGCCAGCGCCTCGAGGGCACGCTCCGGCTGGTCATCAGCCACGTGAACGGCCACGCTGGCCTGCACGTTGATGGTCGCGAAGCTGTAGGCCACGACGTCGTGCAGCTCACGCGCCATGTGCAGGCGCTCCGCGTCCACGAGGCCGCGGATCTCTGCGGAGTCTGGCTTCAGGACGCTGGCGGTTGACATCTGGATCTCCTTGCGTTCGGGCTACAGGCGGCGTGCGCTAGGCCGCCGCGTTCGTGGCGCTCTGGTGGCCGGGCATCGCGGCGAGCAGCCGCTCGGCCTCGGGAGCGACGGCTTCGTCGACCTGCACCTCGTACTGGTCGGCACGGGTGCCGGCCACCGAGGCGAAGTCGCGCCGACCTCGCTGCATGTAGTGGAAGACCGCGCCCCAGAACGCGCCGAAGACCGTGCCGGCGACGAGCCCGTAGAGGAGAACGCCGAAGAAGGCCGCGCCATTGAAGAACAGTCCGAACAGCAGTCCGAAGAACAGGCCGATCCACGCGCCCTGTCCCGCTCCCATCAGCGCGGCGCGGCCGGTGTTCACGCGCCCGGCGATCTGCTCGACGTAGCGCAGGCCCGTGCCGACGATCGCAACACGCTCGACGGCGAAGCCTTGATCAGATAGCCAATCAACCGCCCGTTCGGCCTCCTGGTATTCGGAGTCGGTCTCGATCGTGCGGCGTGTCGCGTTCGGGGGCGGCCAAGGCATGTATGTGGTGCTCATGTCAGTCCTCTCGTGACGTGATCTGGGCATGTAGGAACGGTCACATCTGCGACATCGCTTGTCTGCACGGCTGGCGTGACTCCAGCCTTGAGGCGAGCCGCAATCGCGGTGTTACCGCTAGCCGGTAGGTCGCTCATGTCGCCAGCACCGATGCCGCGCCGGCCGTGATGCGCCATTCCGAGGGCGGGGAATCGAACTGCAGTTGCTCGATCCCGGTCGCGTGACGCAACTCGAACGAAAACGTCCCCGAGCCCCGTCCCAGGACGACCCGGGCCTGTCCGTCGCGGACTGTCGTCGTGACCGGCAGGGCCTGGATCGCATGAACCGACCCGGGCACCGTGGATGCCGGCTGAGTGTCGCTGAACGCGTCGCGGCACACCGCGTGCGGCCCTGCGAGCCGCGCGACGCGCCGTTGCTCGCTTGCGGTCAGGTAGCTGCACGCCGTCGCGCCGGCTCGATCGAGAGCCCCCACCGTCACGTAGTCCCGGACGGTCTGCGCAGCCGCTGCCGTGCTGTCAGACGCGCTCGACGTCGCGGTGTCATCACTTGAGACCACGACGGCAGGAACCGCGAGCATCACGACCGCCAACGTCGCCAGTCCGCCGGCCAGCCGGCCAGGAGCGGACTGCGAAGCCGCGGGCGAAGACTCTTCCTGCGTCAACTCCCCGCGGACGACGATGAGCGTCGCCACAACCGTCGCAACCAGCGAGCCGCCTGCCAACACGAATACCACCGCGTCACGAAGCGTCACCATCGCGACGATCGCGGCCAGCGCGATCGCCAGCAGCAGCGCAATCCAAATAAGCAGCGGCACGCGCGAACATGCAGCGGATCTCATGCCGGTACGTCCGCCGCGGTCATGAGGTGGAAGGCGTGCCCCAGGCGCCGATCAACGTCCCCACGACGAGCCCGCAGAGCAGGACGCCAAGGAAAGCCGCGCCATCGAACTGCAGCCCGACCCGCAGTCCGCTGAACAGGCCGATCCACAGCCCGAACGGCAGCCCGAGGAGGAGACCGGCCCAGGCGCCCTGACCAGCTCCGGTCAGCGCGGGACGCCCGGTGATTACCTGGCCGGACGGCCGCTGAATGTCCGTCGCACTCATGTGGGTCCCACTCATGTCGGTCCTCTCGTGAGCTGATTCGGGCACGTAGGAGAAGGTCACACGTGCGACGTCGCTTGTCTGCACGGCTGGCGTGACTCGATCCCTGAGGAGAACCACACTCGCGTCGTTACCGCTAGCCGGTAGGCCGGCGGCAGGAGCGCGAAGCGTTCCCCCCTGCGACCGAGGACCGAGGCTGCACACGATTGTCATCACGACCGTGCCGTTCCCACCTGCCGTGGCCGAAAGCGAGCAGTACGCCCTGCGCGGTAGCGCCAAGAGCCGTCCGGCGGCCGACGACAGAGCCGTGCCATCCGTGGACCATCGAACGGCCACGTGATCCAACGAACTCCGGAGGTCAACGATGAGGCGCACCCACCGAACCGCATGGCGCCGCGGTGCCGTCGTCGCGCTCTCACTGGCTGCGCTCGCCGCGCTGGCCGGCTGCGGTGACAACAGTCCGGCCACCACCGCGGTCACCGCAGCGACCGCGAGCGCCACCACGCTCCAGAGCCGATTTGTTGCGATGGTCCAGGCCGTCTCACCCGCGGTGGTGCAGATCCAGAGCGGCCAGGCGCTCGGCTCGGGCGTGGTCCTCGACGGGCGGGGCGACGTCGTGACGAACGCCCACGTCGTCGCCAACCAGAACCGGTTCGTCGTCACCCTCACGGGCGGGAAGCACTATCCCGCCACGCTGGTCGGGACGGACCCCAGCCACGATCTCGCCGTCATCCACGTCACCGGCGCGACGCCGCCGCACGCAGCGCTCGCTACGTCCTCCAACGCACGCGTCGGGGACATCGTCCTGGCGATCGGGAACCCGCTCGGACTTCAGTCAAGTGTCAGCGAGGGCATCGTCTCCTCGCTCGCGCGGAACGTCAGCGAGGGCAACGGCGTCACCCTGACGTCGGTCATCCAGACCAGCGCGGAGATCAACCCCGGTAACTCCGGCGGCGCGCTTGTGGATCTCTCGGGCCGCGTGCTCGGGATCCCGACCCTCGCGGCGCTCGATCCACAGCTCGGCGGGACACAGGCGCCCGGCATCGGCTTCGCCATCCCCAGCGACACCATCCAGCGCGTGGCCCACAGCCTGATCGCCGGGGCGCAAGCGTGACAAGAGAGCTTTCGTGGACCATCGAACGACTACCTGATCGACGCGACTTTGGAGGCACTTGTGCGGCACGAGCCCGGTCGAAGTCTCCGGCGTCCAATACGACGCGCAGGGTGCGCGAACGCTCAATAGCGACGCAGACGCGCCGGTCATCCGCGCCCTCCCGCAGAGCGAGCGTTCGCACTGACGGACGACGACCGGCAAAGCTTCCGGCAGATCCCGCAGAGGCGAGACAGCCCGTATGCCTACCGAGCGCGAGATCTCGCCGCCGGCGGGGTATCGCCGATCATCGTTCAGGCGGCGTGAAGCCGACGACTGTGCGGGCGGGTCAGCACAGAAACGGGCGCGGCTGGTTTCGAACCAACGGCCTCTCGCGTGTGAAGGGCGACGGTTCAAGTCGGTGAGAAAGGAGCTGCCATTTTTGTCTTTATATGGCAACTGCAACGATATGCTTGGCCGACGTGGGCACGGTTGATCGCAAGCAGGAGTTGTTCGACAGCATCGTGCGGCTGCGCCGCGCCGGGCGGGAGCTGCCGGGTAATCGTGACATCGCGGCGGTCCGCGCCGCGCTGGAACGCGAGCTGGGGGAAACGGTGTCGCGGCGGCTCGCCGCCCGCGTGCTGGGCGTGAGCCACACGGCGCTCGACCGCTGGATCAAAGCGGGCGATCTGCCGCTCGTCTATTCGCCACGCGGGCGAGTCGAGGTGCCTGTGCCGGCGCTGCTTGAGTTGTACGAGGCGGTGGAGGCCGACCGCGCCGACGGTCATCGACGCTACGCACTGACTCCCACCATGGCGCGCCGCCGCGAGGCGGCGCGGCGACTACGCGTCGACGACGTCTCAGGTGTCGGCGAACGGGAGCCTCATGAACGCGCGCGGGCGCGCAGCCTCGCCTATCACCGAGCCGTCGCGCGACGGCTGCGCAAGCCGATGGTCGACGAGGCGCGGCATGTGCTATTTCGCTGGCGCGAGCAGGGGCGCATCGACGAGCGCTATGCGGACCGATGGGAGCACCTGCTGACGCGACCCCTTCCAGACATCCGCGAGGCGTTGGTCGACAAGCGTCAGGAGGCCGACGACCTGCGCCAGAACTCGCCCTTCGCGGGGGTCCTCAGCGAACCCGAGCGCCGCCGGATCGCGCAGGAGATCTCCTGACGTGGGTCCCGGGGAGTTCGAGCACATCATCGCCGCGGCAGCCGACGTGACCGGCCAGGACGAGTTCGTCGTGATCGGTAGCCAGGCGATCCTCGCCCTAGACGCACGGCCGCCTCCGTCGATGCTTCGGTCGTTGGACGTCGATCTCTACCCGCTGCACGATCCGGGCGCCGCCGACTTGATCGATGGCGCGCTTGGCGACGGCTCCCAGTTTCATCTGGCCTTCGGCTATTACGCCCACGGCGTCGGACCCGAAACCGCGAAGGCACCGCTTGGCTGGCAGGAGCGTCTGGTCATGCGCGCGATCCCTCCGCCGCCAGGATCGAAGCGCACGGCGGTCGCGTGGTGCCTGGAGCCGCACGACCTGGTGCTGTCCAAATGCGTAGCCGACCGGGATCGTGACTGGGACTACGCCCGCGACGCGCTCGAGGCCCGGATCGTTCAGCACGACGTCCTTCTCGCGCTCCTATCCGACCTCCCCGTTCGCGACGAGGTGCGCGATCACGTCGGCAAGCGGCTGCGAAGCATGATCGCCTCGCTCTGATGCGCCACCGTCATCTCCGCATGGGCGCGGCGGGTTTCGAACCTGCGACCTCTCGCGTGTGAAGCGAAGGCTCGCGAGCTCGAATCGGCGGGTCTCAGCAGGCAATTCTAGGCGGCCGGGACGGCGCCGACGGCGGTCCGTATGTACGCGGTTGGCCGATGATGTTCCCTTATTCAGGCCGGCCGGCCTAAACCGGGCCCGTCTCGCGACGATCGCGAAGGGGAGCGCTCGATGAGCGCTCGCGGGTTCGTCAACCGTCAAGGGAAGGTCGCGGCGACCCCGGCGCCGGACCGCAGCCGAAGCGCGGGCGGCAACGATCTGCGCCTCCACGAGGCCGCGTTCGTTCTGGCAGGTGGAGCGCCGTGCTGAGCGGCGGTCGTCCGTTGCGAGTGCACGAGGCGGCGTTCTTGCTTCGAGTGCCCGAGAACGAGATCCGGCGCCGAATCGAACGGGGAGAGCTCGCCGCCACTTGGGCCGGCGCGCATCGGAGGGTCGCGTTGCACGCCGTCCGCGACCGGCTCCAGAACGACAAGCTCGCGGCGCTCGCACTCGAGCGCGTGCTGAACGAACGGCTTCAGGTTCCGCGCGCGTCGCGACCTTCGCAAGCGCCACCACCGATGAGCACGATCGCGCGGGAGCTCTCATGACGCTAACCACCGCGGTCGTGGCAGTAGAGTTCGCAAGGTCGCTGGTCGGGCGCGCGCCGATCGCTCAGCTGGACGATGCCGAAGCGAAAAACGCCGAAAGATCGGCCAGCGGGACCGGCTATGCAGATGGCGTACCTCATTGGTCCGCATCTACAGCCCTTCTGATCGATACAACTCGCGATCGGATGGACACCCCGTCGCCTGGCTGGAACCGTGCGCGACATGGATGAGCGCGCGTGGACCGAGTTGCCGCCCGATCTGAAGCAGCTCGTGCGCTGCGTGATCAGTCGGCTGGTGTTCGACAACCGCGATCTGCGCTTGACGATCATCTCCCCGTTGTGCATCAGCATCGCGGCTTGGGCGCGCGCGCCGTTGTTTCGTCGTGGCAAGGAGCTCCCTGCGCCCTTCCCGGACCTCCGGCAATCCGGTTGGCCGAGCGGCCCGCGCGTTGTGCGTGAGCTCGGGAGGTCACGCGAGGATCTCGCGTTCGAGTGGGAGGCAACGAAACAGCGCTGGCACGAGGAAGCCGCCATGCCGGAGGCCCTGCTGCTTGCGTTCATGCCGCGCGAGCTGTGGCCGGTGATCGCGCACATCATCGTCGAGGGTCCCGAGCTGTCCAGCAAGCGGCTCGCGTCCGCGATGGACCTCATGGAGGTCACGAGGATCAAGCCGACCAAGGCACGGCCGAGTGGCGGGACGCTCAGTCCTGGGACGCTGAGCTTCCGTCGCGAGCTGGTGAATCGCGTCTTCCTCACCATTGTCGGGCTGCGAGCCGACGGGTACGAGTCGACCTGTCTCGCCGTGTGGACGCACGTTCCGAAGCGCGCGGCCGTATCCGTTGGACATCAGGTCGTCACTGATCGCACGGCTCCGAGCCGGCGGTTGTGCCGGCTGGTGTTCGCTGCGTACAGGGCCGATGTCCTGCGCAGGTTGCGCTGCGACACCGTCGAGGAGTTGCCGCAGCGTGTGGGTGCGATGACGCCGGGCCAACTGAGGGACTCGTCGGTCGCTTGGTCGCTACGGATACTCGCGATGCTCGTGGTCATGCTGACGACGGGCACTCGCCGCCATGCCCTGCTTCGGATCCGGCGCGGAGACTTCCAGAGTCAGCGCACGTGCTGGGACGGCATTCCGCGACCCGCGGTTGGCGTGCGGCCGGGCAAGGGCAAGCCGTGGGACCAGCTGTTCTTCAAGCCGATCCCGCTGCCCGCAGGCCGCATCATCGAGGCTTGGGCGGGGCTCGTGGCCGCGCTGTCGCACGAGCCGCTGTCGCCCGACGATCCGCTCTTCCCAGCGACGATGACACAGCCCCACCAGGAAACGAGCCCGTCGGTGATGACGATCCAGTTCAGTGGCTATTTCAAGCGCGGGGTGGGCGATGGTCCCCGGAGGCGCGCCGCGTTTCCTCGGTACATCGACACGGTGGCCTTCATCGGGCGGTACCGCGGACCGTACTCAGACCGTCAATGCACCCGCTATTCGCCGCATGCGCTGCGTCACGCGGCAGATCAGCTGGTCGAGCACGGCGCGCCCCGGTACCTGGCCGATCTCGGCGAGCACCGGATCAGCGGCAGCATCATCGTGAAGGCGATGTGCAACCACTCGATGACCGAGGACCCGATGCTCTACAAGGACTTCGCCAACCCGCAGGGGCTCGAGCGGCTTTGTTGCATCGGGTCGGAGATCGCATGGGCCGTCCTTACATCGGATGCCGGGGCTCGAGTTGTGCTTGACCGCGCGAGGATCGAAGCCGCGATGCGAACGCGCGCCGCACTCGAAGCCGAGCTCGAAACGATCCGCGATCGCATCGGGGCCGCGCGCATCCGCGTCGAGCGTGTCGTCAACGCCGACCCACGATCGACGACGCACGAAGACTGGTTGCGGGCCCACAACCTGCGATCCAGCATCGACATGATGGGAGACGAGCGCTCCGAGGTGCAGGCGGCCTTGCGTGATGTCGATCGGGAGTTAGCCGACTTGCAGCACGACGAGGCCCGCAAGGTCGCCGTGCCCGACGAGATCGACGACAGCGAGTTGGTTGTGGATGTCGCTGCGCTGCAGCTCACGATCGACGGCACGACAACGATCAAGGGATCCCGTCGTCGGCGCCGCCGCCGTTGGCTCACCCCCGCAGAGTTCGCGCACGTTGCAGGCGTCTCAGAATCGGAGGTCAAACGCTGGCTCGCTGGCGTCTTCAGCAGTCGGCACCGCGGACCGCTGCCCTGGCCCCCAGACGCTGTTCCTGTGGAGTGGATCAGCACGCGACGACGACGGATCCTCGTCGACGGCGTGAACCCTGAGTTCGTTGCAGATCCCGACTGCGCGGAGAGGCTGGAGACGCTTCTGGCACAGCTGGGTAAAGACGCCGATCGAGCCGGTGCCGGCGGCTTGGCGGCGCGGACTCCGGCTGACTGAGCACGTTTCCACTCCACGCGGTAACGCTAGGAATGCGCAGGTTCACGAGGCCTACGTCTCGCGGTGACGTGCAGTCGGACCGTGACCTGAGGTTCGCGCCCACGTCGTCGTCAGGCGACCGTCACGAGGCGCGTACTCCGTGAGGACACCGTTGCGCAGAATCAGGTTGAGCGCTCTACAGAAGAGCTCGGCTGTGGCCGGGTCGGAGATGCGGAACATGCATCGCGTGCTGTGCGTGAGCCATAGGCCCAACTGGTACTTGTCGCTGCGTGGCGCCCACGCGGCCGAGATGTGGGTGCTGGACGCGTCTTTGATGCGGGAGAGCTGCGTGAGTTCTTCGATGACGTCGTCCGCGTCGTCGACGACGAGCGATACGTGCCGGCCGCTGTCCAGGGCGGCTTGAGCAGCAACTGCGATCACGCAGGCTCGCACATCGCGGTCGTCGGATTGGATGTAGGCGTGGACGCCCGCGAAGATCAAGTCGCGCAGATCGATCAGGTGGCTCTGTTGTAGTCCATCGGCGAGCCTTGGCTTGCCGACGCGCGTGAGCTCGACGACGGTCAGCGAGGGCTCGAGGAGGTCGACGGCGACCGCCTGCGCGAGCAAGGTTGTGCGACCTGTTCCCGCATCGCCGATGATCAGCAGACCGCCTCTGTCCGGGGCTGACGGGATGCGGACGTACCCGTCGGCGCTCATGAGGTATCTGAGTTCGATCGAGCGCGCCGCATCGCCCGACGCTGGCCTCTGATTCAGTACGTCCCATGTGTGGCCGCAGAGCGCGGCCTCGCGGCGCTTGTCGGCCGGAATCGGCGTCGGGACGTACGGATCGCCTTCGACGCGACGCCGCTCAATCTCCTTGCCGATCGCGAGGTGCGCGAGGTCCCAAGAGCGAAACGATCTCGTGAAGTCGTGAGCTTGCGGCCAATGCTCCCAGTCTCCACGGGCGTTCACTCGGCCCTCGATGCATAGCCGCCACGCGCTGCCGTCGATCAGGCTGGCCTTGGTCTTGTTCATCGTGACCGAGTTCGGCATGTCGCCAGAGCGGAGGGTCCACTCGACGGCGATGTCCAGCAGTGCGGGCTGTGGCAGGAGGAATCGCGCAGTCCGGGGTCGTTTTGGTTCGAGGTTGTCGCGGACCGTCGTCCTGGCGACTCCGGTCTCCCGAGAGATGGCAGCCTGTGACATCGGATCGGGCTCTGCGGCCATCTCGCGGATGCGGTTTCGCATCTCCTCGCTGATCACGCAATCCGCCATCTTGTTGCGCGGGTAGCGGCCGGTGATGGTTGACGCATGGCGGCGCGCACCATCGGCCTAATCTCCCTCGGCAGGCGCAGGACGATCAGCGGTGCGCTCGACCCGGGCAAAGAGATCTGCCATCGAAATGCCGAGCGTTTCGGCCAGCATGATGACCTTGATGAGGGTTGGTTCGCGCTCCCCTCGCTCGATGCCGCCGATGTAGTTGCGGTGGATGCCCGTGCTGAGGCTCAAGCTCAGCTGGGAGATGCCCCGCGACGTCCGCACTTCCCGCAGCACGAGGCCCGTCGCGACGAGCATCGGATGGGGGGCGCCTGCCATCAGGGCGACGTTTGCACCCTGAGCGTGTTGGCGCGACAGCCTGAGCGTGTTACTCTTGAACTGCCTCGAGCTCGTGACCGACAGGCTTCGCGCTCGCGGCGCGCCCACAGCGCCCTCACGCACACCACGTCTGCGCTCAACCGCGTTGCCGGTACGTACGCGGCTCGGTCCCAATCCGGGTCGCCATATGCCCGCCCTCGACTGCCGCTCAGGTGTCGCGGATGACGCCTGGCGCGAACAGCGCAGGGCTCAAGCCCGCGACTCTCGGTGCGGAGATGGAGCGCATTTATGCGGAACTCCGCACGCTACGCACCCGATGTGAAGCGATCACCGACGCGCTGCTGGCGCAACAGGTCGCGATTCTGGCGGCGATCGGCCGCGTGGGCGAATCGATCCCGCGCGATACCGCCGATCACGTGGCCACGCAACTCCCCGATCGAGACCTGATGCGCGACCCCGATCGTCAGCTCGACGTCTCGCAGGTCGCCGCATTTCTTGGCATCAGCGCTCGTGAGGTCCGCCGGGTCAAGCACGACGTCGGTTTCACCAAAGGCAAAGCACAGAGCTCGCCGCTGTTCTTCCGACTCGACGACGTCAAACGCTACGCCGCGCTCCGGAATGCGCGTGGAGTTCATCCGCCGCCTTCGGTGGCGCCGGTGCCTGCGTGTTTCACAAAGCCCAAACGCCAGCGCCGTTCACCCGGCAAGCCGGGCAAACCCCAGGAGAAGCCATGAGACCACGCACCGGGCAGGTCCGAATCGACAAGCGCAAAGGCGGAACGCTCACATACTCGCTGCGAATCACGATGGAGGACGGCAGCCGACCGACCTTCCTGTTGGGACATGAGAGCGACGGCTGGACGTGGGAACTGGCCACGAAATCCTTGGAGGACGCCCTCGCGGCGCTCGGACGAGGAGAAGTCTGGCCACCCGTGCCTGCCGAGATCACCGCCGAGGGAACCGTCGGCGAATACATGGACGATCTGAAGTCGCTCCACACGAAGCGCAAGAGCAAGGACGACTGGGATTGGCGGATCAGACACCTCAAGCCGTTCGCGCCCATGCGCCCGAGTGAGGTCCAGGAGGTCCACGCCATCCGGTTCCGAGCGATGCTGGAGGCAGGATTCGTCGAGCCGAACCTCGACCTCGCGATGAAAGACCAGACGTCCGCAGTCGGCACGCCGCCCGCGAACAGCTCGATCAACAAGTTCATCTCGTTCCTTCGCCGCGTCCTGGCGCACGCAAAGAAGGTGTACGGCTTCGGGCCTGGCCAAGACATCGGCGGCGGGCTGCATCTGGAGGAGGTCGCGGGCAAGCACACGTGGCTGGAGCGCGACGACGTGCTCGTGTTCTTGACGGCCGCCCAGCACGTGGACCGATGGCCGCAGTGGAAGCTGTTCCTCAACGCCCGTGCGGTCGCTGGCCTACGCGACGGTGGCGACCGGGACGGCGACAAGCGGAACTGGAAGGTGGTCGCGGCTAAGCAGGGGCAGGCCGTTGGCACGGTTTGGCGGCAGCACCATCTCTACGAGCTCGCAGCGTCGGACACCGAGGCTCGGGAAACCGAGGCGCTGATGACGGTGCTGGTGGGCTCAGGCATCCGAGCCGCGGAGGCCGGAACGCTTGAGGTCGGGAACGTCGACTTCCGACACAACCGTCTCGATGTCCACGGCACGAAGTCCGAGAACGCCCACCGCACGCCGGACATGGGCCCGCGCAAGATGCAACGCCTCAAGCCGTACGTTGCAGCGCACCGCCACAGAGGGCTCAAGGCGCCGCTGTTCATCACCCGAAACGGCATACCGCGCGACCGGAGCACCATTCGCGCCGAGGTCACGCGCGTGGGCAAGCGCGCGCAGCTTCTGGCCGAGGAGGGCATCCTCCCGGCGATCGGCGGCGTTGAGCATCTGACGACGCACGACTTACGCCGGACGTACGTCGCCCTGCTGCTGTCACGCAACTTCGACATCGCCTACGTCCAGGACCAGGTCGGGCACAGCAAGGCGGAGGTCAGCATGATCCTCGAGGTCTACAACAAGGTCCGCCGCATCGATCGGAGCGACCACTGGACAGACCTGGAGGACGACATGTTCGGTTCGGCGGCCTGACCTTGGGTGCCGAAGATACGGCCGCGGCTACCCGATTCGGGAGCGAACCGCGTCCACCACGGCGAGCTCTTGCTCGACAGGGTAACCCCGTCCAAGGCACGCCTGTGCCAGCGCTCCCGCTGGTCCGTTTGAGGCCGTCTGCAGCCCAAGGAGGCTGACCGAATCCGGCTTCCAGGCGGGGCGTCGGTCGTGACGGCAAGCACCCGTGTCTACAAGCTCCGCAGCAGGCGCGACCGACAAGATCTGTTCTGCAATGCGCACTCCGCCGAGATCGGCGTCGGGGCAGGCAATTACGCGCGTCACCTGCGCGGCCAGTTGCTCGAGCGCGGCGAGGCTCTCGGCCCCCATTGCGCCCTGAGTCCAGACCAAGGCGGCGTCCGGGTAGCTGTCGGAGATCACTTCCGCGGCCTGGCGGTTCTCGATGACCAACAGGACGTCGCTCGACGTGCGGAGTCGGAGCTCCAGCTGGTCGAGTCGAACGTCGGTGGGGCCCTTGATCCCCGTGAAGTCCAGGCGCGCACGCGCGCTGATGAGCTGCACGGGTCCTGCGAGACCGGTGCGCCCGGCGCGGAGTACCCCGAGTTCGATTTGCGCTTCGAGCTCCACACCGCAGCGAGCCAAGATCTTGCCGACATCGTCGCGCGCCTTGGTGGTCCCGAAATGCACCTGCGAGAACGCGCGCGGCCCTGCCCACGACCGGCCCGCGAGCAGATCCTCGGCGGCGTGCACGAGCACTCGGCGCTCTACCGGGCCCGCGTGCCGGCGCAACGCGTGCGCGAGGTCCGGCCAGTGCCCCTCGAGCTGGTCCGACGCGGAACGCGCGCGCTGCTCCCACGAGGCTCGTGCGTTTCGGCGTCGTGTGGTGTGCCGCTGGCGCCGGCGTGCGAAGCGCTCGGTCAGCCGCCAGCAGATCGGGTCGCCAAGCCGCGCCCCTGTGGTCGAACACTCGATCTCAACAGCCCCGCCATGGGCCAGCTGTACCGCACGCGCCCATGCCTTCGCGGCGTCTCCGGAGCCCACGCGCTCGACGACGGTCGGCCACCTTCGGCGCTCGGCACCGAGCAGGAACGTCAGCTCTCGCTCGGTCGGAACCACCGTGTCGTCGACCTCGGGTGCGAACAGGAACACCCGCGCGAGCTTGGTTCGGCGATGCCGGTCGCGGACCTCGACCTCGTGGCCCTCTTCATCAGCGCGTATCTGCCGACGAACGCGGGCGCGCAGACCCGCCGGGAGCCCAGCGATCGGCACCTCGTCGTACAGCTCGACGACCGAGCTCGGCCCCGCGTGGCCGCCTGAGGCCCGGACGTCTCCATGCGCCGCAGATGTCTCGCGCCGCGCCACCGTCGACTAGACCGCCGGCCGTCCCCACAGCACGGCTTCACGTGTCGTCTCGACCCGCCTGCCCTGCGGATCGAAGCCGAACAGCCGTACCGGTTTGTTGATGAGGTCGCGCTTGTGGGCGTACTCGAAGAAGACGATCTCTTGCGTGAACTCGGCGGCGTGGTGCAGCACGTCGTCCTGGCATGTGCCGAGCACAGTGATCCCCTTGGCCTGCGCGGTCTCCGCGATGCCGCGCAGAACATCGCGGCGGTGCTCGGCGCCGAGCGAGTCTCCGAGCTCGTCGAGCACGAGCACGCGTCCGGCGGGATTCGGCACCGCGAGCAGCGCGGCGAGTACCAGGTGCACGGTGTAGAGCTTGTCCTGGGCGGAGTTCGTTGCCGCCGTGTACGGCACGAAGTTGCCGTCTGGCGAGCGTTTCCACATGGGCGTGACGAGCCAGCGCCACTTGTCGGTGGCTTCGAGCGGCGGGCGGACCTCCATCTTCAGCAGTGCGCCGTAGCCGCCGGCCTCGGCGTCGAGTCGGGCGAACTGCTCTCCGATCCGAGTGATCTCAGTCTCGATCTGTGAGTGGATCGCGTCCTGGATCCGTTCCAAACCCGCTCCAGCCTCAAGAACGTTGGCCTCCGAGGCGGCGAGGGCGTCGGCAACCTCGCTGCGATCCTCCTCAATGCGTGTCCGTAGCACCTCGTCCTGCTCGGACAGCAGTCCGAGATACTCGCCGAGCGGGCCGGCAAGTTGTGGGAATGGCGTGTTCTCATCGGCCCGCCGCGCGCGCCACGCTGCCAACAACTCGTCTGTCGGTGCGTGATCGTCCTGGCGGCTCATCCCGATGGCGTACAGCGCCTCGTGAAGGTCGATGTTCGCGCGGTTGCGCAGGGTGCCCGAATCCCGACCTTCGCTCGCGCATCGTTCCCGCGCGGCCTGCTCGCCGCGACCCCATGCGCTCTCGGCGAAACCGATGCTGTCGGACAGCGATTGGAGATCGACCCACAGGCCGCTCAGCGTCGTCTCGTGATCGGTGATGGCCTGCCGTAAGACATCCACGCGTTCCTGCGCGCGCTGACTCTCAGCCTCGAGTCCGCGCAGCGTGACGTCAAGCTCGCGCTCGTACTCACGTGCGTCCATCAGCGTCGCGTCGGCGCCCCCGAGCCTGGTCGTCGTGCCGTTCACAGCATCCTCGAACTGTCGTGCTTCCTCCTCGGCCTCGACCAGTGCTGCCGCCGCCTGCGCACGCCGCAGTTCGTCGTCCGCTCCACTGGCCATCAGAGCGGCACGCTCGCGCAGGTCAGTGGCTTCGCGCAACGCGCTCGTGGCCATCTCCACTCGTGTTCGCGCGCTGCGCACCCGGGCACCGCGCCCGGTCAACGCCTCGACGCCGGCGATGACGCTCAGACCGAGTTCAGCGTCGGCGACACGGGCAGGGTCGTCCTCTACGGTGCTGCGCGCGGCGAGCGCGGCTAGGAACCGGCCTGCGCCGGCGGGACAGGAACGCACACCGGCGGGCGGCGCATCGGCGGGCCCGCTGATAAGGACCGCCCATGGGATCCCGGCTACGGCCTCGAGAGCAGCGTCGATGTCCTCCTGCGCGACCACGACCGCGTCGCGGTAGGGCCATAGCAGCGGTTCGATCTGTTGCCGCCCGACGAGGTCCAGCTCCACAGCGTCAAGTAGCCCGACAGCTGGAACGCCCGCGGCGCCGAGGCGATCGAGCGTCGCAGCCGCATCACCGCGACCCTCCTCGGCCTGACGCAATGCCTGTTCAGCGCGCGTGACGTCCGCTTCGGCGACAGCAAGCTCTCGTTCGCGCTGAGTGAGATCGTCAAGCGCCAGCCGTGCGGCCGTCTCTGCGTCGGCGAGGTCGCCGGTCCAGCCATCGGCTTCGCTGCGCAGCGTCAGCGCGTGGTAACGCAGCCGGTCAGCCTCGCCGCGCGCGTCGCGCAGCGCCTCGCGGGCCTGCTCCTGGGCGGCCTCGGCAAGCTGCATTGCCGCGACCGCCTCGTCGTGGCTACGCCGCAGCTGAGCGTCGTCGCCCAGTTCGGCGAAAGCGCTCTCGGCGACGGCCAGCCGCTCGTCCAGTCCGCTGCGGCGATCGAGCTCGCTATCCATGGCGGTCTGCTTCTCCACGCGTGCGTCCTGCAGATCGACGAGACGCCGAGCGTCGTGGCTGTCCCAGTCGTGTTGGGCGGTCGTGAGCAAGCCGCGCGCTCGATCGCGGTTGTCGAGCTCCCTCAGCTGGTGCTCATACTCCCGCTCGCGCTCTTGTGCCTCGCGTTGGCGCTCCTTGAGCTGGTCGGTGACCGCGCCCAGAAGTGAGCGCTGGGCCATGTCATCGTCGAGGATGTCCTGACGGCCGGCCAAGCGCACCAGCTCATCGCCGATCTCTTCGGCCCCAAACCCTCCGGCGGCGGCGTTCAACAGCGAGGCGTTCCGAGTCTTGAGATTGCCGCGCCTGGTCAAGTGCGCGATGCAGCGCGGCGACGTCCCGTAGAGCGCCTCCGCGAAGCGCGGGCCGAGCGAGGCACCCTTTCCGATGTGCGTCATCGAGCGCCAGTGGTCATCGGCCAGCGCGGGCACCAGCTGGCCGTCGTCGAACTCCAGTAGCCCGTCGCCCGACTGGACCTTGACCTCGATGTGCGGCGAACGGCGGTTGATCCGCATCCAGACCGTGAGGAGCTCGGTGGGCGGTTCGCCCGCCTGCGCGAACAGCCCGATCACGTAGCCCTGATCAGCTGCGTGGGCCAGGTGCTCCAGGCCCGGCGGGTCGTAGAGCAGGCCGACTGCGTACTGGCTGCCGGCCCCACGAAGCCGCCATTCGCTGTCGCCCAGGAGTAGGGACGTCGCCGCGAGCGCTGTTGTCTTCGAGGACTCATTGGAGTCACCCTTCGGCCCACGGCCTGAGATGGCCACGAACGTTCCCGGCACGAACGGGATCACATGCGGGGTCAGGCGGCCGATGCTGATCAACTGCACGGCCAGCAGCTGGCGCGAGGCCAGCAGGCCGAGATCCTGGCGTCCCGCGATCCCGGTCGTCATCGTGGTCTGCGTCATGCTGCCCCCTTCGTGGTGGTTCGGCGTCGGCGGATGTGCGCGGCCTGATGGCCGTCGGGGCGGCAAAGAAGGACGAGGTCCTCCCACAATGCCTGGGAGCGCGCCTCAGTCAGGCGTAGGAACTGCGGCCCGGGGCGGATCTCGGCTCGATGTCCGCGCCGAAGGATTCCGCGCGCTTGAAGTCGACGCAGCGAGCGGTCGATGTCCTGGCCGGACAAGCTGCGGTTGAACTTCAGGACCTTGCGGTCCACGCTCTCAGCGTCCGTCCAGTCGGTGCTCGTGATGCGGCCCGCGGCACGCGGGATCGCTACGCAGTGCAAGAGCACGAGCGCGAGGACAGCGCGGTCGCCGGCATCCAGCGTGCCGATTCCTGCGGCGAGAACGTCGTCTGCGACCGAGTCCTCGTAGCCCGATGTCCACCGGCCTTCGCCCCGTGCGAGCAGGCAGCGGCCGTTCTCGTGCAGGACGTCCACGACGATCTGGCGCATGGCGTTGTCGCGCAGTGCGGCGAAGTGGTTGGCCGCGACTGCGTCCTCGCTGGTCTCCAAGGCGCTGACGGCGGCCATCACCTCGGAGCGAATGTGCTCGGGATGCGTGCGCAGGTCGATCACGGCGCGTCCTCACGCAGCCTGGAGGCGAGGATCTGCGCCGCATTCCAATCGGTGTCGCCCCACGTGGCCAGCGCAGGACCGAGCGAAAGTGCCTTCCCATCGACACGTACGAGGCCGACCTCATGCAGCATCACGAGCGCGCCCTTGATGAACGTGCCGGTGCCGCCGGACGGGCGTTCGCGCGCAGTCCGTCGAGCGACGAGCCGCTCGACGGCAGCGTCGAAGTCGTTGATCGTCGAGTCGCGTCCCGGAAGGCGGCGGTGCGGCTCGATGCACAAGCTGAGCGCCAACCCGAGCGCCAGCAGGGTCGTCTGGGGGAGCGCGTAGACCGTCAGCACCCCCTCATCAAGGTTTGGCCCGTAGCCCTCCTGCCAGGCGATCGCGGTCCGCAGTCCGTCGACGTCGACAACCCGACGGCCCGTGCGATCAGCGAGTGCGCTCAGCGCTCCTCGCATAGCGGGATCGAGAGCAACCACGCCTGTCGCGCGCGCAGCAGCCATCGCGATAGCCGGCCTCACACCGCCTCCTCGGCCGACTCCGCCAGTTGGCGCTCGAGCTCCGTGGCGTCCGTATCACCGATGTCGCCCGCGACCTCAGGTCCAGACGGGAGCGGCAACGTGCCGCGTGTCAGGGTGGCCGGCGAGAAGTACGTCGCGCCAGCGGCGGTGTCGATCAGAACGCTGTCTGCGAGCTCGAGCCGGTAGCGACCGTCGGTGAGCTCATGCGCGAACAGCAGCGCGGCGAGATTCTGCACGGTGCCAGACCACGCGCCGGCACGCAGCGTGTCGGTCATCGAGACCTCAGCAGCACCCTGTAGGTGAAGCTCTGCCTGGCGGTCGAGTCGCTCGACCTGTCGGGCGCGGCGCTGTTCCCAGCGGCCGATCGGGTCGGGGTCCGTCGACACAGGCGGGATCGGCGGCGGAATGCGCGTCCTCCTCCGCGGCCGGTAGGCATCGACCGCATCAGCGACTGCAACTGCGCTTACGGGCACGGCCCCGAGGTCGAACAACAGCGATTCGCCAACGGCACTGAGCGTCTCGGCGCTCGCGGTGCGCGCCGCTTCGTCGTAGTCCGCGACGTCGAGGTAGGAGAAGTCCCGCGAGGCAGCACCCTCGGCGATGAGCTTGACGGTGACTGCCTCGAGCTCGCGCGTATAGGACTGAGCCGCGCGAATGAGTGCGGCGCCGCGCTCAGACAGCGCGGGGAAGTGCTTGGATACGAGGACGTTCAGCGAGGCCACCTGAGCGGTGATCTGCTCGGCGTCATGGTCGCGAGCATGCCCGGCGAGACTCGCGCAGCGTGTCGGTGTGACGGCGGCGGTGCAGCTCGTTGGCGAGGCCGATGAGTGTGCGCCGTGCCTCGATCAGCTGCTCCGCGACGAGCTCCTCGGAGATCTCGCCAGCCTCGATCCGCTGCGCCGTGTCGGAGAGCAGATGCAGCAGTTCCTCGACGCCGCCATGTTGGGAGATGCGCTCGGCGACCATCAAGCCGATGTATCCGGCCATGTTGAGCACGTAGCGCTGCTGGTGATTCTTGGGCGTGTAGGTCTGCAGCAGGCCGAGTTCGACGAACACGTCGATGCGGGCACCTGCGGCGTCGCGTAGTTGCGCATCGACGGCGCCGAGCAGCTGCGAGTGCGTGAGACCGCGCTCCACCTCCTCATCCAGCAGCGCGTCGCAGACTTGGCGGGCGATGAGCAGCATCTGCTCGTCGGCGACGACCGAATCGCGCCGGGCGGCGAGCGGGGCCACCAGAGCACGGAGCTGCCGGAGCTGTCGGGAGAGTCGGCTGTTGGGGTCGGCGGGCATCAGTTGTGACGTTAGGTGCGTCCCGGGACGGACTGCAAGATGCCGTGCTCACGAGCGCGCAACCTGCGGTGAAGTCGCACGCCGCGTGAGTGATCTGACAGGCGTCTCCCCGATTGATTGGGGTTCGGGTGTACGACAGCGCTGCGGCGACGGCGTACGTAGCCGAGCGCCCTACGATGTCTTTCATCGTGAGCGCCCTGGTGACCTCAAACTGCATCCAGCCTCGACTTCGATCGGCTCGATCGACGTGTGAGTCTGGTCCCCGATTCGGGGTGCGCGCCACGGATCCGAGCCGGGGGTAGCGCTCGGCACCCGCCGGTACGAAAACGTGATCGCTGTTCGTGAGCGACGACGGTGTCAGGACTTGATCTCAGACGCGACTTCGCAGCGATGAGAACCGTTCCCGCCATTCTCAAGGCGTACGCTCGACGGGTGGCTACCGAAACCGCTGCCATCCCCGAACCTGGCCAGGCGGTCTTGGTCCGAGGCCGTCCCGCTGCCGTGCGCGACGTCCGAGCCCAGACCGGCAACGAGGTCGCCGCGCACCTCGTCGAGGTCGAATACCTCGACGGCTGGGAGTTCCCGGGCGAGGACACCGTCCTCTGGGAGGCGGAGATCGACGCCCGCGTACTTCACGGCGGCGGGCTGCCGCGGGTCGGGGACGGGCTCGACCCGGATCCGCCGGAGCGCTTCGCCGCGTTCTGCGACGCGTTGCGGTGGTCGTCGGTTGCGCGCCTGCCCGGACTGACGAGCGAAGGCCCGACACTCATCTCTCCCTGGGAGAGCGCGGTCGCCCCCGAGCCCTACCAGCTCTACCCGGTCCTCAAGGCGCTCGAGATGCCGAGGGTGACGCTGCTCCTCGCCGATGATGTCGGCCTCGGCAAGACGGTCGAGGCCGGCCTCGTGCTGCGCGAGCTGCTCGGCCGCCGTCGCATCCGACGCGCCATGGTCATCTGCCCGGCATCTCTTCAGCTTCAGTGGCGTGATGAGCTGAGCACCAAGTTCGCACTCGACTTCACCGTGCTCGACCGCGCGGCGACGGTAGACGTGCAGCGCGAGTACGGGATGGACGCAAATCCGTGGGCGGTCACTCCCCGCTCGATAACGTCGATGGACTTCCTGCGCCAGCCGGACGTGCTCGCCGCATTCCTGGCCGCAGCGAATCGGCTGGAGCGCGGTCACGCGCTCGCGTGGGACCTGCTTGTCGTCGACGAGGCCCACAACCTTGCCCCGCAAGGATTCAGCGAGCGCTCAGACCGCGCCAAGATGCTTGCGGAGGTCGCCCAGCACGCCGAGCACCGGCTGTTCTTGACCGCGACGCCGCACAACGGCTTCACGGCGAGCTTCTCAGGGCTGCTGGAGCAGCTCGACCCCGTCCGCTTCCGCCAGACGAGCGAGCTCAACGATGCCGAGCGCGCTCAGGTCGATCTCGTAATGGTTCGCCGGCTCAAGTCCGAACTCAACGATCGCGCGCAGCGTCGCGGCGAGGTTTCACCGTTCACCGATCGAGATGTCAAGGGCATCCCGTTCAGGTGGTCGCCCGAGGAGTTGCGACTCGTGGAGGCTCTGCGCGAGTACCGCCGCGCCGGGAACGCAGTCCTCGCGACGCTCGGTCACCGCGAGCGCAGCGTAGGGCGCTTCGTATTCTCGCTCCTGACCAAGCGCCTGCTCTCCTGTCCGTACTCGCTCGCGCGAACCTGGTGGAAGCACATCGAGGGGTACGCGGACGCCGCCTCGATAGAGGAGGCCGAGGTGGCGCAGGTGAGAGCTGAGCGCCAGACGGCCGACGACGAGGAGAAGGCCCGGCGTGAGGAGGACGTCGTCCGCCAGGGCGCCGGCTGGCTCAGCCGTCACGAGCAGGCATTACGCGCGGCGCGTGAGGATGTGAGCGACGCACTTGTGGCGCTCGGCTGGGGCCGCGAGGTCGTCGATGAGCCGCTCGACTCGCAGGCGGTGACCACCACGACGATGTTTCCCCCGGACGGAAAGTGGGACGCGATCCGCTCCTGGTTCGACGAGCGCCTTCGGCCGGACGGGCAGCTGACCGACGACGAGCGCGCGATCTGGTTCACGGAGTACAAGGACACGCTCGATTACCTCTTGTCGCGACTCGCTGCCGAGGGCTATGCCCCACCGCAGGTGCGGTCGCTTTTCGGCGGCTCCTCGCTGGCCAAGCGCACCGAAGTGCGGGAGTCGTTCAACGAGGCCTCGGACCCCATCCGCCTACTGGCTGCGACCGACGTCGCGGCCGAGGGCCTGAACCTCCAGACCTCCTGCCGGTACGTCGTTCACTACGAGGTTCCCTGGAACCCGATGCGCCTTGAGCAGCGCAACGGCCGCGTCGACCGCCACGGCCAAGCCCGCGACGTCACCGCGTTCCACTTCACGTCCGATGAGGACGAGGACATCAAGTTCCTCGACTACGTCGTCAACAAGGTCGACAAGGTTCGCAGCGACCTGGGCAGCGTCGGCGAGGTCATCGATCGCGGCCTGGAGGAGCACTTCGCCGACGCGCAGGTGACCATCGAAGAAATGGACCGACGGGTCGAGCTCGTCCGCGAGCATGCTGCACAGCGGACTGATCTCCCGGAACCGGAGGACTCGATCGATGAGCGTGCCGGTGACGGCGCCGCAGCCGCGCTCGCCGCCACAGCCAAGTCATTGCGGATCGATCCGGAAAGCCTTGAACGGCTACTTACTGTCGCGGTCAAGCTCGACCAGGGGGACGTTCGATCGACCGGCGACGGTGGGGTCAAGCTCCACAAGTCGCCGCCGTCGTGGCAGCGGACGGTGGACGCTTCGCTGAGGCTCGACAAGCCCGGCGCCAAGGGCGCGCTCCCGCGATTGGTGTTCGACTCCGGTGCGCTCATGCAGCTCACCCCAGCCGGACGTCACGTGTACCGAGAGCGCGCTGACACACGGCTCATGCGTCTCGCCCATCCGGTGATGCGTAGAGCCACCGCCACGCTGCGCCGCCGGCTGTGGGAGGAGCGCCCGGACCTGCGCCGATTCACGATTGCCACCCACCCTGACGTCGACGGGCCGACGCTGATCGTCCCAAGCCTTCTCGCGATCCTGAACGAGCTGCGCGAGCCGGTGCACGCCGAACTCATGGAGCTCGCTCTGCGGATCGGCGACGACGAGGAGGTGATCCAAGCGCCTGAGGGCGACCCTCAGCAACTCCCCGATCCGGAAGTCGATTCCTGGCGCGCATGGATCGAGGAGCGCTGGGACGACCTCGCCGACGACGTCGAAGCGGTACGAACGCAGCGCGAGAAGGAGCTTCGTGACGCGGCCGAGGACCTGCTGCCTGCTCTTCTCAAGGACGAGCGCACCTATCAGGACAAGCTGTTCAAGAACCGCCTGAAGGAGCTCGACGAGGAGCGCGGGGAGAACGGACGAACGCGGCTGCGCCGCCAGATCGAGAAGCTCGAGGAGACGACGCGCCAGCTGACATTTGATCCCGAGTTGCGCCACCAGCGGGAGGACGAGCTTCGCCAGCTCAAGGAACAGCTGGAAGGCGAGGAGTACCGGCGCGTCGAGGAACGCCGCGCACGGCTGCGCGCCCGCATCGAGCGCGAGCGCGAGCATCTGCTTAACGACGTGCTCCCGCGCCGGTTCAAGTTGGCTCGCTGCGCGCTCACGCCAGTTGCGGTCGGGCTGCTCGTGCCGAAGGGCGCGACACCATGACCGCCGTCCGGCACGACTGGTGGGGCGAGCTGCGCCACGGCGGGATGCTCGTCGCACCCCAGTTCCTCGACGAGCTGATCCCGGAGCTCCCCGAGCTCGACGAATACGGCTACGACCGGCTGCGGTCTGCCTGGCTTCGACTTGACGCAGCGCTCTACGGTGGCGGCGACGTCGACGAGGCGCGGCGGGTGTTCGCCGGTCAGCTGCTCGAAGGTTTCCTCGGGCTCGACGGGTGGCAAAAGGCCTCGTCCGTGGCTGCCGAGTTCAAGGCGACCTCGGTCACAGGCGAGACGCTGCGACCGAACTGGGTCCTCCCGGACCCCGACGGGGAAGGCGGGCTGCTCGCCGTCTGGTTCGACGGCAGCGACACCGTCGGCCGTGGCCGTGGCGTTCGGGCACAGACCAAGCTCGTCGAGCTCCTGCGTGGGACCGGCGTCCCCCTCGGCCTCCTGACGAACGGTCGCCAGTTCCGGCTGGTGCACGCCGGGCCCGACTACGACGCGTGGGCGGAGTGGGACGCGCAGACGTGGTTCGATGAGAGCGAAGGCCGCGAAACCCTGCGTGGCCTCGCTGCGTTGTTGCAGGCGGAGTCCGCCGGAGAGCCCGACCGCCTTCGCGCACTGATCCGGAGGATCCACGAGTCGCGCAACCGTCAGGGCGACCTCGCCCAAGTCCTCGGCGAGCAGGTGCGCCAGGGCATCGAGCTGCTCGTCCGCGAGGTCGACCACAAGCTCGTCGCCGATGGCGGCCTGCATGCGGCGCTGTGGACCGACCCCGGCACCGGACACCGGCTTTCTGACGACGAGGCACTTGCGGCCATCTATCAGGCCGCCACCCGCGTCGTCATGCGACTCGTACTCGTGCTCTACGCAGAGGCACGCGACCTCCTCCCCGCGAACGTCGAGGCCTACCACGACTCGTACGGCGTCGGCAGCCTCTACGACATACTCGTCCGTGCCGATGGCGAAGGGCGAGACGCGCTCGCTGAGGTCAGCGCGGCGTGGCCGCGGATCCTCAGCCTGTTCCGCCTCGTCTACTTCGGCAGCGGTCATGCCGATCTACCCGTCCGCGCTTACGGAGGCCAGCTCTTTCGACCGGGCGACGGCGCCTCACCGGAACCCGTGCTTCGCGCCCTCGCAGCGCTCGAAGCAGCGCGCCCCACGGACGCGAGTGTCCACCGACTGCTGCGGCTACTGAAGGTCGGCAAGGTCAAGGTGCGTGCCGGTCGCAGCGCGCGATGGGTCGCGGGCGCCGTCGACTTCTCGGATCTGCGCACCGAGTACGTCGGCATCGTCTACGAGGGCCTACTCGACTACGAGCTACGCCGCGCAGACGCCGGCGACCCAATCGTGCTGCTCAACGTCGGCCGGCAGCCAGCCCTGCCGCTTTCTCGCCTGAGCGAGCTCACCGCGAGCCAGCTCAAGGAGCTGCTGAAGACCTTCAAGAAGGACGCAGCTTCGGCGGCGGGTGGGGGCGACGATGCCGCGGACGACGAAACAGGGACGGTCGAAGCCGACGCAGCCGAGGACGCAGACGAGGAGACCGACGAGGACGAGCTCGCCGGCGACGACGAAGCCGACGACGACGTCGAGGAGGAGGACGACGCTCACACACGCGTGCACGCTTGGGCATGTGAGGCAGTCGAGGCGGCAGGACTCGTTCGGCGTCCGCGGGGCAGGAATCCCGAACCGGCCGCGTTCGAGGCGAGGGTGTCGGCTCGGGCGGACAAGCTGGTTGCCGGCGTGATCCCGCCAGGAAGGCTCTACCTCGTGGCCTCCGGAGGGCTGCGCAAGGGATCGGGTTCGTTCTACACGCGGCCCGCGCTCTCTGTTCCGCTGGCCCACCGCGCACTAGAACCCCTGTGCTACGAGAGGGACGGCGACCGCCTCGTCCCGCGTCTGCCCGAGGAGATCCTCAGCCTCAATGTCTGCGAGCCGGCGATGGGCTCGGGATCCTTTCTCGTCGCCGCTCTCCGCTACCTCGTCGAGGCACTGCACGCCTCGCTGGAGTATCACGACCGCATCAAGGCTCGCGATGAGCGCGAGGTCATCGTCACCCTCCCGCTCGGCACGCCCGCTACCGGGGAGGAGACCGAAGAGCTGCTGCCGCTCGCACCGGACGACGATCGGTTCGTGCCGATGCTGCGCTCCCGCCTAGCACGCTACGTCGTCGAGCGCTGCCTGTACGGCGTCGACGTCAATCCGATGGCAGTCGAGTTAGCCCGACTCGCGCTGTGGGTTGAGACGCTCGATCGCGAACTGCCATTCGAGTACCTCGACCACAAACTCAAGGTCGGCAATAGCCTTGTCGGGTGTTGGCTGCATCTCGCTGACGACTACCCGATTCGAGCGCTCGATCGCGGCGCACGGCCGACTCCTGGTGTGAGGGACCCTATTCGCCAGGAGACCCTGGACGACTGGGCGTGGCGCCGCGAGGCACTTGCCGCTGCGAAGACGGAGATGCCCGCGGTGATCGACGCAATGGGTGGAGCGACCCAGTTGTTCGATGGGTTGGACGAGCCCGTCGACGCCGTCGTCGGACACGTTCGCGATCGGTTCGAAGCACTCCACGAGATGGCGCGCGAGGAGCGTGAGCAGGCGTACCGCGATCTACTCGCCAGCGACGAGTACCGCACTCTCAAGGAGCGAATGGACGTGTGGTGCTCCCTCTGGTTCTGGCCGTCGGGCGGCGTTGAGCCCCCGATGCCGCAAGGATGGCGCGAACTCACGCCGGACGCACGAGGCACCGTCGAGCGAATCGCCGCGCAGCAACGCTTCTTTCACTGGGAGATCGAGTTCCCGGACGCCTTCACTTCAGCTCGCTCCGGCTTCGACGTCGTGCTTGGCAACCCGCCCTGGGAAGTCGCGAAGCCGAACTCGCAAGAGTTCTTCTCTCGTCACGACCCGCTCTACCGCACGTATGGCAAGACCGAAGCGCTCGCCAAACAGGCCGACCTCCTCGACGAGGTGCACGGTCTCAAGGCTCAATGGATCACCTACCAGGGTGGGTTCAAGGCGCTCTCCAACCTGGCCAGGTCATTGGCCGACCCCTTCGATGTCTCGCTCGCCAGGGGCATGGCGGGCGACCGCTTGGCCGGGGGCTGGGAACTCGCACGGCGCGATCGCCCGTCGCTCGCGCATCGCGATCACCCCTACCGCCTCCAGGGATCAGCCGACCTCAACACGTACAAGATGTTCCTGGAAGTGTCGCACCACCTGCTTCGAGACGGTGGTCGACTGGGCATGCTCATTCCGTCGGGCGTCTACACCGACCAGGGCACGACGGAGTTGCGCCGGGCGTTTCTTGAACGATGCTCGTGGCAATGGTGCTACGGATTCGAGAACCGGCTAGGGCTGTTCCCCATCCATCGCAGCTTCAAGTTCGGCCCCGTGGTCGTCGAACGCGGTGGAACGACGGTGGCCGTGAACGTTGCGTTCATGAGGCATCAGGTTGCGGAGTGGGAACGCCCCACGGAGCACGGCATTCGTCTGGCCGTAAAGGACATTCATCGATTCGCGCCGGCGACGTCATCGTTCATGGAGTTCAAGGACAGCCGCGATTTGGAGATCGTCGAGCGGATTTACGGCGATCACCCGCAGCTCGGTGGAGTCGTCCAGACGATGGGCGGCCACTACAACCGCGAGTTCGACATGACGAACGCGGCGAGGCATTTCACCGCTCGTGCACGGTTGGAGAGCGACGGACTGCTCTCGCCGGAGGACGACGCACGTGACCCGCGCGTGCGCGCGCGCCTCCGTGTCGCCGACTACGTGCCGCTATACGAGGGCAAGTCGTTCTGGCTCCACAACCCGTACTACGCGGGGCGTGCGAACGCGGAAAGCGTCAGCAAGTTCATGGCCATCGCGACTGCTGACGCGGAGCTAGAAGGCGACCTGTGGAAGAGGACGCGGGTGTGCATGCGGAACATCGGCCGGTCAACCGATCAGCGGACCTACATCGTGGGCGTCATGCCCCCTGCCATCCACGGGAACTCCGCCCCGACGCTGGACGGCCTCGGCTGGCGCGATCTCATCGCTTTGAACGGGATCCTCACGAGCATCGTCGTCGACTACGTCGTCCGCATGAAGGTGTCGGCGAACCTCAACTGGTTCTTCTTGGAGACGATCCCCATCCCCCCTCGCGATGAGCACCGCTACTGGGCGACGGGCCCGCTCCTCGTCGAGCGTCTCAATGCGATCGGCAACGACTTCCCGGAGGCGTCCACGGATCCGCTCGTCAGCGCTCCGGATCGTCTCGCCGCGCGGCTCGTGCTCGACGCGCTCGTCGCTGACCTCTTCGCTCTCGACCCACAGGATCTCGAACACATTGCGACACGCTTCCCGATCTACGACCGGGGTGCGAGCGATGAGTACCGGTACCCGGGGCTCGCCGTGCAGACCTACGAAGCGTTCTGCGCGGAGGGGCTCGCAGGCGCCAAGTGTCGAGCTGCAGAGCTCACCGCCGCGCGCGCGACAGCCGGTGTCGGCTTCGGGCTCGATGAGCTGTGGCAGCCCGACGGCGGTTGGGAGCGAGCAAACACGGAGGCTCGCGCGATTCTCAATGCCGGCGGGCTCGCCTGATGGCCCTGAATCCGATCCAGTTCACCAGCCAGGTCATCGAGGAGTTCCGTCGCTATCAGCTGACGGCGTTCCCGATCGCCGATCCACGCCTCGCGGCCCAGGCGAGCGCCCTACTCGGCGCCGGTGCGTTCAAGGACTCGCCGCTGACCAAGGGCCCCTACGTGTCGCTCGCGCGAGGGTTCCGTGAGGGCACGTCGCTGGCGGCGATGGTCGATGAAGGCCTCATTCATCCCGCCCTGCCGGGTGTGGCCGAGTTCCCGTCGGTCTTTGCCCATCAGGAGGAGACACTGCGGGCCGCACTTGGAGGGCGCCACGTGCTTGTCTCGACCGGCACGGGCTCGGGCAAGACAGAGTCGTTCCTGTACCCGATCATCGACCGCTGCCTGAGGATGCGTGACGCGGCGGAGCCGGACGGCGTAGTTGCAGTGCTCGTGTATCCGATGAACGCGCTCGCGGCTGATCAGCGCGACCGGCTGAGACTTCTGCTCGCGGGTACGGGGATCACGTACGGGATGTACGTAGGTTCGACGCCGCGTAGGCCCTCCGACAGCGACGTCACGCAACTTCCGCAAGGTGCGGACCGTGAGGCCCTCTTGGCGGCGAGGCGCAAGCGCAAGGCAAACGACGTCGACGTCGTGCCGTTCGAGGAGTGCGCGAGCGAGCAAGAGATCCGTGAGCGCAAGCCGCGGATCCTGATCACCAACGCCAACCAGCTCGAACTGCTGATAACGCGCCAGAAGGACTTCGAGCTGTTCACCGGCGCGCCGCTCTCGTTCATCGTGCTCGATGAGGCCCACACGTACTCCGGAGCGACTGGAGCAGAGGTCGCGTGCCTCGTTCGCCGACTGCGGGCATTCGCAGCCAGGAGCGCCGACGAGGTGACCTGCATCGCGACCTCGGCGACGATCGTCGATCCCGAGCGCGGCGCCGAGGTCGCGCCTGAGTTCCTAGCGCGGCTCTGCGGCGTGCCGCACGAGAACGTCGAGCTCGTCACGGAGCATTACGCGGCGCTCGACTGGCCGGGCTCGCGGTCGATCCCCGCGGAGCCTGGCGACCCCGATGCTGTGCTCGCCGCGGTGCTTGATGCACTTGGGGCGGCGCCGTCGCCGGAGGAAGGGCAGAGCGCGGACGACGAGGCAGCTGTCGACCGGGAAGCGCTCGCAGACGCGGTCGCTGAGCTGACTGGCGCTCGCCCGGTGCTCCCCGAGGGCGGCGTCGCCGAGGCGCTGTTCGAACACCTTGCTCGAATGGAACCGGTTCGGATCCTGGCGGAGGAGCTGGAACACGCGCGGGATCTCACCGAGGTCACCGCGCAGTTGCGGGCTCGCTTGGCGCGAACCGGCCTGCCGCCAGAGACGACGACCTCAGAGGTGCTCGCGTACCTCGCGCTCGGCGGGTTCGCGCGGCGCGGTGACGTTCCGCTGCTGCGCCCCAAACTCCATGTGTTCGTTCGGGGTCTGGAGGGCGCCGTCGCGACCTTCGAAGGAGATGCGCTGGAGCCCAAGCTCTGGTTCTCGGCGGGGGAGGCGCTCGCGGCTGGCAAGACCGAACGGCAGCCGACGGCGGTATTCCCGCTCTCGGTGTGCCGCACGTGCGGGCAGCACTACCTCACGACGCACCTCCATGACTTCGTTCTCGACGATGGTGACGTTGCCGGTGGCGAGGCGTCGGGCGACAGCGCGTATTGGCTCGCTTCGCCCGACCCGGACGCCGAGGGTGTCGAGCGCGTGCGGTTCACGGATTGGTTCCTGGCCGAAGGGGACCCTCACGAGGACGACGACGGCAACGGGGGCGGCAAGGCGCGCTCGAAGGCGTCGGCCCGGCTTGACGAGCGCCGTTCAGAAGGGTGGCTATGCGCACAGTGCGGTTGCATGCACCGCGACGACGTGGGCGCGTGCTCCAACCCACACTGCGCCCAGCCTGGTCCGCTCGCTCCGATCTACCTCGTTCACGAGCCAAGGGCCTTCCGGTGCCTGGGGTGTGGGGCGACCGGGCGTTCGGGGACAGGCCGCGACTACGAGCCGATCAGGCCTCTTCGCGCGTCCACAGTGGCTGACGTTCACATTCTTGCGCAGGAGATGATCAGTGCCGCCGGCGCCGATGACGAACGCCACCTGCTGATCTTCGCCGACAACCGGCAGGACGCCGCCTTCCAGGCCGGGTGGATGCGCGACCATGCCCGCCGCTACCGGTTGCGCTACCTGATGCTGGAGATTCTCGGAGAGCTGGAAGCCAGCGGTGGTGGGCCCGTGTCCGTCGGTGATCTCCACGCTGAGCTGCTTCGCCGACTGCGGGCCGATCGCGACCTCGCGCGGGCCGTCGCGCCCGAGGCGTTCGACTCGGGAGCCGACGAGTCGTTCGGACGCGCCGCCGCCGCTCAGCTCTCGCGCTTTCTGCGCATTCAGATCCTGCGTGAGCTGGCTACGTCGTTCACGCAGCGTGACGGGCTTGAGCGCTGGGGCCAGCTTCGCGTTGTCTACGCCGGTCTCACCCCGGACGACAAGCGCGTGCGCGATCTGGCTACCGAGCTCGCGATGAGTCCCGAAGCCCTCTGTGATGGCATCTCAGCGTTGCTCGATGCCTGGAGGCGCGCTCGGATGCTTCACGACGCCGACGAGCCGATCTTTGCTCGCTGGTGGACGGGTGGCAGCGAGGAGATCCAGCGCGGATTCATCCCGTACGGCTTCACCGAGGTTCGGCCTGTCGGCATCAAGCTCAAGCGACAGGGCGGTGACGTCGACAAGTGGGTTCGGACGGTCGTGTCGTCCCGCGGGCGCACCGGGGCCGTCGACTTCATCCGTAAATGGGGCGTCGAGGATCCGCCCGCCGCGGCGGAGCAGGTCTGGGAGTTGCTGCGAGCGCTTGACCTCGTGACGCCGGTCAAGCTGGTCGGCGGCACCGATCATGCGCTCGGTGGCAGCGCCGGCACGCACCAGGTCGACGCGAGCCGGCTCGGGATGGTGCGCCAGAGCGAGCGCCACGTCTGCTCGGTCTGTCGCAGGGTGCATGCACGCCCAACTCCCAAAGGCGCGTGCTCGAAGACGCATTGCGCAGGAGCGGTAGACGCAACGCCGCCTCCGGCCGATGACTACAACGTCTCGTTGCTCAGCCGGCCGTTCTCCATGGTCACGGCCGAGGAGCACACAGCGCAGGTGCCGGCGGAACGTCGCGATTACATCGAGAAGGAGTTCAAGCGCCGCGGCGGGACCGTCAACACACTCGTGGCGAGCCCGACGCTTGAGCTCGGCGTTGACATCGGCGCGCTCGATCTCGTGCTCTGCCGCAACGTCCCTCCGACGCCGGCGAACTACTGGCAGCGCGTCGGGCGCGCGGGACGGCGGCGACGGATGGCCGTCGTGCTCGTCTACTGCCGGCGGGCGGTGCACGACGCCTACTTCTTTGAGCAGCCCGAGAAGCTCCTCGGCGCACCGCTTCGCCCACCTCGGTTCAACCTCAGGAACGATGTGCTGGTCCGCAAGCACGTCCACGCGGTCGTCGTCTCAGAACTGCTGCGGCTCGCCAAGGACGACGATGCGACGCGCGGGGCACTCGAGGCCGCGCTTCCGCAGTACGTGCGCGAGTACCTCTTCGAGGGGGAGGATGATCGCTACCGCACGGCACCCGCGGACGTCCGCGCTCCGCTCGGGGGCTTGATCGACACGAACCGTCAGTTGCTAGTTGACGCCGTCAAGAGCGTGTTTGCGAGCGGGTGGCCGTCCGAAGCGGCCACCGAGGTGGCTCCTGACCAGCTCGAGGGGCTCGTGCTCGCGATGCCCGGTGATCTACAAGGCTTCGTCGACCACCTGCACCAGCGACTGACATGGGTCATCGAGACCCAGCGCCGTCTCAACGCGATGGCGAGCGAACGGCTGCTCACGAAGGACGAGGAGCGTCAGCGCAACCGCTGCGGTGACTACCTGCATGCTCTCAAGGAGCGCCAGGTGCGAACGTACACGCTCAGCGTCCTGGCGGGCGAGGGCTTCCTACCGGGGTACGGCCTGTACGACGGCGGGATCAGCGCCTTCCCGGGCTGGAGTGGTGGCGCGGTGTCGTTCGAGCTGTCGCGCCCGCAGGCGATCGCCGTACGCGAGTTCGTCCCGGGCAACATGCTGTACGCCAACCGCGGTCGCTACCGCACGGCGCGCTACCACTTCCCGGTCGCGGGAGAGGAGCAGCAGACGGAGGCCTATCTCGCCGACCTCGCCTCCGGGTTCGTGACTACGGCTGGGACGCCGTCGTCGGGCTATGGCGACAGCTCGCCGGTCGAGCTGCCCGGGCTTCCGATCGCCGATGTCGATCTTGCGCACGTGAGCCCAATCCGTGATGAGGAGACTGACCGCTTTCAGGTGCCGGTCACGATCCTCGGCATGGCACGCCGCCACCGGCGCGGCGGAACCGCGTGGACGTTCGGTGAGCGGACGGTCCATCACCTGCTCGGTCAGGGGCTGCGGCTCGTCAACGCGGGGCCTGCGGACCGCGTCCGTGCCGGTGAGCCTGGCTATCCGGTCTGCATCGTCTGCGGCGCGACTCGCTCGCCGTACGCGTCGCCCAAGGAGCACCAGGACTTCACCGACTGGCATGTGAAGCACTGCGGACGCCGGCCGCTGTGGCTTGCGCTCACCGCCAACGTCGTCGCCGATGCGCTGCACATCCACGATCTCGGCGATCAGGGCGACGCCGCCAATCTCGGCGAGGCGCTCAGGCTTGGGGCCTCGCAGGTCTTGCAGATGGAGCCAGAGGACCTGCAGATCCTTCCCGTGCCAAAGGCCGACGGTCGCCACGACCTGTACGTGTACGACCCGATGCCCGGCGGGTCCGGGCTACTCGGGCAGATCATCGAGCGCTGGGACGAGATCGCCTCCACGCTGCACGACCTTCTCGACGAGTGCCCTGGAGGCTGCGAGAGCTCCTGCTACTCGTGCCTCAGGACGGGGCGCAACGTGTTCTGGCACCGCTTCCTCGACCGCAGTCGGGCGCTTGAGCTCGTCAGCGGTATGGGCACCGCCGCGGAGGAAGGCCATGAGCTCCAGCAGCTGGAGGACGCTAGCTTCCTGGGGCCGGCGGCCACAACAAACAACGCCGAGGATCGTCTGAGCGAGTTCCTCACCCGCGCAGGGCTCGACGGCTTCGTGGGGCAGCACGAGGTCGAGATCGGTCCGCCCTACGGGCGGACCATTCCGGACTTCGCATATGTGGACGCCCAGGTCGCGGTGTACCTGGACGGCCTCTCGAAGGGACTGCACGGCAACGTCGAGCGCCAGCGTGCAGACGCGATCATCCGCGGCCAACTCGAAGACCTCGACTGGAAGGTCGTCGTGATCGCTGCCAGCCACCTGGATGACCCCGTGCTGCTCGCGGCCGGGTTCAAGCGGGTGGCGCGAGCGCTCAAGGGCAAGGAGGCCGCCGCCCAGATCACCGCCGACGGCAAGTGGTTCCACGGCGATGCGGCGACGATTGACGCATCGGAGAACGGGGCCGGCGAAGTCGCCGTGCTCCCCGCTGCCCAAGCCGATCCTTACGTGCGCCACGTCCCGCTGTACTCGATCCGAGCCGCGGCCGGCCGGTTCTTGGAGAACGCCGAGGCGCAGGAGGAGGGCTGGGTCGAGGTGGAGGGGTCACTACGTGACGGCATGTTCGCCGTCCGGATCGCTGGGCGATCGATGGAGCCCGCAATCCCGGATGGCGCGATGGCTGTCTTCCGCGCCGATCCGGCCGGCGCGCCGTTGGCCGGATCCCGTGAGGGCAAGATCGTGCTGGCGCAACTCCACGAGGCGACGGATCCTGAGGCGGGCGGCTCGCTGACCGTCAAGCGGTACCACAGTGAGAAGGTCGCTGAGGAGGACGGGTGGCAGCACGCGCGGATCGTCCTCCAGTCGCTGAACCGCGAGGTCGGAGACATCGAATTGACTCCTGATCAGGACGTCGATGTCATCGCCGAGTTCGTGACGGTGCTGGTCGCCCCCGAAGAGCACGCGCAAGACTAGATTCAAGTTCTGTCCGACTGCGTGCGATAATCACAACATCATGAGCTACCTCACCCAGGAGCAAGTCGGTCGCCGCATCGCCGAGCTGCGCACCGAGCGCGGCGTTTCGCAACGACGGCTTGCGTCTGCGCTGGGCCTCGACCCCTCCGCGCTGAGCCGCATCGAGTCCGGCGAGCGGGGTCTCGCGGTCGGTGAGCTCGTCGCGGCGTCGGAGTTCCTCGGGATCGACACCGACGTGCTGCTTCGCAGCGAGGTCGACGCCGTGCCGCTGTTCCGGAACGACGGAGGCGCCGACGAGGCGGACGCGGCGGTCGCCGAGTTCACGGCGATCATGGACGACTTCTTCACGTTCGAGGCGGCGCTCGGGCGCTGAACCATGGCGGTCGTGGCGCACGTCCGTGAGGCGATTGCCGCCGCCCGTACGGCGCGCTTCGAGCTGGGCCTGGGCCTCGATCAGCCCGTCCACGATCTCCTGGAGGTTGTGGAAGAGGCGGCTGGCGTCCCGGTCGCCGTCCTGGCCCTCCCCGAGGGCGTCGCTGGCGCGTACCTCGTTCGCCGTGACCAGCCGTTCATCTTCCTCAATGGCGGCGAGTGGATCACTCGTCAGCGGCTCACGCTTGCGCATGAGCTCGGCCACCATCGGATCCACCATCGGGCCGTGCTCGACGGCATCGAGAACGTTGAGGGGAAGTCGAAGGACCCGCTGGAGCAGCAAGCCTTCGCGTTCGCAGGGGAGTTCCTCTCCCCAGAGCAGGCGCTGCGGGGCTGGCTGGAAGCCCGCGGCGACCCGCTCATCGACATCACGGTGCTCTCCCGGATGGGCGTGGCGTTCGGCATCAGCGCGCCCGCGATGTTCGTCCGCCTCGTCGACGCCGGGATTCTGCAACGCGCCAAGCAGCGGCAGGCGCTCAAGCGGCAGCTCGACAGGGGACAGCACCGCGCCGTAGAGAAGGCGCTCGACCTCAACCCGGTCGAAGATCAGCTCGCGCGGATCAAGCGAGAGAACGCCGTGCCTCGACTGCCGGCCAAGCTGCGAGACAACGCGCTGGGGGCATACGCCGCCGGCCTGATCGATCTCGACCGGCTCGCCCTCGCGCTGCGTCGCGACCGCGATACGGTCGAGCGGCTCGTGACGCAACTCGGCCTTACGCCGCAGGAGCCGGAGCCAGACTGGTGATTCCGATCGCCGGCAGGGCGGAGCGGGTGCTGCTCGACACCAGCGTCTTCATCAACTTTGCTGATGGCGGCGCCCTGTTCCAGCTCTCGGCGTATCTGGCTGACCGGGCTACCGTCGCGCTTGACGTAGATGTGGAGTTGCGGCGCAACGCCGCTGGCCGGTTCCCCGCTCTCAAGACGCTCGGGATGCTGAAGTGGCCCCCCGGTGAGCCACTGGCGCTGCCGCCCGACCAACTCGCGGATGCCGAGGCGCTGCGCAGGCTGCACTCGGCGCCCGGCGCTCACGAGGATGCCAACCGCGGCGAGATCGCGACCGCCCTGCTTGCAGGACGGATCGAAGGCGTCATCGTGGTCATGGATGACATGCTCGGCAAGCAGCTCTGCCGCACACGCGGGGTCGCACGGCTATCGTCAGCGCAGCTAAGCGCCGAGATGGTCGTCGTCGGTGCACTTGACGCCGAGACGGGCCTCCGCGTCTTCGATGTCGCCACACCGGCACGGGTCGGCAAGCCCGAGTTCGATGTGGCAATAGCTCGGGCCCGTGACGCGCTGCGATGATTGCTGCAGGCCCCGGAACGGCGAGAGCCGCGGAAGCGACACTGGGTTGGCTGGTGCGCTTGGCGTGCTCAATCGGCCAAGCTGAGTCGACGCCGCCGCCGAGTCGCTCGTGAGTCCGCCAGCACAGCGCTCAGACGCTGTCCTCTTCCAGCAAGTTCAGGCGCGGGCTGAACCCCGCGATGGGAGCACCCTCCGCCGCGCTGGCGGCCATCGCGGGCGCCACCGGCCTGGCGGACAGCACCATCGGGTACACAGCGACGCTCATCGCGGCGGGCAGCGGCAGGCCGATCACCCGTCAGTGGGCGGATGCTGGTGCTGACGTCATGCGTCGGCTGTTCCCGCTCCAGGGATAATTGACGGCGTGCTTCAGTGCGACGACAACGCGAACCGGCTCGTCCGCCCTCGCGAGCACGGTGGTGGCGTCGCGGCGAGACCGACTGCGGCGCCGCATAAGAGCGGGTTCCACGAACGGCATGACGAGTGATGTCGGATCGCGATCGCCGGAGACGACCCTGTGTTTTGTGGCATCCGCGATCCTCATCCCGACCCCGAAGCGCCGGTCCGCTGGCGGTCCTAGACGGGCACGCTCAGCCTGCCCGGCGTTCTCGATCGGCCCGATGACTGCGGGCACTCTCACGCGGGAAGACCTGCACAGCGCGACCGACGAGCAACTACTCGCGGCGGTTGTCGTAGGACGCGAGACCCGCCGCGGTGAGCAGTGGGAGGTCGCAAAGCTCGCGTGGCGTCATCTTGCTGCGCGGCACCACGACCGGGTGCGGGGCCAAGTAGTCGCGTTCGAGTTCCCAGGCTCACCAGGCGTGCGCATCGGCTCCCACGAGTACGAAGACGCGGCGCAGGAGTGCTTCATCCGCGCCGTCAAGATGCTCGGCAACTTCCGCGGGATCAGCGTTGGCGAGTTCCTCGGCGCGCTGCGGACGTGCGTGACCAACACGTGCATGGACTACTGTCGCCGGCGCCTGACCCGCGAGCGCGGCGTCGCCGGCAACTTCGAGGAGCCCCTCGGTGACGACGACGGCCTCGGGCGGTTCGATGCTGTCCTGGGCGAGATCGCGGAGCGCAAGGAGGACGCTCGGGGGACGGCCCGCGACGAGCTCGCTGCGCTGCAGGAAGGCATCGCCGCCATGGACAACGAGCAGATGCGGGACGTCCTTCTGCGCAAGATGGCCGGCTTCAGCTCGCGTGAGATTGCGGAGGCACTTGGGCTCACGGTGGCCAACGTCGACCAGCTGTGCTCGCGCGGAGTCCGCAAGCTACGAGGGGTGATGGACGATGCCTGACCTCGACACGACCGTCTCGCAGTTCATCGACCAATGGAACGCCGGCCAGCGTCCGTCCGTCGAAAACGCAGTCGCAGAGGTGGCCGCAGACGACCGCGCCGAGTTGCGTCGCCAGCTCGGCGCGTTCCTGGCCGTCGCGCCGACCCCTCGGTACGACGCCGAGACGGTTGATGCTCTGCTTGTGACCCCGATCGTGGATGCGGCCGTCGAGGCGTTCGAGGGAGAGCGCGGGGCGTGGCCGGTGCTGCTCCCGCGTCTACGTGCTCAGGCGGGTCTTTCGCTCCGTGAACTTGCGGAGCGTGTGCTCGCAGCAGCGAGTCTTACGGGCCGCAACGTGGCGAAAGCGGAAGATCGCCTCCGTGAAATGGAACGGGGTGATCTCGACGCCACGGGCGTGTCCGAGCGGCTCGTGGAGGTTCTAGGTCGGGTCCTCAGCGTTCGCGCATTCGACCTCGCCCAGGTCGGGATGCCAGCCGCTGCAACCGGTAGCAAAGCACTGTTCCGCCGGGAGGATGCGCGGGGCGCATTGGGCGCCGATCTTGATCTCCTCGCGGATGCGCTCGCGACGCCGGTGCCCGGACAGGAGTGGGATGAGGTCGACGAGCTGTTCTTCGGCGCTCCTTGACCACTCCGGCGTGATCGTCGACTTCGACGCCGCGCCCTGACGGTCGAGTTTCCACCGCAACCGGCGCTTGTCAGATCGATGGGTCCGCCTGCGACCCAAGACGCATGAGCAAGATCCAGATCCTTCGTCGTCAGAGGTGCATCGGCCGGCACACCCGTCCTGCGGCAGGTCGGCAGACGCGATGAAGTTCGTGCACGCAGCCGACCCGCACATCGACAGCCCGATGAAGGGGCTGGCCGCCTACCCGGGCGCGCCGGTCGAGGCGATGCGTGGCGCGACCCGCAACGCATTCGACTCGTTGGTCGAGTTGTGCATCGCCGAGCACGCCGATCTGCTGCTCGTCGCCGGCGACGTGTACGACGGCGACTGGAAAGACTTCAGCACCGGCCTGTACCTCCGCGCACAGCTCGGACGCCTACGAGACGCGGGCATCGAGGTCGCGATGATCCACGGCAACCACGACGCCGCGAGCGTGATCACGCGCCAGCTGAGGCTCCCCGGGATTCATGTCCTGCGTCACGGCCGGCCCGAAAGCGTCGTGTTCGAGGACCTCGGCGTGGTGGTGCATGGGCAGAGCTTCGCGAACCGTGCGGTGACCGAGAACCTTGCCGACAGCTACCCCGATCCGCTTCCAGGTCTCGTGAACATCGGGCTGCTGCACACGTGCCTCGGCGGAGACGCCGGTCACGAGAACTACGCGCCCTGCTCGCTGGAGCAGCTCGTCGGGCACGGGTACGACTACTGGGCGCTCGGGCACATCCACGAGCGCGCGGTGCTGCACGCCAACCCGTACGTGGTCTTCGCGGGCAACCTCCAGGGCCGCCACATGCGCGAGTGTGGCGCGAAGGGAGCGACCGTCGTCGAGGTCATCGACGGTGCGATGACGCTTCAGCACCACGTCCTCGATCACGTGCGCTGGGCCCGCGTGACGGTCGACGCCGCCGGCGTCGCTGACGACATCGAGCTCCTGGAGCGCGGAGAGGCCGCTCTGCGGTCCGCCGTGGAGGCGGCGGACGGCCGGTTGGTCGCCTGCCGGATCGAGGTCGAAGGCATCACCCGCGTGCACGAACGACTGGTGCGCGATCAGGACCGCCTGGAATCCGAGCTTCGCGCGCTCGCGACCGATCTGCATGCCGAGCAGGTCTGGGTTGAGCGGATCTGCTGGCAGACCAGTGTCCCGCGAGCGGCGGCCATCGGCGACGACGCGGTCGGCGAAACGCTCAAGATCCTCCGCCACGCGGGCGCGGACGCGCAGAGGCTCGCCGTACTGGCGGATCGCCTGGCGCCGCTGGCGCTGAAGCTCCCGGCCGAGCTGAAGCACGGGCCGGATGGCTTTGACCCGACCAATCCCGAGACCCTCGCCCGGCTGCTGGCCGATGTCGAGCGCACGCTGCCGAGTCTCCTCATCGACCGGGAAGCCGCATGAGCCTGCGACTCGAGCGTTTCGAGCTGCGCGCGTTCGGGCCGTTCACCGGGACCGAGCTTGAGCTGGGCGGCGTCGCCGGCGGGGGTCTGCACATCATCTGCGGCCCAAACGAGGTCGGCAAGTCCAGCGCGCAGCGCGGGATCGGTGACTTCCTGTTCGGCATCGCGCCGCGCAGCACCGACAACCACGTCCATGCGTACGGCGACATGCGCCTTGCTGCGGTGCTGATCGACGAGCACGGGCGCCGCCACGAACTGGTGCGCCGCAAGGGCACGCGCTCAACGCTGCTGGGAACTGACCAGCAGCCTGTCGACGACGGCCTGCTGGACGGCATGCTCGGGGGCATGACCCGCGAGGCGTTCGAGTCGATGTTCTCGATCACGCACGAGTCGCTGGTCGTCGGCGGCAAGGCGCTGCTGGCGGCCGACGGCAACGTCGGCGAGAGCCTGTTCAGCGCCAGCCTCGGCGCCGCTGGGTTGCACGCGTTGCGGGTGCAGCTCGACGAGCAGGCCGGCGCGCTGTTTCGCCCGCGTGCATCCTCGACGGCGGTCGTTCAGGCTCGTGCTGCGCTCGACGCAGCGCACGCGGAGCTGCGCGAGCAGACACTGCGCGCGACTACCTTCACGGAGCACGAGCGGCAGGTGCGGACCGCCGATACGGATCGCACGGCACTCGTAGTCGACATCGGACGCGCGCGCACGGCGCAGAACGGGAGGGAACGGCTCCGCAACGTCATCCCGCTGCTCGCCACACGCGCGCGGGCCGTCGAAGAGCTCGAGGCGCTCGCCGACGCTCCCCAGCTTCCGATCGACGCCAGCGAACGGCGCCTCATCGGTGCTGAGCGAGGGGTCGCCGGTCGCAACAACGCACGAGACGCACAGGCGAGAGTCGAGCAGCTCGAGCGGCGAATCAGCGAGATCAAGCTCGACGCGACGCTTCTTGGGCGGGAGCTGGCGATCAAGGATCTTCATGGCCGGTTGGCCAACGTCCGCGAGGGCGCTGGCGACCTCGGCCGCCAAACGATCAAGCTCGAAGGTGCGACGCGCCTGGCGCAACGAGCCCTCGAACAGGTGCGCCCCGATCTGAAGCTCGTCGACGCAAGCCAGCTGCGGCCGACGAGCGCGCAGCGAGCGGCAGTCGAGCGCGCGCTGCAGCGCCATGCGCAACTGACGGCGTTGCTGGAGGCAGCCAGGCAGTCTGCCGATGAGGCGAGCGCCGCCACTGACGAGCTCGCCGAGCATCTCGGCGCATGCGCCGCGCCGACGGAGACGGCTCCGCTTGGCGCTGCGGTGAACGCTGCGCAGGCAGACGGACAGGTCGAGGCGCGACTCGTCGAGGCGGAACGGGACCTGTCGGATGCGGTCGACCAGCTCGATGCCGGGTGGCGTCAGCTTGACCTCACGGCCGACATCGACGCTCTGCGCGCGATGCGGCCACCGACCCCTGCGGCCGTCGGGTTGTTTGCGGACGAACGCGATGTGCTCGATGCGCGCTCGCGCAAGCTGACCGACGCGCGCAGCCGTCTCGGCGCGCACCACCGCGAGCTGCAGGAGGCGTTCGCCTCTCTCGCAACGGAAACGAACGTCCCCACCGTCGACGACCTCGGCGTCGCTCGCCGACAGCGCGACGAGGAATGGCGCGAGCTGCGTGATCGACTGGAAGGGCGGGTCACCACGTCGGCGTCGCCGGACACGTTCGAGGGGCATGTGCATCACGCTGACGATGTCGCCGATCGGCTGCGAACGGAGGCCGACAGCGTCGCGCGTCATGCTGAGCTGACCGCCCGCGGCGATCGCCTCGACGCCGACGGGCATGAGGTCGACGAGGACGAGCGGCGACTCGTAGAAGACCGTCGTGAGCACGACAGCCGCTGGTCGGCGGCATGGGAGACGACCGGGCTTGCCCCGGAAACGCCGCGTGAGATGACCGAGTGGCTGCGCTGCCGGCAGAGCATCCTTGAGCGCGCCGATGTGGTAGCGCGCCACCGGCGCAGCGTCGAGGTGCAGCGCTGCGCGCGCGACGGTCACATCGAGTCGCTGCGAGCACTCGTGAGTCAGGACACCACCGCGATCTCCACGCTCAGCGGGCTCGTCGCACTGGCCCAGGCCGAGATCTCCGAGGCGCAAGCGGCCCGCGAAAAGCACGATGAGCTGATGCGCGATCTACGTACGGCACGTGCCGCTGCGGGTAGGCATCGCGACAAGGCCGACGAGCACGGCGCTGCCCTGGACCGCTGGGACGAGGAGTGGACGGGCATCGTCGCGACGAACCGTTGGCAGCAGGACGTGACCGCCGACAGCGCACCCCAGGTGCTCGACGCCGTGACCGAGCTGACAACGCAGCTGCACGAGATCGATCAACTCACGACACGCGTGACCGGCATCCAGGAACGCCTCGACGCCTTCGACGACGACGCCGCGGCGCTCATCGCCGTCATCGCCGTCGACCTGGTGTCCTGGCCGCTGCATGACGCGATTGCGGAGCTTGACCGCCGCGTCAGCGACGCGATCCAGGCGCGCGTCAGCCGCGGGACGCTGGAAGGTGAGCTCGACGCTGCGCGTGACGAGCTGGCGAGCGCCAACCTCTCTGTCGATGTCGCCGCCCAAGAGCTCGCAACGCTGCTCACACTCGCTGGCGTCGCGACCCATGACGAGCTCCCAGGGGCCGAGCGGCAGTCGGCCCGCGTCGCGGAGCTTCATGAGCTGCTGCCCGAGCTCGAACGGCAGATCACCGACATCGGCCACGCCGCGCTGCACGCGCTGATCGAACGTGCCGAAGGCGTGGATCTTGACGCCCTCGACGCGGACAGCGCCGAAGGCGACGACGAGATCAACCGCCTTGAGGACCAGTTGCGCGAGCTCAACGTGCACATCGGCGCGCTCGGCGGCGAGCAGCGCAAGATGGAATGCCTTCAGGGCGCCGCTGGCGCTGCCGAGGAGGTAGAGCAGCGGGTCGCGCACCTCCGCGAGCTTGCCGAACGCTACGTGCGGCTGGACCTCGCCTCGTGGGCGCTGTCAGAAGCGATCGACGCGTACCGTCGAGAGCACAAGGCGCCGGTGCTCAAGCGCGCAGATGAGCTCTTCCCGCAGTTGACCTGCGGCGCATTCGAAGGTCTGGAAGTCAGCTTCGACGAGGCCGACGATCCCGTGCTCGTCGGAGTGCGACGCTCCGGTGAGAAGGTCCCGGTGAAGGTCATGAGCACCGGCACGAGAGAGCAGCTGTACCTCTCGCTGCGGCTGGCGAGCCTCGAGCGGCACATCGATCTGCGTGGACCGATGCCCGTGATCCTCGACGACGTGGTCCTGCACTCCGACCCCAAGCGCAAGACCGCCATCCTCCGCGCTCTCGCCGATCTCGGCCACCGCACGCAGGTCATCACGTTCACGCACGATCCACAGGTGGTCGCGCTCGCACAGAACGCGATCGACCCCGACCGTCTCACGGTGCACGAGCTCGGTGGCAACGAGATCACCGGCGCGCTTCAGCCGCACATCTCGATCGCCGCAGTGCGTCCGATTCGGCCGGGCGTAGGCGGCGCAGGGGGACGGCGGGCGCTCGCTTAGCCCGACCCCAACTCCCCAGCCGCCAGCAGCATGAGCCATCGGTGCACTTGGTCGCCCATCGGTCGGTGGACCACGTCGACTGGGCGCGGCAGATCCTCGATTCGTTCCCGATGTCCTGGAGCAAACAGGGCCGGACGGCATCGTCATCGCTGCGGTAACCCACCGCGCGATCCTTCACGGGGCGCATCAGCTACGGCCCGGCGGCCCTTCCGAGCGACGGCCAAAGCGCGACGATTCAACCCGCTGCTGAGCGCGCCTCACCCGCCCTTCACAACATGTCAGACGCGGGCCCGGCCTCGGGCGCGAAGTTCGACTTCAGCGCGTAGCTGCGTGCGGAGCTGCGTGGATTGCTCGACCTCGACGGCGACGGCCAGCGCGTACGGTTGCGGGCTTCGGTCGCGCATCCACTTGTTCACGCTTCTTACGACGATGAACCAGTCGTCCCGAAACTTCGCGCTCGGGCGCTGCTTGTAGTCGATGCGGGCCACCTGGTTCACGCCGCGTGCGTTCTTGCTGAAGCTCGGCGCCATCGTCAACTGCTTCGCCGAGAGCTCAGACAGCTTCCCCTTGTTTGCAGCGCTCGCCAGGTGGAAGACCTCGTCCTCGGAGATGCCCCGAACGACGACAAGCTCCATTTGGTATGCGAGGTAGTCGTAACGGCGATAGCGCACTGGCGGGTCGAAGGACAACGCGGTGGTCAGTCGCCGCTGCCCCCCGGCGAGCGTGAAGAAGTCAGTACCGGCGGGGAAGCGATAAACATGGAACGTGTCCGGACGAAGCGAGTTCTCCGCCAGCATCACGGCACGGCTCTCAGTCGACCTGATGCAATTGTCGACACGAGGCACACCATGCCCCGAAAGAGCGAGCCGCTGATCCGGCGAAACTCCGTGATCCGCAGCGAGCGGCATCGCCCCTTGGAGAAGTAGGACGCGGATGGCGGCCGCCGACAGGTCGGGGTAGCGCTCGGCAATGCGACCTGCAGTGTTCGCAACTTGCGCCGCCGCGAAGCTGGAACCGATTGCGGTGTCGAACAGCAGATCGTCGCGGGCGCTCGTGCTGAGCACCGCGGTTCCCGTATCGTCGAGGATCGCGCCGTCGCTTCTGTCGAACACCCAGTTGCCGCCGTCCGCGACGACCTCAGGCTTCTGCGCTTCCCGCACCCCAGGGCCCCGGCGGGCGTACGGAGCAGGACCAAACGCTGTGGCCGCAACCGCGATGCTGGCGCCTCCGAGGTCTGTCGCGGCGCGCTCGGCGATGGCGCCAACAGTGATGGCGATGGCGGCTTGGCTCGGGCTGAGCAACTCGTTCCCGGGTTCGGTCAGGTACCGCGGCCATTGAGCCAACAACTGCGCCGGCGCAACCAAGGACTCGTGTTGAAGGTTGCCCGTCGGCACGACAATCACGATGTCGAGTGCTCGCGCGAGATCGTCCACCAGTGCCGCGAGAGGGGAAGCCTTACCTCCGAGGAATGGGGCGTTGTGGTCTCCGAGGCTGAGGCACACCACACGGCAGTCGTACTGCTCCGCGAGGTGCTCGATCGCCTCCCGCAGCAACACCGCTGGATTGACCCCAGTTGGGATCTTGCCGTCCTCGTCAAAGATCCGAACACTTGCGAGTGGGAACGGCGCCTCGAACGTCCGCTCGGCGACGCACGCCAACACGTTCCCGTATAGCGCGAGCCCGGCGACAAGCGTGCCGTGCCCGAAGCCGTCTTCGGCTTGCCCGCCGAACGCCGGGTGCAAGGCATCGGCTCCCAGCAGCGCGCCATCGAGAAGAGGATGTCCCCCGGAGACGCCAGAGTCGATGATGCCGACCGCTGGCTTGTCTTGGTCTGGCGGACGGATCTCGAGGCTAAGCTCCTCGAGGTCTTGCAAGCTCGCAAGCCCTGGCCGCGTCAGCGCGGGCGCAGCCGGAGTGTCGATCAACGCAACTTGGTCTAACAACGCAAGCTGTTCGACGAGCGCGCGATCTGCGTCCAGGCGCACGAGGCTGATGCCGATCGCCGGATCATCGTAAGTCTCAAAAGACGTCTCCGCGCGGTCAGCGAGAAGCTCGACCTCTTCGATCCAGGCCTCGCGCAGTTCGTCATCTTCCGGAGCGAAGAGGTCGACGATGATGTTGACCGGCCCGTCGGCCTCGGTCAGAAGGCCTTGCAGCCGCTCGGACACCCGCTCTAGTGGCGAGCGCCGAACGAACCCGTCGATTCCGTCGAAGACGTCCTCGTGCGGGGACGTCTTGCCTTCGTCCGGGCCATCGCCGGGCGAGCGTGGAGGTAGATCCTCAGCTGCCGCATAGCGCCCCAGCCGTTCTCGCGTCGTCGACATGGCCTCGTCGCGTGACACCACGACCACGCGTTCGCTCGATGATGAGTCAAGCACCACGAGTCCGGTCGCAGCGAGTTTCGGTTCGGCGATCCGGCGGTGGGCCTGGATCTCGAGGATCTGTTTCGAGACGATCCCCTCCGGAAGCTGCTGCTGCGTCAGTTCATGAATCGCCCGGTCGGCCATCGCGAGCAGATCAGTCGCATGCGCTTTCGGGCTCCGGTAGTGGACGATCCGCGGCGGAAATCCGCCGCCCTTCTTGCGGTCTCGCACGGGACGCGAGATCGGTTGAAAGCGAAGGTGATCGAGTCCATCTGCCACGTGCGACCGGCCTAACCGCCGACTTGCACAGCGGCCCGGCGTTGAGCGGCTTCCGCAGCTCCAAAGACGGTCGCTGTCCTGAGTGCGGCTCCGGGAGCGTCGTGGAGGATTTGATGTCGCCGCGCATCGTCGAGGACTCGGACGATTTCAGCGTGCGAAAGGCCCTTGCATGCGTGGGCGATCGCGTCGACCTTGAAGCCTGGTTCACGAGGAACTGCACGAAGGCGAAGTCGGATCAGGGCGCGCGCCTCGTGGACCTTGGGAGCGTTGAGCGTGATCACCTCGTCGAAGCGGCGCCACACCGCCCTGTCCAACAGCTCGGGGTGGTTGCTGGCGGCGATCAGGACGCTTGGGCCGGCGAAGCGGTCCAGCAGCTGCAGGAAGCTCGTGACCACGCGGTGCAGCTCGCCATGTTCAGCGTCGTCGCTGCGCGTCTTTGCGATGGCGTCGAACTCGTCGCAGAGCACGACCATCTGGGACGTGGCCGCGGTTTGGAAGACGGCGGCGAGGTTCTTGGCGGTATCCCCGAGGAATGAGGAGACCAGCGAGGGCAGGTTCACGGTTGCGAGTTGCCAGCCCAGCTCATCAGCGACCGCTTCTGCTGTGGCCGTCTTCCCGCACCCAGGCGGGCCGACAAGCAAGAACCGTCGGCGAGGCGCCAGACCGTGCTGCGCGAGCTCGTCTGCTTTGAGCAACTCGAGGTGAACCTCAGCAAACAAGCGCTGAACGTCCGTGGGGAGCAGCAGATCGTCAAAAGCAATGAACGCATCCCGGACGTCAAGCAGGCCGTGCTGATCGCGGTCGGAGGGCAGCGAGCGCAAAGGCGCGACGCGGCGCGAGGGACCGGTGGCTCGCTGGCGGCGCGGAGCCCTCGACAGAGCGTCGGCTTCGTACTCTCCTAGAAGCGATCCCTGAGACATGAGCGATCCCGACGATACTCGTCATGTCCGATGGCTTCAGCCAGCCTCGGCATGCCACGGACGCGGCGCTTCACGGACGTCTTGGTGCACCGGCACCCCGTCAACCACCGTCGGGAGCTCTGCTATTCGGCGGCGAGTCAGGACGCTGAGCACGAACACGCCGTGGTCAGCTCCGAGGCCTGTTCCGATGATGTCGGGATGGTCGTGCAGCTGGCCGCGAAGCGAAGCCAACGCTCCTTCAGCCCGCTCGCGGTCGACTGACCGCCCCATCTACAGCAGGCTCACGTTGAGCTCGCCGAGGACCGTGGCGATCGGTGTGGCGTACACGACTACCTGTCCGTTGGATGCTGTGCCACCGCCGATCAGCAAAGCTACCGGGCATAGATCTGTCTCAGACAGGATGAGTGCGCCGCTGTCGCCTCGGCCCGCGAAGTCGGCGGTGCCGCTGTCCGCGGTGATCTCGATGAGGTCGATGAGCTCCATCGCTCCTTGGGGCCAGGCGAACTTGAGGTTGAGGCTGATGGCCGTGACCGCGCCCAGCGTGACGTTCGAGGTCCGACCTCGCTTGATCACGCGCATTCCGAGCTCGGCTTGCAGCGAACTCGTTGACGGCTGTCCGACCCCGGGAATCTCCGTTAGAACCGCAGTGCTGCTGGTGTCGATTTCCGCGATGGCACAGTCCGCAACGTTGAACTGTGTGATGTCCATCGCAACCGCGCGCGTGAGCGTGGCGACGTGGTCTGTGGTCCTCTTGCCGCCATCGTAGGTTGCGGGCTGAAGGACCGACGCCTGCAGCGCCGCCGTCCCGTGGCTAGTGAGGATGTGGCTGTTCGACAGAAGGTAAGTCGCGCCGTCATCGCGGACGAAGCAACCTAGAGTGCCGGCGCCAGTGTCCGTCGCGAGTGAGATCGAAGCCCCCGGGACCAACGGGCGGGCGCGCTGAGTCGGCGACGGGGTCGCAGGGTCTATAAACGGTTGCAGCAGACCGACGAAGTCGATGTCGGCCTCGCCGCCCACTGCCTCGACCACCGAGGCGACGCGCGCACCGCCCAGCAGTTTCTTGTCCTGAACCCGGATGGCGATCCGGAAGTCATCGGCATCTACGCCGGCGGCAAGGCCGAGCCCGAAAGTCGGGCGAGGATCGACTTCGGTGCCGCCTGGAGTTGTGCCCGTTCCCTGGGTTCGGATCCCGTCGGCGAAGCCGCGCGGTCGGAGTTCTGCGAGTCTCGCGAGTGCTGTTGCTCGATCCACGGCTAGTCCTTTGGGCTTGGGTGCGTCGCTGTGCGCGCGGCCTGCCACACGGCGTCCAGATACTGCTGAGCCCGTCCCGGCGCCGCGGGCGATGGCTCTGAGCTTGAGGTTTCGCCGAGACTGAACGTCGCGAGCGAGGCCGGGGAAGCGCTTGGCGACGTCGAGATTGCGTCACCAAGCAATCGAGCGATTCCCTCGTCCAACCCAATCTGCAGGCGGGCGAGAACGGCGACCAGCCGCGCGGGCTCGACTTCGGTGTGGAGGTCGAGTTCGTCGCGCTCAAGTCGGTGCATCAGGCCCCCGCCTCCCAGTAGGCGGTCCAGCTCGTCGAGGAGGTCTTCGCTTGAGCTGGTCGATCGCGCTCGGCGAGCCTCGACGAAGTCGCCAAACGTTGCGACCTCAGCGAGCAGTTGGGCGGGCCCCCAGAACGGTGCTGCCTGCTCTTGCTGCTCGGCCCGAAAGAGCAGGCGCGGGTCGCGCTCACCGATGACAGCCGGTCCCGATCCGGGCGCAGAAGCCGGCGCTGACGCACCAACGATGCGGTTGAGCGTCGAGGCGTCCGCCGAGGAGATCGTTGCGAGGATGTCGTGGATCTGCTCGCCGAGAACGTCCCCGGCTACGAATGTCTGGATCATCGCCTCGTAACCGAGGAGCGTCGGCGCGACTATCAGGTCGCGATCGGTCACCATTTCGATCTCGTCGGTCAGCGCCAGCACATGAGCATCGCGGCCGTCGGTGGTTAACACGACCGCGAGTAGGTACTCGTCGACGTCTCCGAACGAAACACTGCATACCTGTCCTACCCGAAGCCGTCCACGATGTGCCCCGCCGTAGGCCGGCGACGCGACCTCAGGTCCGGCCGACTCCTTGAATCCGCCAGTCTGGCTATGGAGCACCCGGCAGCGTGGGCAACGCGCAACGTGGTCAGCATGGTCGCCGGGCTGCTCTTGGAGGTCGATCAGGGCTGGACAGGGATCGGGGTCGGGGGGGTCGGTCATGGGATCGCTTGTCCTTCATACAGGGCATCGCCCGTCATCCTCAACAGCAGATCGCGCTCGCCGTCGTTTGCGGCGAAACGTTCGATGATCCTCCCGATCCGCCGATGTTCGTTGATCACTGTGGCCGCCGAACAGTTCAGTTCGGCCGCTGTCGTCTCCCACGGAATCCCCGCACGGGCAGCGAGGAGCACGTTGCTCTGCCTCGCGGTGAGCTCGGCGATGATCGCTCGGACGTCGGCCATGAGTACGACCTGCTCGCCTGGGTCGGGACCTGGGTGCTGCGGATGAAGGACGTTGTCTAGGGGCTCGACGATGACGTCATCGAGCATGAACACGGTCTTCAGCGTCCTCGCGATGGCGCTGAGCGTCAATCGCGCTTTGCAGGTGGCGAGCAGCCCCTCGATGAAGCGGCCGAGATCGTCGTTGTTGAGGACTGGGGCGAGCTTCTTGGCGTCACCCCGGTAGCGAACGATCTCGAAGTCGCCGAGGGCGTATCCGATCGAGACGAGTTGGTCGTCGCTACCGGCCCACTCGTCCTCCTGCTCGGCGTCGCGCAGCGTCCACGAAGATCGTGATGCCCGCTCCTCGCGACGAGCGCACACGAAGCGATCATCACCCAGGAGCAGCTCACCAGCACGGGCGTAGAGGTTCTGGCTCTGAGTTCGCGCGCGCTGGTTGAGCAGCCACTGGCGTACCGACTTCTCAGCCATTCGGCGAAGCGCTGCGGGCGTGCGAGCCCTGTCGAGCAGCGCCTGGAGTTTGCCTCGAGCAACCAACCGATCGGCGAACCACCCCTGGAAGACGTCGTCCTCGGCCTCGACGTTCCAAACCCCGTAGGGGGCGTACGACGGGGGCAGCGACCTGCTGCGCACCAGGCCGGCGACGGCGGACCGGAGCTCCTCCAACACTGGTTGAGGTACAGGCGCGCCGGCGCGGAGAGCCTGACGGGCGTCTATGAGGTCGCGTTCGGTCATAGGTCGCGAGGACGCGGGGAGCCCAATCTAGGGATCGGTCCGGGCGGCTTCGCAGACCGCGTTGAGGATCTGCGGCGATCACTGGTGTGGACCCGGTGAAGGCGAACAGCGAGTGCTCCACCATCGAGCCAAAGGAACGTACGTGACTCCTGCCATTCGCAACGCTCAACTCGATCTCACCATCCGGGCCAGCAACGGCTCGCCTTGGCAGACCGACCGTTTCCGCGAGCACGACACCGTCGAGGAGGTGATCGACAAGTCGCTCAAGCACTTCATCAAGCAGCACGTGATGCAGCCCGGTGACTACGACCTCGTCGTCATCGCCGATGGGCAGGCTCGCCCGCCGCTGCACCCGACCGATCGTCTGGCCGACGTCGGCGTGCACGACTGCTCGGTTCTCGCGCTCGTCACGCGCGAACCGCAGGTGGACGGCTGATATGCACCGCGAGCTCTCGAAGGCTCTCCTCGCCGAGGAGGTGGCCGTGGGGAACCGCGGCCGCCTCCGCACGCGACTACCGAGCGACCTGGTTCTCGAGGACGCCACCGTGTTCGTCACGGTCACCAACGCCACCGACGCACCGCTCCATGTGCTGGCGCTCACCGGCGAGAACTACAACGCCGAACCCCTCCACCTGGCCGCGGTGCATCCCAAGACCCGAGAGCTGTTGAGCGAAGATGCGTGGCCGGCCGGGCTGCGGTTCGGGTCGCCGCACCCGGTCCATCAGCGGCCGTTCTGCTGCCTGCGCGGCCTCGCCGACTACTACACCCATCCGTCTCATCTGCAGGAGCGGTGGGATCGTGACCGTCCTGGCCGTCGACTCGAGGTGGTGGTCGGCCACCTGCTCGACCGAATGGGGGTGCCGGCATGCGCCATCTAATCCCAGCTTCGGTTCTCACGGACGTCCGCACGTTCATGGAAGACCGCGGCGTTCACGGTCTCGAGGCCGCCGCGATGCTCGCTGGCGGCAGCGACGGCCACATTACGCGCGCTGTGATCCCGCACCAGGTGGGACATCGCTCCGAGCTCGGCGTCGCCGTCGAGGTCACTCAGCGCGGCAAGCTCGAACTCGTGTCGGCTCTCGGCATCCACGAGCGGTGGATCGCTCGTATCCACAGCCACCCCTACAACGCCTTCCACTCCAACACCGACGATCGCAATCCCGCCCTTACCGCGGAGGGTTCGCTCTCGATCGTGGTGCCGTTCTTCGGCCTTGGTCTTCGCGGCGGCATCGGAGCCTGCGCCGTCTTTGTCCTCCGGAACGGGCGGTGGGCCGAGGCACGGCCTGACGACGTCCTGGAGGTCACGCATGACTGATCCACGCGTGGAGCTCGCTGGCCTAGCAGGGGGCAGCACAGCCCAGACCGACGTGCTCGCCCGGCTCGACGGCGTAAGCGTCGTGCTCACGATCGCGGCAGGCCGTGGGAACGACCCGGAGGATGTGGCCGGCCTCGTGAACCTCGTTAACCTCGGCGCACGGATCTTCCCGCGATGGCAACTGCCGGAACCCAATGGCGTCCTTGTCGACCTCCCTGCCGTCGGTCAGGGGCCGCTCGGTGACGTGCTCGCCAACACCGTGGCGCGCGTCAGGTCTCAGCCGGCGAGCGAGCCGCTGCGCGAGTTTCAGCTCTGCTGGGGCGGGACACCAAGCGGCCCAGGTCTCGCCGTCGACGCATCCGGATGGAGCTGCTCGCTTGGCCCGGTGCACCTTCCCCTGGCTGCGCAGGAAGGACCTCCAGTTGGCGCCCTCGCGGTCGGTTGCTGGGCGGTAGGGCAATTGCTCATGGAGGCCCTGGAACCGCTTGGTGTGCCCTGCCATCGGACGCTGGGCTTTCGATGGAATCTGCTCACCTACGGCCTGGACGAGTCACCGGCGACCTCCGCTCGCGAGATCGTGCTCCCGCCGTTCGTGAACGCCGGCTGCGGATCAGTCGGCTCGTCCGTGCTATACGCCGCGATAGCAGCGCACATCACTAGCGAGCTCGTCGACCTCGTAGATCCCGACAGCTTCACTGCGCGCAACAGAGGGCGCTACCCAATCCTGCTGGACGCTGTGGTCGACGTGCCCAAGACGTCCTGGCTCGCAGACCGGTGCCTCGAGGCCGGCATCCCCGCGCGGCCGCACGCGCAGGATCTCGCCGCATTCACGAATGGGACCGACCAACCCCGGCTGGTTGACCTCGTCGTCGCGAGCGTCGACACCGTCGTCGGCCGGCGTGACGCGACCGATCTGCTCGCGGAGACTACGATCAACGTTGGGGTTTCGGGCCTCGCCTTCCACGTGAGTCGCCACGGCTTTGGTGACCGCGGTTGCGCGTACTGCCAGTACGTCGACGTAGCTCCTGCGCTATCGGGCGCACAGATGCTTGCCGAAGTGGTCGGGCTCCCTGTGGAAAGGATTGTCGCGTTGGAGCAGGGCGACGGCCGCCTGAGCGAAGCCGATGCTAAGGCGCTCGCGATCGGTGGCCGGTACGGGGACCCTCCGCCTGCCGCGGGCTCGCGTCTCGCCGACCTGCGGCGGCGCGCGTACGCGCAGGCGTCGATCGTCAGCGGCGCCGGCGACCTACGCGTGTCTGCGCCACACGTCTCCGCGCTGGCAGGAGTCGTCGCACTCGCCGAGATCATCAAGCACGGAGCCCCTTCGTTGGCGCCCTTCCGACTCGGCGACCGCGTCGATCTCGACCTGTCAGGGCAGCCGTCGGGCTTCGTCGGAGTCGCACGCCCGGACGGTTCCGGGCGGTGCCTCTGCCATTCAGGATTCCGGAGGAAGGCATGGGCGAGTATGCACGGCGTAGGCCCAGTCCAGCAACATCTGGCTTCCCGGCACGAGGATGCTCAGCTCGACCGGTTCGCCGAGCAGCTGCGTGATGTCGCGGCGGGCACGATCGAAGTCGCTTCGCCTCGGTTGCGCGCAGTTGGACGTCGATGCTGACCTGCTCGACCCGGTCGAGAAGATCCCCGTCCCGTGCCTCGCTCTCGCGATGGTGAGCAGTCTCAACCCGATAGCGCGGCCGCGGCTTCTAGCGTTGCGCCCAAGCCAGGAGTAACGTGGGCTTCTGTGCTCCTCAGTCATGACATGCGTACGGGGGTTTGGGCCGGAGAAAAGGCCGAAGGCCGAAACACGTTCTCGCCGCTTGCTCTCGTCGGTTTCCTCGTCGATGCTGTTTTGCAGGCCTTCCTTCATGGGCGCGGCGGGTTTCGAACCTGCGACCTCTCGCGTGTGAAGCGAGCGCTCTCCCACTGAGCTACGCGCCCTCAGGGACTGGCGATTCTAGGCGCTTCGCTGCATCCTTCGACCGATGCCGACGAGCCTGCCGAACGAGCGACGCACCGACGGGCCGGTCGACGACGGCGAGAGGATCTGCCACATCGTCACCGAGGAGGATCCGGACACGGCGTTGTGCGGCAAGGACGTGACCGGCTGGCCGTGGAACCCGCCGTGGCCGTACTGCGTCGTCTGCCTCGATCTCGCGCGTGAGGGCGCGGGCGGCCTCTGAGGCCTGATCGTCAGCCGTCGTCGCCCTTCATCTGGCGGGCCTCGCTCATGATCTGCTTGTAGGAGCGTCCGCGGCGGTCGCGCTCGCGGGTGGCGGCGCGGCGGTCGGCGACCCAGGCCTGCTCGTGCTGGAGCTTGTGCCAGGCGGCGACGCGCTCCGGATCGCCCGCCTCGCGCACCGCGCAGCCCGGCTCGTCCGTGTGGGAACAGTCGCTGAAGCGGCAGCGGGCGGCGAGCTCCTCGATGTCGGCGAACGTCGCGCCGACCCCGTCCCACAGGCCGGCCTCACGGATGCCGGGCGTGTCGATGAGCAGCGCCCCGTTCGGAAGGATCAGCAGGTCGCGTGTCACGGTCGTGTGCCGGCCGCGGCCGCGGCCGGTCGCGCTCGTCTGCACCTCGCCGGTGGCCTGGCGCTCCTCTCCGAGCAGCGCGTTGACGAGCGTCGACTTGCCGGCGCCCGAGGGTCCGAGCAGCACGGTCGTCGTGCCCGGAACGAATAGCGAAGTCAGCGCTGCCACCGACGCCTCGTCGCGCGTGCTCACCGCGATCCCGTCGGCGAGGCCCAGCCGGCGCGCGAGGTCGAGTGCGACCGCGTCGCCCTCGCCGTCGCCGGCGAGATCGGCCTTCGTCAGCAGCAGCGCGGCCGGGACGCCGCCGGTCAGCGCGAGCGCGACGATCCGTTCGGCGCGGCGCTCGTTGGGCGCGGGCAGCGGCTCCACGACCAAAACGAGCTCGACGTTGGCGGCGAGCACCTGCGCGCCGAAGGCGCCGGCGCTGCGGCGCACGACGGTTCCGCGGCGCTCGAGCACGTGCGCGATTGCGCCGTCGGCGTCAAGCGCCACCCAGTCGCCGGTCGTCGGAACCTCGCTGCCGGCCGAGCGCAGCTGCCCGCGCGCCGGGACGAGCCGCGGCGCGGTCGGCGCATCGGAAGGCTCGGCGACGAGCCAGCGCCCGCGGTGCTGGGCCACGACGCGGGCGGCGGTGAACGCCGGGTCACCGAGCGCGGCGAGCTCTCGGGCGAGATCGTCGCGGCGGCCGGCGCCAACGGACGGAATGGGCATGGATTGTGCGGACACGCACCGCCGATCGTAGTCCTCGCTCCCAGACCCGCGGCGGCCGGATGTCTGATTTGCGCGCCTCGCCGCTCGCAGACTTGCGCCCGGCGCCCGATCTTCGACGCATGCGGTTCACGCTTCGACGGGCCAATTCGCTCGCGCTCGCCGGTCTGTTGCTCGCGCTGCTGCTCGCCGCGGCCAGCGCGGCGCGGCCAGCCCGCGCCCAGGCGCAGGCCGGCCAGAGCCTGAGCCAGGTCCGCCAGGACACCCCGGCCGACAATCCCGCCGACGACCCCACGGACGATCCCGCTGACGGCGCTGACGACCCGGCCGACGGCAGCGTGGCTCCGGAACCCGATCCCACCGATCCCGACGACGGCTGGGATCCCTTCCTCGACGGCCCCGACCCGGCGCCGCTGCCGGTCGTCACGACGGACACGGTCGCCGGCACGGTCGCGATGCTCCGCGCGGACGGCAAGGCCGCCATCCCGCGCAACGCCCCCAAGCGGGTGCGGCGGCTCATCAAGCAGGCGAACCGCATCATCGGCAAGCCCTACAAGCTGGGCGGCGGGCACCGCATGCTGCGCGACCGCGCCTATGACTGCTCGGGCGCGGTGAGCTTCGCGCTGGTCAAGGCCAAGCTGCTCGACGCCGTCATGGTCAGCGGCAAGTTCAGGCGCTGGGGCACGGCCGGCGGCGGCCGCTGGATCAGCGTGTACGCGCGCACGTCGCACGTCTACCTCGAGGTCGCGGGGCTCCGCCTGGACACGAGCTCGGTGGGCGACCCCAACGGCAGCGACGGCGTTCGCTGGCGGCCGCTCGTCGGCAAGCGCAGCGGCTTCACCGCGCGCCACCCCGCCGGCCTCTGAGCCGCTCGCGACGCGCCCGTAGAGCGGCGTCGCCCGGCCGCCGCATGCAGTAGCGTCGCGCGCCTTCCATGCTGCTCGATGTGGTCCTCGCCACCCTGCTCGGCGCCGTCTTCCTGGTCTCCGCGGGTCTGAAAGTCGCCGACCGCACTGGTACGGCGGTTGCCGCAGCGACGTATGGGTTGCGGGGACATCTTGCGCGCACGGTCTGGCTTCCGCTCGTCCTCGTCGAGCTCGCGCTCGCGGCGGGACTGCTCGCCGGAATCCGCGGCGCGGCCTGGGCCGCCGCGGCGGTGCTCGGCGCCTTCGGCGGCGCCCAGGCGGCCGCGATCGCCGCCGGCCGGGGCGGCGCGCCGTGCGGCTGCTTCGGTGCGCGCGGCCGGGTCTCGTGGGGCTCGGCGGCCCGGGTCGCGGCGCTCGCCGGCGCTGCCGCGCTGCTGGCGGCGACGCCCGCCGCGAGCGTCTCGTCCGCGGTCCGAGGCGGCACCGCGGCGGCGGCGGTGCTCGTCGCCACGGTCCTGGTCCTGCGTGCTCGCAGCGCCGGCGTGCCCGCCGGGGCGCTCGAGCTCGAGGAGGAGGGGCCGGCGCTCGGTGCGCGCCTCGAGCAGCTCGACCTCCCCGCGGGCGAGGTACGGCTGGCGTTCTTCAGCGCGCAGGGCTGCCGGCTGTGCCGCGCGCTGCATCCCCAGGCCGAGCGCATGGGCGCTGTCAGCTTCGACGAGATCGCCGACGCGATGGCCTGGCAGGTCGCCGACGTGCCCGGGGCGCCGTTCGCGGTCGCGCTCGGCGCCGACGGCACGGTCCTCGCGAAGGGCACCGTGAACACGCGCCGGCAGCTCGCCTCCGTCGTCGTCACGGCGCGTGAGCGGGCGGGGCTCGAAGCCGACCGCCCGGGCGGTCGCGAGGTCACCGCAGCGTCCTTTCAACCCAGCTCGCGGCGCGGTTTTCTCGCCGCGGCCGGGGGCGCCGTCGCCGCGCTCACGGTCGGCCGCACCATCGGGTCGTTCATCACGCCCGGCGACGCCGACGCCTTTCACTTCTGCGGGCACACGTTCACCACCGACAGCTGCCCGCACCCGACGGGCCTGCCGCGGATCGACCGCCGCGGCTTCCCGCTGCGGGCGCACGACGGTGCCACCGTCGACGACCTCGGGCGGCGCATCAACGCCGCGGGCTCGCCGATCCACGACGACGGCAGCCCGATGCTCGACGCCGACGACCGCCCGCTGCCGCCGGCGACACGGACACGGATCTGCAAGGCGGCGGGCAAGCGCTTTCACATCTCCACCCAGGTGGACGGCTCGTGGCATCGCTGCTGCGAGGGCCACGTGCGCCGGCTCATGGACTGCTGCACGACCGCGAGCCACCGCATCAACGGCGACCGCGCGCTGAAGGGCTACTGCTACGCCAACCGCCATGTCTTCTGCGTCATGTACTTCCAGACGAGCGTGCCGTGCTGATCGCGCTGACCGTCGCCGCGCTCATCGCCGGCCTCGCGGGCGCGTGGTCGCCGTGCGGGTTCTCGATGGTCGACACGCTCGCGCCGGGCGGCTACGCGCAGCGCATGCGGGCCACGGTCGGCGCCTGCGCCGCGTTCGCGCTCGGCGCGCTGGCCGGCGGCGTCGCCACGTTCGGCGGGCTCGCCCTGCTCGGCAGCGCGCTCGGTGCCGGCGGTGGCGCCGTCGCGGCCCTCGCGGTGGCCGTCCTGCTCAGCGCGGCGGCCGGCGACGTGGCGGGCCGGCGGATCGTTCCCCAGATCCGCCGCCAGGTGCCCGAGTCCTGGCGGCGCGTGTTGCCGATCACGCTGGCGGCCGCGCTCTACGGCGTGCTGCTCGGGCTGGGCTTCACGACCTTCGTCCTCTCCTACGCGGTCTATGCACTCGCCGCCGCGTGCCTGGCGCTCGGCGATCCGGCGACCGGCATCGCGGTCGGGCTGGCGTTCGCGGCCGGACGGATCGTCCCGGTCGTCGTCCTCGCCCCTGCGCAGGACTCAGAGCGCGGCGTCGTGCTCGCCGGGATGATGGGGGAGAAGCCCGGCGTGCTGCGGGCGATCCGGGCAACCGGCGCGCTCGCGCTCGGCGCCGCGGCGGTCGTCCTCGCCCTCCACGGCACCGCCGCGACCGCCGCCGAGCAGCTCACCGCGAACGGGACCGACCCGAGCACGAACGGCACGACGCTCGTCTGGCAGCTGCCGCAGGGCCGTCAGTCGATGATCCTCCGCCCCGGCGGCCAGCCGCAGCCGCTGCCCGGCGCGGACCCGGCGATCGGGCCGCTCACCGTCGTCTGGCGGGAGGCGCAGGAGCTCGTCATCGCGCGCGCGGACACCCTCCAGGTGCTGCGCCGCGTTCCCGCGCCGGGCGCCGAGGAGCCCGCGATCTCCAACCGCTGGCTGGTGTGGCGCGCGGCGATCGGTGGCCAGGACGTCATGTACGCGCTCGACCTCACCCGCCTCGACCAGCCCGCCGCGGTCGCTCGCGTGGTTCCGCGGACCGGTCGCCTGGGGCGCCCGTCGCTGGACGGCGACCGTGTCGTCTACCACCTCGCGAGCCGCTCCGAGAGCCGCATCGAGGAGATCTTCCTGCCGGCGAAACGGCGCATCGTCCTGCGCCGCGCGCGCAACGGCGCACTGCTGCTCAACCCGTCGATGAGCAACGGGGCGCTGCTCTACGTGAGCTCCTCGCTGGATCGCCAGGAGCTCCTCCTCGGCTCGCGCCGCGGGCGCTTCGACAAGCGCCTCATCGCCATGGCGCCGACCGTCCGGCGCGACCTCGGCCACGATCCGGGCCACCGCGCCCACGTCGCCGGCTATCCCAATGGCCGCCCGCGCAAGCTGCCCAAGCGCGCCCCGAAGGGGGTCGAGATCACGCTCTGGAGCACGGCCCTCGATGGCGCGCACGCATACGTCAGCCGGACGCGCCGCACGGGCGGCGCGACGACGAGCGAGATCCTGCGTGTCTCGCGCTGACTCGGGTGCCGTGGCCGGCCAGTGGCCGGCGAAGGCGGACCCCGCCGATCCTCAGCTGCGTTTGCGCATGACGAGCACGACAGCGCCGACGATCACCGCGAGCGCCAGCGCCTGCAGGCCGAGCGTCACGCCGGCCGGGCTGCTTGCCGTCGCGTCGCTGATCGCCCTGAAGACGAGTCCGGAGCCGAAGAAGAGCGCGATGCTCCAGACGATGATCTTGACGTCCACGAGCGCGGCACCCTAAAGGGTCCGCGCTGGCCGAGAGGGATAGACTCGGTCGCGGACCGTGCTAGGCGGGGAATTAGCGGTGCCCTGTAGCTCGCAATCCGCTCTAGCGAGGCCGAATCCCCTCTTGAGGGGCGCGGCCTTCGGGGTCAGCCCACGTGCGGTGGTGCTGATGGCCCGGGTCCCGCGCGGTGTCGGCCCGTGAATCAGGTCAGGTCCGGAAGGAAGCAGCCTTAAGCGGTCACCGGCATGCGCAGCGGGGTTACCCGGGCCGGAGCCAGCGCACGTGTAAGCGCCCGGGGGCTGTGTCTCGATCGAGGGTGCACGGTCCACTTCAGCGCCCGAGCGCCGTGTTCACTCGAGCGACGAGCTCCCTCGGGCTGAACGGCTTGAGCGCGTAGTCGTCGGCGCCTGCGGCGAAGCCCTGCTGCATGTCCGCCTCCTGCGCCTTCGCGGTGAGCAGGATGAGCGGGACCGCGGCCGTCTGCGGTGCCTCACGCAGGCGCGCGCAGACCTCGGGCCCCGTGAGGCGGGGCATCATCCAGTCCACGAGCACGATGTCGGGCGGCCGTGCGAGCGCGGCCGCCACGCCGGCCTCACCGTCCTCCGCGGTCTCGACCTCGAACCCGGCCTTCGTGAACTTCAGCATCAGCAGCTCGCGGATGAAGACGTCATCGTCGATGACGAGGACGCGCGGCAGGTCGGCCTCAGGCATGGCGCCGTTCATACCGCAGTCCGCTCGGCGCCGCCGGTCGGGAGGGTCACGACGATCCGCGTTCCCGTTCCCGGCACGGAGTGCACATCGATATGGCCGCCGTGATGGTCGACGATGCCCTTGACGATGACGAGCCCGAGGCCCGTGCCCTGGATCGCCTCGCGCGTCGTCGTCGACGAACGGAAGAAGCGCGTGAAGAGCTGATCCTGCTCGTCGGCGGGGATGCCGACGCCCGTGTCCGTGACCGCGATCTGCAGGTCGTCGCCGACGCACTCGGCGCTGATCGTGACCTGACCTCCCGGCCGGGTGAACTTCACCGCGTTGGAGGCGAGGTTGAGCAGCGCGCGATCGAGCTCGCGCGCGTCGCCGAGCAGGTCGGGGAGCTCGTCGGGGATCTCAAGACGCAGCTCGAGCTCGCGTGCCGTGGCCTGCGGCATGATCGCCTCCGCGACGGCGCGGATGATGGGCGCGACCGCCATCGGCGCATGCGCGAGCTGGTAGGTGCCCGACTCGATGCGGCTGAGCGTCAGCAGGTCTTCGATCTGGGCGAGCAGCCGCCCCGTGTTGAACTCGACGACCTCGAGCATGCGGTCCTGGGCCTTGCTCAGCTCCCCGCCATCGCCGTCGCGGAGCATCTCGACGTAGCCCGTGATGCTCGTCAGCGGCGTGCGCAGCTCGTGTGACACGGTCGAGACGAAGTCGCTCTTGATCCGGTCGAGCTCCTGCAGCTCGCGCAGGATGCGCTTCTGCGCGGTGACGTCGCGGAAGCTCCACACGCGCCCGATCGTTTCGCCGTCCACGCGCTGGGGCAGGGAGTGGCGCTCGTAGACCCGCCCGTCCTTGAAATCGAGCTCGTCGTGGCTCTCGGCCTCGGGCAGGCGGTAGAGACGCTGGACCTGGGCGACGAAGTCCTCGGGCGCTGCGAGCTGGTCCAGGACGAACGCGATCGCGCTGTCGTCGTCGCCGGTGTCGAGCAGCTCCTGCGGGATTCCCCACATCTCGCCGAACTTGCGGTTGTGGCTGACGATCGCTCCGTCGCGACTGACGACGAGGATGCCGTCCGCGGTCGACTCGAGGGTCGCGCTGAGCAGCGACAGCGTCTCGCGCATGTCCTCCTGGGACGCGGTCAGCTCGGCGGTGCGCTCCTCGACGCGGCGCTCCAGCGAGCGCGACAGGCGCTCGGCCACCGCGAAGCCCTCGGCGTTCTCGAGCGCGGCTCCGGCGAGCGAGCAGATGAACGCGGCCAGCCGCTCCTCCTGCTCGCCGAAGAGCGCGCCGACGTGCCCGTGCGTTGCGTACAGGCAGGCCACCGCTTCGCCGCGCATGAAGATCGGCGCGCAGATCGCGGACCGCACCTCCTGCGCGGATGCGCCGCTCGCGAGCGGCTCCTCGATCGTCACGGGCCGCCCCGCCGTGAGCGCGCGCCGGACCGCAGCGACGTCATACGTCGTGGCGGATCCGGCGGACGGCACCGGGACGCGGGATCCCGAGCTCCCGGCGGTGAGCTCGACGACGACGCAGCGCTCGCCGCGCAGCAGCGTCATCGCCGCTTGGCGGGACGCGGCCAGGGCGCCCTCTCGCGTGAGCGCGAGGGCGATCCGCCGGCCCTCGTCGAGCAGCGTGGAGAAGCGGTCGGCGAGCGACAGCGTCGCCTCGTCGGCGGGGACGTCCGCGTCGCGCACCGGCGTCACGCCGGCGGTGATGGCGTCGATCGCGCGCTGCGCGCTCTCGACGGTGTCGCCATCGCCCACGCCGAGCGCCTCATCCAGCTGGGCGCGCGCGAGGTGCGTCTGCGCCAGCTCGTAGGTCGCGCCCTGCGCCTCGGCGATCGCGGCGCTCTCGCCCAGCAGCTTCAGCGCGCGCCGGGGCCGGCCGCCGAGCGCCGCGACGAGCGCGCGCTCGCGGAGGGCGTGGGGCAGGTTGTTGCGGTAGCTGTGCGCGACCCGGTGCGCCCGCCGCGCGGCGCGCGCGGCCTGGCGCTTGAGCTGCCGGCGCCGGCGCGGGGCGAGCGCGGGGGTCGCCTCCAGCTCGCTGCGCAGCGCGGTGGCGAGCCAGGGAAGCACCGGCGCCACGTACTCCTGGCGCATGCCCTTGGCGCGGATCGCGGCGTCCGCGTCGCGCAGCGCGGCCACGGCGTGCGAGGGCAGCCCGCGGGCGAGCAGGCCCACGGCCTGTCCCTGGAGGAGCTCGGCGCGGGTGTGGACGTCGTCGCCGGGCGGGACCGCGCGTTCGATCGGGGCTTGCCCGAGCGACGCCTTGCCCCAGACGCCGAGCGCGATCCCGGAGGCCTGGTCGTCGCCGAGCTCCGTGGCGGTGCGGTGCACCCGCTCGGCGACCTCCACCGCTTCGCTCAGGCGGCCGAGCCGGTACAGCGAGAGCGCGACGTGCCAGCTCGCGGTGTTGACCTCCCACTGGTCGCCGGTCCGCTCGAGGATCGCGATCGCCGCATGCAGCGTCTCGAGCGCGTCCTCATAGCGCGAGGCCCCGTACAGGGCCACGCCGGTGAAGTGCAGCGACTGGCCCTCGCCCCAGGCGTCGCCGAGCTCGCGGCGGATCGCCAGCGAGCGGCCGGCGTAGTCCAGGCCGCGCTTGAACCACGGGAGCATCGTCATGACGGGGGCGTGCTCGGAATAGCCCTGGGCGAGCTCGAGCGTCGGCGGGTAGCGCTCGGCGCGGTTGAGGCCGCGCAGGTGCGTCCAGCCGCAGGGGACCTTCCCGGCGCCGAACCAGTACACGTGGGCAAGGCGGCTGTAGAGCCGGACCGCGAGCAGGTCGGCGCCCTCGTCGTCGGGTCGCCGGCGGCGGACGAGGCGCGGGGCGGCCGAGTGCGCAAACTGCACCGCGACCTCCCAGAGCATGAAGACGAGGAACGTGAACGTGCGCCGCGGGACGCGCGCCCCGAGCAGCCGCAGCGCGTGCTCGGTCGCGTCGCGCGCCGTGTGCACGTCCCCGCGCTTGAACGCGAGTTCGCCGACCTTTCCCTCCAGCCGGGCGCGCATGAGGCCCTCGCCCACGCTCGCGCGGGCCGTGTCGAGGTGCTCGGCGGCCTCCTCGTAGCGGCCGCGCAGCATCGCGACGTCCGCCTGGCCCTCGGCGATCTGCGAACGCAGGAGCGCGTCGTCCGGCGGCGCGCCGCGCTCGGCGATCCGGTACTGGCGATCGGCGAGCTCGAGGGCGTGGCGGCGGCGGGCGTTGTCGGCGGCGGCGAGCGCGTAGTGCAGCGCGCGCTTGGGCTCGCCCGCCGCGTCGAAGTGATAGGCGATGTCGAAGACCTGGGTGGCGTCGCGCTGCTCGAGGTGCAGCGCCGCGGCGAGGTGCAGCGCCGCGCGGTCGGAATCGGACAGGCGGGCGAGCAGCGTCTCGCGCAACTTGTCGTGGACGAAGGCGCAGGTCGCGCCGTCGTCCTGTAGCCACACGATGCGGCGGTTGCGCGCCTCGCTGAGGCCGCTGAGCGCGTGGTCGGACGTCTGCTCGGCGAGCGCGCCCGCCGTGGCGACGTCAAATCGCTTGCCGAGGATCGCGCCGACCGACAGCAGCTCGAGCACTGCGCCGTCGAGGCGCTCGAGCCGGCGCCCGAAGACCTCGGCCGCACGGCGGGAGGACTGCGCGTCCTCGAGCTCCTGCAGCTCGGCCTGCCAGCCGTCCGGGTCGGGCTTGAGCACGCCGGTCTCGACGAGGCCGCGGAGGATCTCCGTCGCCATGAACGGGCTGCCCTCGGACAGCCGGGACACGACGCCGGCGACCGTGCTGGGCACGCCGCCGGTCATCGAGTCGATGAGGTTCTGCACGTCCTCGGGCCCGAACGGGCGCAGTGCGATCGACACGGCGCCGCGCAGGCGCCGCAGCGGGTGATCGGCTGCGACCTCCTCGGAGCGAAACGCGCAGACGACGAGCACGTGCTGTCCCTCGCCACCGGGACCGTCGCGCAGCGCATGCCACTCGCGCAGCAGCCGCAGCGTCATCTCGTCCGCCCACTGGCAGTCGTCGAGCAGCACGAGCGCCGGCTGGCGAGCCGTGCCGAGCGCGTCGAGCAGGATGCGCAGCGCGCGGGTCGTCCGCAGCTGGCCGTGCTCCTCCAGGCCGGCCTCGGACGCGCCGCGGCGCCCGAGCAGCTGGCTCAGCCGGGGGAGCGCGGCGGTGAGGGCGGCCTCGTGATCGCCGAGGCGGTGGCGCAGGACCTCGGCGAACGGGCGGTCGGTCGCCGTGCGGGCGATGATGCCGTCGACCACTCCCTCGAGCATCTGGTAGGGCGCCTGGCCGGACTGGTCGAGCCCCTGTCCGCGCAGCGTCAGGACGGAGCGTCCGGCGCACAGCTCGGCGAGCTCCTCGAGCAGCCGCGTCTTGCCGCCACCGGATTCGGCCTCGAGCGTGACGATCGCGCGCCCGCCGGCGCGGACCCGCTCGAGCTCATGCTCGAGCGTTCGCAGCTCGTCGGCGCGGCCGACGAGCACGGGCTCGGTGAGCGTGCGACGCCCGCGGTCGCGCACGCCGATCAGGAGCGGCGGCTCGGCGTCGCCGGCGGCGATGGCGCGGGCGAGGTGGTCGAGGTCGCGCGCCGCGGCCTCCGCGGACTGGTAGCGATCGTTGGGATCGGGCTGAAGCAGGCGCTCGACCACCTGTTCGAGCGCGCGCGGCACGTCCTCGCGGAGGCTGCGTAGCCGCGGGGCGCGCGCGGCGACGATCCGGCTGAGCACGTCGCCGACGGAGGCGCCCTCGAACGGCGGGCGCGCGGCCAGGCAGGCGAAGAGAACGGCGCCCGCGGAGTACAGGTCCGAGCGCTCGTCGATCTCCCGGTGCAGGAGGCCCGCCTGCTCGGGCGAGAGATAGTGCGCGGCGGCGGCGGGGAGCTCGCCCACGCGCTCGTCCAGGTGCGAGTTGCGCGAGAAGCCGAAGTCGAGCAGCGTCGCGCGCAGCGGATCGGCGAACTCGTCGACCATGAGGTTCGAAGGCTTGACGTCGAGGTGCAGCACGTCGCGCTCGTGGGCGGCGGCCAGCGCGGTCATGAGCGCGCGGCCGATCGCGATCGACTCCGCGACCGGCAGCGCCCCACGCTCGAGGCGGTGAGAGAGCGGAACGCCCGGCACGAACGGGGTGACGACGTACAGGCGCTCGTCGTCGTGCCAGACCTTCGCCGGTCCCGTGACGCTCAGCTGCTCCAGACCCACGAGCACCTCGGCCTGATGCTCGAGCCCGGCCTGGGTTGCGCGCGACACCGCGTCGAGCGCGGCCGCCTTGATGACGACGCGGCGGCCGTCCTCCACGTCGGTTCCCAGATACGTCGTGATATCCCCGCCGTCGCGCAGCACGCGCGTGGCATGGAAGCGCTCGGCGATCAGATCGCTCGGCATAACGCCTGGATCGACCGCTCACGCCCGTCGCTTGAGCCGCGAGGGCGTGCGCGCCGGGTTCAGGGGCCTCCGCGCAGTGAACTACGGAGCAGGTCTGCGGGGAAGTACCCCGGTGAAACGGCCGTCACGTACTCATCCGGATCGAGCGGTCGCGAGTCCGAACCGATCTCGTGGACATGCTCCACGTGAGGTGTCACCAGTTCGCCAGGGAGGCGATCTCCGGACGCGCCGCGAAAGCGGGCGGCTCCGGAATGCTCGAGCGTGTCCAAGGGGCGGCGCGTTGGAGGCAGGCAGGGCTCCAACGCGCCGCGCTCGAGTCCGCCGGCGCGACCGGCCTCCCCGAGACGGGCCCGATCGCGCGATGAGCATCGCTGTTCCCGAACCTCGCGTGGACCCCCGCCTCGCCGCCGGCATCGTGCGCCCCCGATAGGGCGACGTGATCACACGCGAATCGCGTTCGTCGCGCCGGAGGCCCCGCCGGCTCAGCTCTCATCCGTAGGTGGCTTGCGCAGGACCTGCGCCCAGTGCTCGCCGACCTCCTCGGCGCCCATGGCCGTGAGGACGTTGATGAGCATGCCGTGCGCGAAGAAGACCTGGATGTCCTTGGGGTCGGCGCCGGTCTCGCGCTCGACGAGCTCGACGAGCCGCGCGAAGCCGCGGCGCATCTGCGCGCGGATCTCCGGCTGGTCGCTGGCGGCATGGGCGTGCAACTGGTTGAGCAGCAGGTTGCGATCGGCGATCAGGCCGACGTACGCGTGACCCATCGCCCGCATGACGTCGGGGTCCCCGGCGGCCTTCGCCCCGGCGGCCGCATCGGCGAATGCCTGGTAGATGCGGTCGTTGCAGCGCTGGGCGAGCGCGACGAAGAGCTCGAGCTTCGTCGGGAACAGGCGAAACAGGTAGGCCTGCGAGATTCCGGCCGCCTTGGCGATCTCCATCGTCGGCGTGCCGTGCAGTCCGCGGACCGCGAACACGCGCCCGGCCGCCTCGAGGATCGACTCGCGCCGCTCGTCGGCGGTCGAGAGGGTTCGCGTCGTCGTTCGGAGGGCCATGGGAACGAGTGTGAGCATGCACTCACTCACACCACGTGTCAAGTCCTGGCCGCAGCCTGCGCGCCAGCGGCGGATCCGCGGGCCGCGAGACTCAGCGGCGCAGCTTGATCTTCGCCTTCAGCCGTTCGGTCTGGCCATCCTCGCCGCTGGCGACGACCCGCAGGGTGAGCGTTCCCGTGCGGGCGTGACGCAGGCGCTTCACGGTGCGGCGGCTCAGGCGGATCGTGATCTCGAGCGTCCCGGCGGTCGCCCGCTCGGCAGCGCCCGACGCGATCAGAGCCGCCCGGCCGTTCGTCCGGGTCAGGCTCAGCTTCCGCGACGCCCTGGCATCGAGCTTCAACGTGGAGGACGCGATGCAGGCGACGGCGCAGCGCACGCGGATGGTCATGCGCCGGTCGAGCAGGCTCTTGACCTTGATCGTCGACGGGGGCCCGACGAGCTGTGCGAACGGCGCCGCCGGACCCGGGGGAGGCGGCGGCTCAGGAGGCGGCGCAGGCGGCGGCCCAGGAGACGGTGGCGGCGTCGATCCCGCGACCGGCGCGGGGTCAGGCGGGCTGGGCGCCGGGCTGCCGTCCGTCGTGACGACCTCGCGCGCGACGGCGCGGTCGCCGTCTGGATAGCTGCGCTGGACCGAGACCGGGTGCGAGCCCGCGCTGATCGGATTGACATGCGCGGTCGCGCCCGTGGCATCGTCGAACTGCCCGTCGTTGTCGAGATCCCATTGGAACGCGGGGGCCGGGCCGCCGTGCTGTCCTGCCGCGCCCGTCGCGCTCAGCGTGACGTCGCTACCCACGGCCGGACCCGGCGGGGTCAGTCCGGCCGACGTGATCGCGACCGTCGGAATGCGCGCGCGGACCCAGCTGTTGAGACTTGAGCCGCCGAGTCGCGCGTAGATCCCGGGGAAGTCCGGGTCAGCGCAGCCGTTGCCCCACGACGTCACGCCGACCAGCACCCAGACGTCGACGCGCGGGACCATGATCGGCCCGCCGGAGTCGCCCTGGCAGGTGTCCGTGATGCCGTTGCCCGCGCAGACCATCGTGGCGGCGATGAAGTCGCTGCCGTAGTCCGACGCGCAGGCGGAGTCGCTTGTGATCGGGACGCCCGCCTCCTTGAGCGTCGTCGTGACGCCGCAGCTCGCCGAGCACGTGGTGCCCCATCCGATGATCGCCGCGAGCGTGCCCGGCGACCACAGCGCGGTCTCGCTCGCGGAGATGAGCCGCAGCGGCTGGATCGTCGTGGAGCCCGGGGACGGCGCGGTCGACAGCTGCAGGAGCGTGAGGTCGTTCGTCAGCGTGATCGCGTCGAAGCCCGCGTTGACGATGACGGCGGAGACGCCGAACGCGGTGGCGAGGTTGCGGTTGGAGTTCCCCAGCCTCACGGAAAGATCGGCCGCCGGAATCGGATCGCTTCCGTTGGTGCCGCAATGCCCGGCGGTCAGAAACCAGCGGCCGCTGACCAGCGTGCCGCCGCAGGCGAAGGAGCCGTCGATGTAGAGCGCGCCCTGGGCCGGCCATGCGCGCGGGGACTGGATCCCGCCGACGATCCGGGGCTCGTGAGGCACCGGCGCCGCGCTCGCTGGACCCGGCAGCGCGAGCAGTACGCCTGTCGCGAGCGAGAGAAGAAAGAGGAGGTGACGGCGCACGGGGCGGATGGCGATGACTACCACGGCGGGCCTGCGCCGCTCAACAAGCGGCCAAGACAAGCCACGACGCGTTGGCCCGCACGGTGCTGAACGCGCGCGGCGGTGCAGGGATGCGCCGGTCGCGGTCGCGGGCGTCGAGGATGTAGCGGCGAGCGACCTCCCGCGTCCGCGGCGTCACGTAGGTCCCGCGCGCGGGCACGCCCTTGCTCTGGGCATCGACGATGTCCTCCGGCGCGCTGCTCCTCCACAGTGCGAGCAGCGGGATCGGCCGCCGGTTGGCGACCGCGATCGGGCGGCACGGCAGGCCGGGGCGGACCGCGTCGCCGAGGTCTGACTGGATCGCGTTCTGCCGGCCGAGGGCCACGGACAGGCGGTCGATGCGGTGCGCCTGGCTGGGCACGAACACGAGCAGCGCGACGATGGCCAGCGCCGCGAAACGCGCCCACCATGTGCGCTGCGTCCCGCGGCGAAGGTCCATCCAGCCGAAGACCCCGGCGCCCGCGAAGATCGCCAGGAGCGTGGCGACGAGCAGCAGGTAGCGGGTGATGATCGGCAGCCCCGCCGCCGCGAGCAGGCAGAACGCGAGGACCGCGACGACGCCCGTGGTCGCACCGAGGCGCACCCGCCGGTCGCGGCGCCACAGCAGGGCGAAGAGCCCGCCGCCGGCCGCCGCGAGCAGGACCGGCTCGCGCAGGATCTCGCCGAGGCGCCGCGGCATCGCGCCCGGCACGTGCTGCAGCCCGGTCACCCGGTGTAGCTGCTCGGCGCTGTCGCGCGTGCCGGTCAGCGAGTGCAGCGGATCGCCGGCGAGGAGCAGATCGTGCAGTCCCCACAGCAGCGGCCCGCTGCAGGCGATCGCGATGAGCGGCGCGGCGTCGATCCACGCGCCGCCGCGGGCGGGGCCGTTCTCCCGGTGCGTCGCGCGCACCCCCGGGGCGAGCAGCCAGACGAGATAGGCCGCGCTGAACAGCCAGGCCTCGGGTCGCAGCAGGCCGGCGAGCGCGAGCAGCCCGAGGACCGGCCCGCCCGCGTGCGGGCGCCGCGTCTCGACGAGCAGCGCGCCGAGGACGAGGTCGAGGAACGGGATGTCGACGTACGCCCGCGCGCCGAAGTCGAGCACCGGCACGCGGGTGAGGACGATCACGGCCGCGAGGATGCCGGCGGCCGGGTTGAACCACGCGCGCCCGAGCGCGAAGACGATCCAGCCGAGTACCGCGAGCGACAGGAAGGCGACGACGAGCACCACGCTCATCGCCGGCTGGCCGTGCAGCCCGTCGTGGGCGGCGTTGCTCAGCGGCGCCAGGACGATGCCGCCGAGCGTGGCCAGCGGGTGCGGCGTCGGCGCGACGCCCGCCTCGAGATCCGGCGCGGTGCCGCCCGCCAGCTGGCGGCCCCAGACGAGCGAGTAGAGCGTGTCGTAGTTGACGAGGCCGGGACCGGTGATGAGCCGGAGCGCGACCGCGCCCACGAGCACCCCGGCGACGAAGCGGAGGCGAGCCATGGCGCGAGACCGTATCGCCGGACCCGGCATCCCAGCGCCCCCCGGGCTCAGCCGCCCGCGAAGCTATCCTCGACGGTCCGTGTCCGAGGCCCCTTCGCTCTACCGCCGCCACCGCCCGCGCACGTTCGCCGAAGTCGTCGGGCAGGAGCACGTCGTGCGCACGCTGCGCAACGCCGTGCAGCAGGGCAAGGTCCATCACGCCTACCTGTTCGTGGGCTCGCGCGGGACCGGCAAGACCTCCATGGCGAAGATCCTCGCGGCCTGCCTGAACTGCGAGCAGGGACCGACGATCGAGCCCTGCGGCGTATGTGACTCGTGCTTGTCGATCGCCTCGGCGTCGTCGCTGGACGTCATCGAGATGGACGCCGCCTCCAACAACTCCGTCGACGACATCCGCGAGCTGCGCGAGAGCGTCGTCTTCGCGCCCGTCTCCGGACGCCACAAGGTCTACATCCTCGACGAGGCGCACATGCTCTCCACGCAGGCGTGGAACGCGTTCTTGAAAACGCTCGAGGAGCCGCCGCCGAACACCGTCTTCGTTCTCGCCACGACCGAGGCCGGCAAGATCCTGCCGACGGTCGTCGACCGCTGCCACCGCTTCGACTTCGCGCGTCCGGCCGTCGAGCAGCTCGCGGCGGTCGTTCGCCGCGTCGCCGAGGCCGAGTCCATCGCCATCGCGCCCGACGCTGTCGCGCTGCTCGCCCGCCACGCGACAGGCTCCTTTCGCGATGCGCTCGGCACGCTCGAGCAGCTCGTCACGTACGCCGGTAGCGACATCGCGACCGACGACGTCCTGGCGGTGCTCGGCGTCGCCGACGCCGACCTGCTCTTCGCGGCGCTCGACGCGATCGCCGCCGCCGATCCGCGCGCGGCGCTGCTGGCCGCTGCGCGCCTGGCCAAGACGGGCCGCGATCCGCTCGGCTTCGTGCGCGACCTGGAGGCCCACGCCCGCGATCTCATGGTCGTCCAAACGCTCGGCGAGGTCCCGCCCGAGCTCGCGATCACCCCCGAGCGCGACGCGCGGCTGCTCGAGCAGTCCGGCCGCCTCGGGACCGCGGACGTCACCCGGCTGCTCGACCTCCTCGCGGGCGCGCTTGACGCCACCCGCAACGGCTCGGACGCGCGCACGCAGCTCGAGCTCGCGCTCGTGAAGGCCGCCGCGCCGGCGGTCGATCCCTCCGCGCAGGCGCTCGCCGCGCGGATCGAGCGCCTCGAGGCGGTGCTGCACGGCGCCGGTCGCGCTGAGTCTCCTATGCCCCCGAGCGAGCCCTCGCCCACGCCCGAGGCGCCTCCGCCACCGCCCGCTCCCGCACCGGATGCGCCGGCTCCGCCCAGCGAGCCCCCGCCCCCCACGCCGCCGCCGCCGTCGTCGGGCGCAGCTGTGCACGCGGTGGCGGTCGCCGTACCGCAGCCCGCAGGCGTCCCGGAGCTTGAGCTCGACGGGCTGCGCGCCGTCTGGCCGGCCGTGCTCGAGACGCTTCAGGACGCAAATGCGCTGTGCGCGGCGCTCCTCGCGGACGCCCGGCCCATCGCCGTCGACGCCGATGAGGTGACGGTCGCGTTCCCGCCAACCGCGAACTTCCTGCGCCGCAAGGCCGAGGACGAGTCCTACCGCGCGTGCGTGGCGGAGGCCCTGCGGACCGTCACCGGCAGCCGCGCGCGCATCGCGTACGTGCTGGACGAGGCGCCGCCCGACGGCGACCAGACCACCGGCGCGCCGCCGGTCGCACCGACCGAGGATGAGCTCGTCGCGCGCCTCGTGGCAGAGTTCGACGCCGAGGAGATCCACTCCGACGATCCCCGACCCGACCCCTCAAGCTAGGAAGCCCTGATGCCCAAGCAGCCCAACATGAACCAGATGATGAAGCAGGTTCAGAAGATGCAGGCCGACATGGTGGCCGCGCAGGAGGCGCTTGCGAAGGAGACCGTCCAGGCCTCGGCCGGCGGCGGCATGGTGACGGTGACCATCACCGGCGACCTCGAGGTCAAGGACATCCGCATCGAACCCGACGCGATCGATCCCGAGGATCCCGAGCTGCTGCAGGACATGATCCTCGCGGCCATGAACGAGGCGCTGCGCCAGGCCCAGGAGCTCGCCGCCACGAAGATGGGCGGCGTGACCGGCGGCCTGGACCTCGGCGGTCTGGGCGGCCCCGGCGGCCTCCCCGGCCTGGGCCTCTGACCGGAGCGCCTGCACCCGCTTGTACGCCCCGCCGGTTCAGCGCCTGATCTCAGAGCTCGGCAAGCTGCCCGGGATCGGCGCGCGCACGGCGCAGCGGCTGGCGTTTCACATCCTGCGCGCGTCGCCCGACGACGCCGCTGCGCTCGCGGAGTCGATCACGGAGGTCAAGTTGAAGATCCGCCTGTGCGAGATCTGCTTCAACCTCGCCGACGCGCCGCAGTGCCGCATCTGCACCGACGACCGCCGCGACGCCGGCCTCATCTGCGTCGTCGAGGAGGCCGGCGACGTGATCCCCGTCGAGCGCACCCACGAGTTCCGCGGCCGCTACCACGTCCTCGGCGGCGCGCTGTCGCCGATCGACGGCGTCGATCCCGACGACCTGAAGATCGCCGAGCTCTACGCGCGCGTCACCGACGCCGCCAACCCCATCCGCGAGGTCGTCCTCGCGACGAACCCGACGACGACCGGCGAGGCCACGGCGCTGCACATCGCCGACGTCCTGCGCGCGCGGGCCCCCGAGGTGATCGTGACGAGGCTGGCGAGCGGCCTGCCGGTCGGCGGGGATCTGGAGTACGCCGACGAGGTGACGCTGGGAAAGGCGTTCCTCGGGCGCCGGCAGCTGTAGCGCCGGTCTGCCGCGTGCGCCGCGGGGGCGCGGGGGCGGTTACTGCATCGATAAGGAGTGGGACGAAGGCCGCGCCACGACCATAAGTGACCGGTCTCGGTTCGCGCCGGCGACAGTGGTCACCTCTGGTCCTCATGGGTGTCGAAATGACCGATCTCAGCCCCGTCCCGCGAGAGTGGTCGCTTCTGGTCCCGAACCCGCCGCGGCGAATCGCTCCCGTTTCCTTCATCGCTGCCGTTCAGCGCGGCGCGCGGCGCGACAGAGGCTGCGCGCTGAGCGCACAACACCGAGCGCTACTGCGGCACCTTCACCGCCTCGCGCGCGCCGCGCGACAGGCGGCGCAGCGTCGCGATGCGCCGCAGCGCAGAGACGACGCGCTCCGCCGGAATCTCGCGGCTGCGCACCGCGGCGACGACCGCGCGATACGCCTCGTCCTGCTGCGCCCGGCCGCCGGGGATGACCAGCAGGTCCGCGCCGGCCTTGAGCGCCTCGACGGCGGCCTCGCCGACCGTGCCGCCAGAGGTGGCCGTCGTCGCCGTCAGGTCCGCCGAGATGATCGCGCCGGTGAAGCCGAGCCGGTCGCGCAGTTCCTTGTAGGCGTCGGGCAGCAGCGTCGCAGGGGTGACGGCGTCGTAGGCGACGTAGATCGCGTTGGACATCTGGATCGCGGGCGCGGCCGTGCGCCCGCTCGCCACCGCGGCGAACGGCTTCATGTCGGCGCCGCGCAGCTGTTCGATGCTGAGCCCGACGGGAGCCGCACCGATGTTCGGATCCTGACTCGCGGCGCCGTCGCCGGGGAACGGCCCGACGGCCGAGATGATCCCGGCCGCCTTGTAGGCGCCCACCGAAGCGCGCACCGCGCTCACGACTTCCGACGGGCGGTCGGAGAAGGCGCGCCCCTGCGCGGGCCCGCCGGCGACCTCGATGTCGGCGTTGGGCGCGAGCGTAACCGTCACCCCGAGAACCTTGAGCACCTTGCCGGCGAGCAGCGCGCTGGCGAACGCCGTCCGCGGGCCGGCCTTGCCCACGTCGACCTGCGGCTTGGGGGCGAGATCTCCGAACGCGTTGAAGTCGCCGCCCTCCTGCTGCGCCGCGACGAGCGGCGCCGGGTTGCCGGCCCGGCGGGCGGCGCGCTGGATCGTGCGGGTCAGGTTCCCGAGCTGCCTCGTGTCGCTGTAGTTGCCGCTGGTCAGGAGCACGCCGCCGTATGGCCGCGCCTCGAGCCGCGCGAAGAAGTCGCTGCCGGCGCCCTTGCCGCGGAAGCCGACGATGAACAGCCCCGCGACGGCGTCACCCGGGCTGCGGCCGAGCTCGTCGGCCGACGGTGGCTTGGGATCGGAGCCACGCGTTTGCTTGGGCTGCGTCGCCCCGAGGATCGGCGCCATCGTGTCGAGCAGCGAGCCTCGCCCCGTGCTGCTGTTGGACTCGCCGAAGTGCGAGCCGGCCTCGGCGACGGGCTTTGAGTCGCCACCCCCCGAGAAGATGAGGATGCCGGCGCCGATCACGATCAGCAGGACGACGGGGACCAGGACGCGCGGGCGCAGCAGGGCGGAGAGGCTCACTCGCTACCCTCCGATCCGGTCATGCGCGGCACGGTTGTCATGAAATTCGGCGGGACCTCCGTCGCCGATGCCGAGCGCCTGAAGCGCGCGGCGCAGCGGATCGTGGCCAAGCGGGAGATGGGCAATCGCGTCGTCGCGGTCCTCAGCGCGCGCGGCAAGACGACCGACTTCCTCATCGCCGAGGCACAGGAGATCTCGCCGCACCCCGACCCGCGCGAGCTCGACATGCTGCTGTCGACCGGCGAGCGCCAGTCGTGCGCCCTGTGCGCGATGGCGATCAACGACCTCGGCCATCGCGCCATTTCCCTGACCGGCTCACAGGCCGGGATCGTTACAGACACGTCGCACACGAAGGCGCGCATCCTAGATGTGCGCGCCGATCGGATACGCGACGCCCTCGACGAGGACTCGATCGTGCTCGTCGCGGGCTTCCAGGGCGTGTCCACCGCGAAGGACGTCACGACGCTCGGCCGCGGCGGCTCGGACACGACGGCGGTCGCCCTCGCGGCGGCGATCAGCGCCGACGTGTGCGAGATCTACACCGACGTCGCCGGCGTGTTCAGCGCGGATCCGCGGATCGTGCCGGACGCCCGTAAGCTGCCTGTCGTCTCCTTCGAGGAGATGCTCGAGATGTCGTCCAGCGGCGCCGGTGTCCTCCAGCTGCGCTCGGTCGAATACGCCCGCACCCACGGAGTGCGGATCCACTGCCGGTCGAGCTTCGACGATGCGCCCGGTACCGTCATCGTCGGACAAGAGGAAACCGTGGAACAACCGCTCATCACCGCCGTCACACACTCGACCGAGGAGGCGCGGGTCACGCTGAAGGGCGTGCCCGACATCCCCGGCATCGCCGGTCGCATCGCGACCGTGCTCGCCGTGGCCAACGTGAACATCGACATGATCATCCAGAACGAGCCCGTATCCGAGGGCGCCGTCGCGGACATGTCGTTCACCGTCCCGCGCACCGATCTCGTCGACGCCGGCCACGCGCTGGCGCCGCTGTGCGACGAGTTCGGCATGGAGGTCGCCACCGACGAGGCCATGGGCAAGGTCTCGGTCATCGGCGCGGGGATGAAGTCGCACCCCGGCGTCGCCGCCAAGGTCTTCACGACGCTCGGCGACGAGGAGATCAACATCGAGATGATCGCCACGTCCCCGATCAAGATCTCGTGCGTGATCGCGGGCGCGCAGGTTCCCGACGCGGTGCGCGCGCTGCACACCGCCTTCGAGCTCTCCGGGCCGGACACGATCCGGCCCGAGCGGCCGTTCGGGGAGTTCGCGTGAGCCTGCGCGTCGCCGTCGTCGGCGCCACGGGCGCGGTCGGCACCGTCATGCTGCGGCTCCTGCGCTCGCGGGAGTTTCCGGCCTCCGAGGTCGTGCCCTTCGCGTCCGAGCGCTCGGTGGGCCGTGTGCTCGACGGCGGGCTCGTCGTGCAGCCGTTGACCGGCGAGACGATCCAGGGCTTCGACGTCGCGCTGTTCTCGGCGGGGGCGACGCGCTCGCGCGAGTGGGCGCAGCGGTTCGTCGACGCGGGTGCGGTCGTCGTCGACAACTCGAGCGCGTTCCGGATGGACGATGCGGTGCCGCTCGTGGTCTCCGAGGTCAACCCCGAGGCGCTCGACGCCCACCACGGCATCGTCGCCAACCCGAACTGCACGACGATGGTCGCGATGCTGCCGCTCAAGGCCCTGCACGAGGAGTTCGAGCTGCGCGCGATCGTGCCGACGAGCTTTCAGGCCGCGGGCGGCGCCGGACAGAAGGGCATCGACGAGCTCGCCGGGCAGATCGCGCCGCTCGCCCAGGATGTGGCGCAGCTCTGCGACGACGGTGCCTCCGCCGCCGCGAAGGTCTCGCATTCGGTCCATGCCGCCACGCTCGCGTTCAACGTGGTGCCGCTGCTGGGGACGGTCGGCGAGGAGGGCTACACCGACGAGGAGCTCAAGCTGCGCAACGAGTCACGGAAGATCCTCGGGATCCCCGATCTCGCCGTCTCCCCGACGTGCGTCCGCGTCGGTGTCATGGTCGGGCACGGCGTCGCCGTGCGCGCGACGTTCGCCCGCGAGGTCGACGTCGACCGGGCGCTCGAGGTGCTCGCCGCGTTCCCGGGGCTCGTCGTCGATGACATCCCGACGCCGCTCGAGTACGCCGGCCGCGACGAGGTGGCGGTCGGGCGCGTCCGCCGCGACCTCGCAGACCCGCACGCGCTCAACTTCTTCGTCGTCGGCGACAACCTGCTCAAGGGCGCCGCGCTGAACACCGTCCAGCTCGCCGAGGTGCTCTACGCGCGCGGGCTGATCGGGGCGCGGGTCTAGCGGTTCGGTCTGGGCCGCGCGGGCCCGGCGAACAGCATCTCCAAGGAAGAGGACTGGACTGCCTCGGCTCTGCGCCCGGGGCGTGCCGACTTGGCTTCGCGCGCACGTGGGCTCGCCCGGGCGCGGGATCCTCGCGGGCAATGTCGAGCTCGCGACCACATGTGACCGATGTCGTCGAGCCGTTTCGGGAGCGGTCACTGCTGGTCGTATGTGATGCGGTTGTGACCGATCTCGCGGGTGCCGGTCGAGATCGGTCACCTGTGGTCGTCGATCGGTTGGTCGCCGCGGTGGCCGGTCGCCAGTTTCAGGTCGTGGCACGCGTTCAGCTGAATGCGCTCGGGCTCGAGCGCGGCGCGATTCGGTCGCGGGTCCGACGCGGCCTGCTGTACCCGCTCTACGACGGCGTGTACATCTGGGGCCAGTCAACGCCGACCCCGGTCGGTCGTGCGGTCGCTGCGGTGTACGCGTGCGGTGACGGCGCCGTGCTGACGCGTCACGCCGCCGCGGCCCGTTGGGCGGTTCGTCCTGAGTCCGGTGCGCTGATCGATGTGACGGTGATCGGTGATCGCCGTGTTCGCATCGCAGGCATCCGGCCCCACCGGACCGGCGGCTTCTCCGTCGGTGACCTGCGCACCCTGCACGGCATCCCTCTCACCAGCCCGGCCCGGACCCTGCTGGACATCGCCACCGACCTCTCGGCGCACGAGCTTGCGACCGCGCTCGAGCTGGCTCAGATCAACAAGCTCGTCACGAGATCGGAGCTGGAAGCGACGAGCGAGCGCGCACCCGGCCGCGCCGGCAAACCTGCCCTCCGCGCGCTCCTCGCCGAGCCCGCCTTCACCCGCTCCGATGCCGAGCGACGCCTCGCGGCGCTGATTCGTGCCGCCAGACTCCCGGCTCCGGTCTTCAACCATCGCGTCGAAGGCTTCGAGGTCGACGCCGTATGGCGCATCGAGAAGGTCGTCCTGGAGTTCGACAGCTACGCGTTTCACGCCACACGCGCCGCGTTTGCTCGCGACCGGCGCAAGGACGCAGTTCTCAGCCGCGCCGGCTACCTCGTCCTGCGCGCCACCTGGCACGAACTCACCCGAGAGCCCTACGCTCTCATCGCCCACATCGCCGAAACACTTGCCCGCCGGTAACCCGGGCGCGGCGTCGTTACCGCGCCAGTTCCCGCCGGCTGTGCACGCCGAGCTTGCGGAACACGCTGCGGGCGTGGGTGCGAACGGTTTCGACGCTGACCGAGAGGGCGGCGGCGATCTCGCCGTTGGAGCGGCCGAGCTGAAGCTGGTCGAGGACGTCGGCCTCGCGCGGCGTGAGGACCTCGTGTCCGTTGCCGGCCGCGCCCGGCTCGCTGTGGGGCAGGACGTGCAGGCCGCGGGAGGCGAGGTGGATGGCGTTGAGGACGTCGCGCGCCTGGACCTCCTTGCCCAGGCATGCGGTCGCGCCGAGCGCGAGCAACTGGCTGCACTCGCCGGGCGTCGGACGGCTGCCGAGCACGACGATGCGCGTGTCGGGGTGCGCGGCGTGCAGCCGCCGGATCTCCGACGGCGCCTGCAGGCCGTCGAGGTTCACGAGCGTCACACGCGGGCGGTGCTCGGCGACGACCGAATCTAGCTGCTCGACCGAGACGCCGGACGCCACGATCCGCAGGTTGGGGTCGCGTTCGATCAGGCTGCGCAGCCCGGCGTCGATCAGGTCCTCGAACCAGGCCAGGACGACCGTGACCTCACCGCCGAGATTCATCCGCGTCGTATCGGCAGCGGTGCGCCCGAAAATGAGGGACCCCGGCCCAAACTGGGCAGATCCTCAACGGGTGAGGGTGGCTCACCCCAAGATCACCCCGGCCGGGGGACGACGGTTCCCGTCGCCTCGGGCACAATGGTTGGCGGGTCAACAGCCGGGCCGCGGGTGAATGGGATCTAACGCGCCGGTCGATGTCCCAGGGACGGGCAAATGGGGTTTGAAGCGCAAGAGGGGGGCCTGCGGGCCCCCCTCTTGCGCGTGTACCCGGCGGCGCCGCACGGGCGGGGTTACCGCTCCTCGGCGCCGTCCCCGTTCTGGGCGGGCACGCTCCCCCGCAGGCGATCGCGCGCCGCGTCGATCCGCGCGTCGCTGTCCGCGGGCCCGCCCGCGGGGTGCGCAGGATTGGCGGCGGCGACTGCGGCGGCGGCGTCGTCGTCGTCGTCTCGCGGCGCCGGCGCGATCAGCTCAGCGGCCGTGCGCCGCACCCCGTCGAGCAGCCGGCGGGCGGCGTCCCGCCTACCCTGCAGCGGAGGTCTCACCGACCGCGGCGACGACAGAGGTCCGCCAGTCGATCACCGCGGTGGGCTTGACGACGTGGCGCTGGAGGCCGAGCTGTGCGGGCGGTAGGCCGAGCGCGAGCCCGACGAGCTGGGGGAGATGCAGCACCGGCATGTTCAGGTCGCGCCCGACGACGCGCTCGGCGAGCGGCTGCTGCAGATCGAGGTTGAGGTGACACAGCGGGCACGGCGTCACGAGGCAGTCGGCGGCGGCGTCGACCGCGTCGCCGAGGTGGCGGCCGGCCTGCTTGAGCGAGGCCTCCTTGTTCATGGTGATGATGGGGAAGCCACAGCACTTGTGGCTGCCGGCGTAGTCGATGACCGTGCCGCCGAGCGCCTCGATGACGAGCCCGAGGTAGGAGTCGCGCGGATGGTCCTCGTCGATCCCGAGGCGCTTCTCGGGGCGCACGATGTAACAGCCGTAGAACGGTCCGACGCGCAGGTCGGTCAGCGGTCGCTGCACGCGACGGCGCAGCTCGTCGAGGCCGAACTCCTCGACGAGCAACCAGAGGAAGTTCTTGTTCGTCAGGCCCTTCTCGTACGTCAGGCCCTCCTCTGCGAGCGTCTCGTTGACGTGCGCGCGGTACTCGGCGTTGGCGTCCAGGCGCTCCTGGCACTCGCTCTGCGCCCCCTGGCACGTCGAGCAGATGTTCATCATCAGCGACGCGCCGCCGACCTCCTGGGCGAGCGCGAAGGTGCGCGCGTTCAGCGTGTCGGCGAGCTCCTGGTTGTGCTCGGCGATGACGCCCGCGCCACAGCAGGATGCGCGGTCGATCGCGACGAGCTCGATGTCGAGTAGCGGCGCGATCCGCGCCATCGAGCCGTGCAGCTCGGGGGTGAAGCCGCGCGAGACGCAGCCGGGCCAGTAGGCGACCTTCATCAGTCGTTGTCCTCGTCGTAGCCGGTGATGTAGAGGTTGAGCTCGTAGCGCTCGTCCTTGGCCTCCACGTGCTTGTAGATCTTCTTGACCTGATCGAGGTCGCGCTTGGCCAGCTTGTGCGGCTTGAGTACGGCCGCGGGCGTCACCTTGCGCCGCAGCAGCGCCTTGGCGATCGCCGGCAGCGAGCTCGCGAGCTCGGCGCCCGCCTTCGGGGAGAACTTCGCCAGGGCCGAGTTGCCGCCGTAGGAGCGCGGCAGGAGCTCGGCCTCGTTGAGCAGCCCGTACTGCGCCACCAGCGATACGAACGCCGCCTCGTGGCGCTCGCCGTTGTTGTGATCGACGATCCCGTGATCGCTGCCCGCCAGGCGGCGCAGGCGCATGATCTGGCTCATCGGCGCGACGCCCTTCGGGCAGGCGTCGATGCACTGAAAGCAGTGCGTGCAGTCGTAGATGCCGTGCGGATCCTCGGCGAGGTCGTTGAGGCGCTCGAAGTGCTGGTCGTCGCGCGGGTCGCCGACGAAGCGGTAGGCCTTGGCGAGCGCCGCCGGGCCGATGAACTCCGGGTCGACCTCCATCGACAGGCAATCCGACACGCACGCCCCGCACTGGATGCACGCCATCGACTGGGTGACGTCGACCATCGTCTCGCGCGGCACGATGTACTCGCGCTCGGGCACCGGCTGCTTGGCGATGAGCCACGGGGTGACGCGCTGGATCTTCTTCCAGTGCACCGCCTCCATATCGACGATGAGGTCCTTGATGATCGGCATGTTGCCCATGGGCTCGACCTCGATGACGCCGTCGCGCGAGTGGCGCTTGGCCTTGTCGAGGTGCGTGTGGCACGCGAGGTCGGGCTTGCCGTTGATGCGCACTCCGCACGAGCCGCAGATCGCCGCGCGGCACGAGCAGCGGATCCCGATCGAGCCGTCGAAGCGCGCCTTGGCCTGGAGGATCGCCTCGAGCACCGAGCGGTGCGGCTCGAGGTCGACCGTGTGCTCCTCCCAGTACGGCGGAGCGGACGTCTCGGGGTTGTAGCGGCGCAGTCTGAGCGTGAACTCGGCCATGGGTTCAGTACTTCCTCACTTCAGGTTCCCACCGCGTGATGGTCACCGGGGAGTAGGAGATCTCGGGGCTGCCGTCGTCCCCGCGGGTGAGGTTGATGTGCTTGAGCCACTCGTCGTCGTCGCGCTCTGGGTAGTCGGTGCGGAACTGCGCCCCGCGCGATTCCTTGCGCTCGATGGCCGCCACGACCGTCATCTCGGCGCAGTCGAGCATGTACCCGAGCTCGATCGCGCCGAGCACGTCCTGGTTGAAGATCGTGCCGCCGTCGTCGATGTAGGCCTTGGAGGCCTCGTCCTTCAGCCGGAGCACGATCTCGAGCGCCTTGGTCAGGCCCTCCTCGTCGCGATAGACGGCGACGTACTCGTTCATCGTCGAGCCGAGCTCGTCCTTGATCTCCGAGACGCGCCGCCCGGTGTGCTCGCGGCCGATGATCGCGTCGATGCGCTCGGCGTCCTGGCGCAGCCGCGAGGTGGGCGCGTGCGGCATCGCCATGTCGCTGCCGCGCGCGGCGGCGTGCTCGCCCGAGCGGCGGCCGAAGATGAGCGTGTCGAGCAGCGAGTTCGCCCCGAGGCGGTTGCCGCCGTGAACCGATACGCACGCGACCTCGCCGGCTGCATACAGGCCCGGGATCGGCGTGCGCCCGTCGGAGTCGGTCCTCACGCCACCCATGATGTAGTGCTGGCCCGGACGGATCATGATCGGCTCGCGCGTGATGTCCGTCCCGGCGAAGTCGCGCCCGATGTTGACGATCTCGCGCAGCGCCTCGTGGATGCGCTTCTTCGGCACGACCGTGATGTCGAGGTAGATGCCCTGGCCGTCAGACCCGACGCCGCGGCCCTCGAGGATCTCGGTCTGCTCGGCGCGGGAGACGACGTCGCGCGAGGCGAGCTCCATCTTGTTGGGCGCATAGTCCTCCATGAACCGGCGGCCCTCGGAGTTGAGCAGGTGCGCGCCCTCACCGCGGGCGCCCTCGGTGATGAGAAAGCCGTTCTCGGCGAGCGTCGTCGGGTGGTACTGAACCATCTCCATGTCCATGATCGGACACCCGATCTCGTAGGCCTGCGCCATGCCGTCGCCCGTGCAGATGAGCGCGTTCGTCGTCGGCTTGTAGCACTGGCCGTTGCCGCCGGAGCCGAGGATCACCGACTTCGCGTTGAAGATCTCCATGGCGCCCGTGCGGATGTCGCGCGCCACCGCCCCGGCGCAGTGGCCGTCGTCATCGAGGATGAGCGACGTGGCGAACCACTCCTCGAAGCGATCGACGACCTCGTGAAAGCGCATGAGCTGCTCGTAGAGCACGTGCAGGATCGCCTGGCCGGTGATGTCCGCGACGTACGCGGTGCGCTTCTTGGAAGCACCGCCAAACGCGCGCAGGTCGAGCTCGCCCTTGTCGTTACGGTGAAAGGTGACGCCGATGTGCTCGAGGTGCATCGCCTCCTTAGGCGCCTCGCTGCACATGATCTCGATCGCGTCCTGGTCGCCGAGGAAGTCCGAGCCCTTGACGGTGTCGTAGGCGTGCTCGGTCCAGTCGTCGTCGATCGCGATCGCCGCGTTGATGCCGCCCGCGGCGGCGACCGAGTGCGACCGGACCGGGTGGACCTTGCTCATGATCGCGACGCTCGCGCCCGCCTGTGCGGCGGCAAGCGCCGCGCGCTGGCCGGCGAGACCGGCGCCGATGATGAGCACGTCGTGAGCTGGCAAGGCGCGGACTCTATAGCCGCTATGCCGCGGACTGCGGTAGGGCCGCGGACACGGCCCGCCCGACCTGCTCGATCGTCACGACGCCGCGCAGGATCCCGTCGCCGTCGACGACCATGAGCGCCCGCTTGTCGCGTAGGCGATCGTCGCCGAGCAGCGTCTCCAGCGAGCGATCGGACGGCACCCGCCAGCCGGCCGCGTCGCCGATGTCGACGACCTCGGCGACCTCGAGTGCCGGCCGCCCGGCCGCGATCTCCTCGTCCACGCGCGCCCGCCGCACGATGCCGATAAACCGCCGTTGATCGTCGACGACGGGAAACCAGTCCCAGCCGTAACGCGCGAAGAACTCGTCGTCGGCGCGCGACAGGGTCACGCCGGAGGGCATCGTCACCGGCTCGGCATCCATGATGTCCGCGACGGTGATGCCGTCCATGCGCTCGCTGAGCTTCGAGCGTACGACCGCGCCGCGTGCCGATTGCGCGAGAAACCATCCGAGCACGCCGAGCCAGATGCCGTCGACGTAGGCGCCGCGGGCGGCGATGAAGACGCCGATGCCGATGAGCAGGTACGCGAAGCCCTCGCCGAGGCGGCCCGCGACGATCGTTGCGCGCGTGCGGTCGCCGGTGAGCTGCCACACGATCGCGCGCGCGATCCGGCCGCCGTCGAGCGGGAACGCGGGCACCATGTTGAACAGAAACAGCGCGGCGTTGATGAATGCCAGGAAGCCGAGCAGCGCGAGCCCGGGGGAGATGTGCACGCCGCTCGAGAACAGGAGGACGTCGAGCAGCGGGTCGTTGCTGATGGCCGCGACGAGCCCCGTGCACAGCGCGACGATCGCCAGCGTGACGAGCGGCCCGGCGGCGGCGATCTTGAACTCCTGACCGGGCGTGTCGGGGTCCTGGGACATCTTCGCCAGGCCGCCGAAGAACCACAGGTCGATCCCCTGGATCTTGATACCGGAGCGCTGCGCCGCGAACGCGTGGCCGAGCTCGTGGAGGACGATCGAGGTGAAGAACAGCATCACGGCGGCGACCGCGACGAGGTACCCCTGCGTGCTCGATCCGTCGAGCACGTTGCGAAACGTGTCCGACATCAGGTAGATGAAGACGAACAGCACGACGAACCAGCTGGGGCTCGCGCCGATCCGGATCCCGAAGATGCGGGCGAGCTGGATCGACTGGCCTGTTCCGAACATCGCTCCTACATGGTCGCAGGCGGC